>JBFLZV010000038.1:0-22555 GCA_040756035.1 Pseudomonadota bacterium
GCACACGGATGTGCCGCCATTTTTCAAACACGTGAGTGTTTGAAAAATGAAGCAAAGCAAAAATGACATTTTTGCTTTGTGTGGCTGAAAAGTCCAGGACGGACTTTTTCAGCCTTCTGCCAGCGCCGCGCGCGCGCGCCGCACCGCGGCGCGTACCTGCTCCGGCGCCGTGCCGCCGATGTGATTGCGCGCGCGCAGCGAACCTTCCAAGGTCAACACGTCGAACACGTCTTGCTCGATCAGCGGTGAAAAACGGCGCAACTCCTCCAGCGACATCTGCGCCAAATCACGCCCGCTCTCCACTCCATGCCGCACCGCCTTGCCCACGATCTCGTGCGCGTCGCGGAACGGCACCTGCTTGCGCACTAGATAATCGGCGAGATCGGTGGCGGTGGAAAAACCGCGTTGCGCCGCTTGCAGCATATTTTCGCGCTTGACGCGCATGGCCGGGATCATGTCGGCGTACACGCGCAGCGCGCCCTTCAGCGTGTCGATGCTGTCGAACAGCGGCTCCTTATCTTCCTGGTTGTCCTTGTTATAGGCGAGCGGCTGGCCCTTCATGAGCGTGAGCAGCGCCGTTAAATTGCCGATGGCGCGCGCGCTCTTGCCGCGCACCAGTTCGGGCACGTCGGGGTTTTTCTTTTGCGGCATGATGGAAGAACCCGTGCAAAAACTGTCGCCCAGATCGACAAAATCGAACTGCGGCGATGACCACAGAATTAACTCTTCCGAACAGCGCGACAGATGCACCATGCACAGCGCCGCGCAGGCCAAAAACTCGACGGCGAAGTCGCGGTCGCTCACCGCGTCCAGCGAATTTTCCGCGGGCGCGTCGAAACCGAGCCGTTGCGCGGTGTAGGCGCGGTCGATCGGAAAGCTGGTGCCGGCCAGCGCCGCCGCGCCGAGCGGCATGACGTTGACGCGTTTGCGGCAATCATACAGGCGCGCGCGGTCGCGGTTCAGCATCTCGAACCACGCCATCATGTGATGGCCGAAAGTGACAGGCTGTGCGATCTGCAAATGCGTGAAGCCGGGCATGATGGTCGCCGCTTCGCGCTCGGCCACGTCCAGCAGCGCGCCTTGCAGACGCAGTAGTTCGGCGCGCACCGCGTCGATCTCCGCGCGCAAATAAAGACGCAGGTCGGTGGCGACCTGGTCATTGCGCGAACGCCCGGTGTGCAGTTTCTTGCCGGCCTCGCCGATGCGCTCGATGAGCCGCGTTTCGATGTTCATGTGCACGTCTTCGAGGTCCGTGCGCCACGTAAATTCGCCGCGCTCGATCTCCGCCTCGATGGCGCGTAGACCGTCCGTGATGGCGCGGCATTCATCCTGAATGATGACCCCGACGTGCGCCAGCATCTCGGCGTGAGCGATGGAGCCTTGGATGTCGTGCTTATACAGACGCCGGTCGAAGTCTACCGAGGCGGTAAACGCCTCGACGAAGGCGTCGAGCGGTTCGCTGAAACGCCCGGACCACGGCTTTTTGCTGGTTTTGTCGGCCATATCGCATCCGTTTTTAAAAGTGGCACAGTGCCTGCTAGTATACCGGCAGATATTGCTTTTCCGCGCGGCGCGCTTATTGTATAGCCTGCTTAATGAGAAATCTCGATAAGATGCCAATGCATGGCTACTAACGACGACCTGTTTCTGCCGAATTTCTGCGGCATGCGCATGGTGCTGGCCCTGTTGGTCATTGCGCAGTTGCTGGCCTTTGTCCTGGCGCTGGGCCCCTATGGCAGTGCGGACCGCTGGAGCGACCTGAGCCTATTTTCCCTGTTTATACTGTGGACCGCACTGGTCAGCGCCGCGCTGCTATGCGCGAGCCGCCCGCTGCTGCGCAGGCTGGACAACGCCACCGCCGCCGCGCTGAGCTACGTGCTGCTGCTCGCCGTCACCGCCCTGGTGAGCGAGGGCGTCTACTGGCTGTTGCGCGGCCCCGCGTTCGGCCTGGAGCTGGCCGGTGACTGGCACCGCGATTTTCTATTGCGCAACGTAGGGATCAGCGCCGTCGTCAGCGCGCTGGCGCTGCGTTATTTCTACGTGCAGCACCAATGGAAGAAAAATCTCGAATCCGAGGCTAGCGCGCGCATCGAGGCGTTGCAAGCGCGCATCCGCCCGCATTTTCTTTTCAACAGCATGAACACCATCGCCAGCCTCACGCGCAGTCAGCCGCACATCGCCGAGGCCGCCGTGCAGAATCTCGCCGACCTGTTTCGCGCCAGCCTGGCCGAAGTGCGCAATCAAACGTCGCTGCGCGACGAGTTGGAACTGTGCCGCAAATATCTCGCTATTGAAAAATTGCGCCTGGGGGAACGCCTCGACGTGCAATGGGACACCGACGATCTGCCGCACGACGCCCTGCTCCCGGCCCTCACGCTGCAACCGCTGCTGGAAAACGCCGTCTACCATGGCATCGAGCCGCTGCCGCAAGGCGGCACCATACACATCAGCGGACGCCGCGAGCAAAACCTTATCCATATCTCTATCGCTAATCCTATCTCCCCCAACTCCACCAGCAAGCGTCCACCGGGTAATCACATGGCCCTGGACAACGTGCGTCAGCGTCTGGCCGCCTATTACGGCGCGCAGGGCCGGCTGCATAGTGAAAACGGTGGCGCGCACGGGCGGCATAGCGTGCTGATCACCTTTCCGTATCGGGTAAGCGAACATGAACATACTCATCGCTGATGACGAGCCGCTGGCGCGCGCGCGTTTGCAGGATTTGCTCGGCGAACTGGGCCATTACCGCGTGGTGGGCACGGCCGGCAACGGCGCCGAGGCGCTCGCGCGCGCCGGTGAATTACATCCGGATGTCATCCTACTCGACATTCGTATGCCCGGCATGGACGGATTGGAGGCCGCGCGCCACCTCGGCACGCTACAACAGCCGCCGGCGGTGATTTTCACCACCGCCTACGGCGATCACGCCCTGGAGGCGTTCGAAGCCAACGCCGTCGATTATTTACTGAAACCGATTCACAAGGAGCGTCTGGAACACGCCTTGCGCAAGGCGCGACAGCTTAGCCGCACGCAGGCTGCCGCCTTGCAGCAAAGCGGCGCGCGTGCGCGCACGCACATCAGCGCGCTGGCGCACGGCAACATCCAGCTCGTGCCGGTATCCGACATTATTTACTTCAAGGCCGATCAAAAATACGTGACGGTGCGCCACGCGCGCGGCGAAGTATTGATTCAGGATTCGCTGAAAACTCTGGAGACCGAATTCGGCGAGCGTTTTCTACGCATCCACCGTAACGCCCTGGTCGCACTGCCCTTTATTCGGGGCATGGAGCGCGACCGATCGGGAAATTTTCAAATCAATCTCGCCGGCGTCGACGAGCGGTTGGAAGTCAGCCGCCGCCACGTGGCGGGCGTGCGCAAAAGTTTGCGCATCCGGAATTAAGCCCTCAATCCTTCACGCACGCCAGCGTAGGAGGATCAACGACGCAATTTAAATGCGGAGATGTTCCCTCCGGGCAATCTATCGGCCCCACTTGTTGATCTCCGCATTTCCCCGAGCACGTTCTGGAGAGTATATTTCCCCGCGCGTCATAATGGGTAAGCACGGTCTGATCCCCCTCGAATACTTCCAACGTAACGGTGTGGCCGTTGGGCGCGCTAAGTTTGGACACGGTCGGCGTACGCTGCATGGGTTATCTCCTTTTGTTTCGGCTGAAGTTATTCGAGCACCTTCCTTGCACGGATTTCTATCCCTTAAAGTATTCCTTGATCGTGTCCACCGGCACCGGAAAGACAATGGTGGAACTCTTCTCGCCGGCGATCGCGCTCAGCGTTTGCAAATAACGCAGTTGCAACGCCTGCGGCTGCTGAGCAAGCACGCGCGCGGCCTCCAGCAGTTTTTGCGAGGCTTGCAACTCGCCTTCGGCGTGTATCACCTTGGCGCGCCGTTCGCGCTCCGCCTCGGCCTGACGGGCGATGGCGCGGATCATGCTCTCGTCGATGTCCACGTGTTTGATTTCCACTTGCGACACCTTGATGCCCCAAGCGTCCGTCTGGCGGTCGAGGATTTGCTGAATGTCGGCGTTGAGCTTGTCGCGCTCCGCGAGAATTTCATCCAACTCATGCTGGCCGAGCACGGAACGCAGCGTGGTCTGCGCCAATTGGCTGGTGGCGAAATCGTAGTTTTCCACTTGAATGATGGCGCTTTGCGGATCGATGACGCGGTAGTAAATGACTGCGTTCACCTTCACGGACACGTTGTCGCGCGAGATGACGTCTTGGCTCGGCACGTCCATGACAATGGTGCGCAGATCGACACGCACCACTTGTTGCACGACGGGGATGATGATGACCAGCCCCGGCCCCTTAACCTTCCAGAAGCGGCCCAGTTGAAACACCACGCCGCGCTCGTACTCGCGGAAAATGCGGATCGCGCTGAGCAAAAACGCGACGATCAATCCGATCAACAAATACAGTGAATACATCGTCATGTCAGTTCTCCTTGATGGGCGCCGGCGCAACCGGTTCCACCAGCAAAGTCAATCCTTCCAAACCCGTGATGCGCACTCGTTGGCCGCGGCGCAGTGGCGTCTGCGTGCGCGCCTGCCAGATCTCGCCGTGCGCGCGCACGCTGCCATGGGCGCTGAAATCCTCCAGCGCCTCGCCGTAGCTGCCGATCATTTGTTCGCGGCCGCTGACCACGGGCTGTTGCCGCGACTTGAGCAGCAGCGCGCCGACCAGAAAGAAAAATCCCGCGCTCACCAGCGTAAACACCGCAATCAGCGGCCAGGCGATGCCGTAGCCGGGCGCGCCGGTGTCGATGAGCATGACCGAACCGAGCGCGAACGCGATCACGCCGCCGATACCCAGCGCGCCGAAACTCGGCACGAAGACTTCGGCGATCACAAACGCGATGCCGAGCAGCATCAGCGCCAGGCCGGCGTAGTTGATGGGCAGCACCTGGAAGGCGAACAGCGCCAGCAGCAGACACACCGCGCCGGCCACGCCGGGCAGCACCATGCCGGGGTTGGCGAATTCGTAAATCAGGCCGTAGATGCCGACCAGCATCAAGATATAGGCCACGTTCGGATCGGTGATGATGGCCAGCAGGCGCGTGCGCCAGTCGGGTTCGATGCGCTGCACCGCGAGGCCCGCGGTGTCGAGCGTGCGCTGCTGGCCGAGCACGTTGACCTTGCGGCCGTTCAGTTTGGACAGCAGGTCGGCGACGTCGGTTGCAATCAGATCGATCACGTTCTGCTGCAACGCCGCCTCCGCCGACAGGCTGGCCGCCTCGCGCACCGCCTGCTCCGCCCAGTCGGCGTTGCGCCCGCGCATCTGCGCCAGGCCGCGGATGTAGGCGACGGCGTCGTTGATCATTTTGTGCGCCATGGCGTCCTGGCTTTTCTCGGGATCGGGCGCGCCGGACGGGCCCGCGAGCTGCACCGGCGTCGCCGCGCCCAGGTTGGTGGCGGGCGCCATGGCGGCGACGTGGCTGGCGTAGAGGATATACGTGCCGGCGCTGGCGGCGCGCGCGCCGCTCGGCGCGACATAGACTACAATCGGCAGCGGCGCAGCGATGAAGTTCTGGATGATGGCGCGCATGGAAGTATCCAGCCCGCCCGGCGTGTCCATGCGCACGATCACCAGCGCGGCGCGCTGCGCCACCGCCCTTTGCAAACCGCGCTGCACGTAATCATCCGTGGCCGGGCCGATCACGCCGGTGACTTCCAGCAGCACGGCCTGCCCCTCGCTTTGACTGGCGGACAGCAGCGGGCAGAGCAAACACAATAGAAACAGGCTTAGGCGGGTGCAACGCATGGCGATTCGCTCCCTTAAAGCTCGTTGTATTGAGCTTACCTTAAGCCGTGGAATTATGCACCAATTCCACGGAACACTTACTCAGGAGTCAGAGACGACACCGCTTATGGATGACTCCTGAGTAAAAACCCTGTTTACTTACCCCCACCCTGTCCCGCCCCCTTCAAGGGGGCGGGGACGTAGCGTGAAGTGTCGTCTTACTTACTGACTTCTGTGTAAACTTCTCTTTCGATTCGCTCAACACTACTTCGCGGCTCACTCTTATTCCGGTACAATTAGCACTTTCAACAGGGTTCTCGCATGTCGGAAAAATCTACACTGCGCATCGCCACGCGCAAAAGTCCGCTCGCTTTGTGGCAAGCCGAGCACATCCGCGCGCGTTTGCTCGCCGCGCATCCGGGCTTGCACGTGGAACTGGTGCGCATGAGCACGCAGGGCGATAAGATTCTCGACGCGCCGCTCGCCAAAGTGGGCGGCAAAGGCTTGTTCGTCAAAGAATTGGAAATCAGCCTGCTGGAAGGCGAAACCGACATCGCCGTGCATTCCATGAAAGACGTGCCGGTGGAATTTCCCGACGGCCTGCATCTGCCGGTGATCTGCGAGCGCGAAGACCCGCGCGATGCGTTCGTGTCGAATAATTTTCCCACCCTCGACTCGCTGCCTTCCGGCGCGCGCGTCGGCACGTCCAGCCTGCGCCGCCAAGCGCAGTTGCACGAACGCCGTCCCGATTTGGAAATCATCACCCTGCGCGGCAACGTGAACACGCGTCTCGCAAAACTCGACAGCGGCGCCTACGACGCCATCATCCTCGCCGCCGCAGGGCTGGTGCGTCTGGGCATGGCGGCGCGCATCACGCAATACCTCGAACCCGAAATCAGCCTGCCCGCCATCGGCCAGGGGGCGCTGGGCATCGAATGCCGCAGCGAGGACGCGCGCGTGCACGCGCTCATCGGCGTGCTGCACGATCCCGACACTTACACCTGCGTGCACGCCGAACGCGCCATGAACCAGCGCCTGCAAGGCGGCTGCCAAGTGCCGATCGGCGGCTACGCGCAACTCGATAACGGCGCGCTCACCCTGCGCGGCTTCGTGGGCCGCCCCGACGGCAGCGAAGTAGTGCGCGGCAAAGTCAACGGCGCGGCGCAGCACGCCGCGCAGCTCGGCGTGACGCTGGCCGACGATCTGCTCGCGCGCGGCGCGCGCGCCATACTCAAAGACATATACGCGGATGAGCGCCTCGCTTAACCATAGCAAACCCGCTCTCGACAGGGTGCGCGTCCTGGTCACGCGTCCCGTGCATCAAGCGCAGCGCCTGCGCGAACTCATCGAGGCGCACGGCGGACAAGTATTGTTGTTTCCGGTGCTCGACATCGTCGAACCGGAAAACAGCGCCGCGCTGGATGACGTCGTCGCCCGGCTCGACGAATTCGACATCGCCATATTCATCAGCGCCAACGCCGTCAACCAAGGCATGAGTTTGATCCTGGGGCGGCGCGCGCTGCCGCCGCACTTGAAACTCGCCACCGTCGGCCAGCGCACCGCCAAGGAACTCGAACAATACGGCCTGTGCGCCGATATCTGTCCGAGCGGTAAATTCAACAGCGAGGCGCTGCTGGCGTTGGACGAAATGCACGACGTGCGCGGCAAAAATATCGTAATCTTTCGCGGCGAAGGCGGCCGTGAGTTTCTCGCCGACACGCTGCGCGAGCGCGGCGCGCAGGTGGAATACGCGGAAGTCTATCGGCGCGCCAAGCCGCAAGGCGATAGCGGCGCGCTGCTGCATGCCCTAATGCACCGCGACGTCGACATCGTCACCGTTACCAGCAATGAAGGATTGCGCAATTTATTCGATCTAGCCGGATCCGAGGCACAACCACAGTTGCGTCAACTTCCGCTGGTGGTCATCAGCGAGCGTCAAGCAGAACTGGCGCGCGAACTGGGTTTTCAGCATCCTCCGCAAGTCAGCAGCGCGGCTTGTGACGAAGCCTTGGTGGAAGCGATCATCAATGCAGTACATGGAGGTATGAGAAAATGAATTCCACCACCACTCCCGACGCGCCACCCGACGCAGCGCCTCTCGAACCCACCCCGGCATTCCCCCAACCAACTCCGCAAAAAGCGGAGACTGCGCCGCGCCGCGGACTCGCCCTGTTCGCCTCGCTCGCCCTGTTGTTTGCGCTGGCCGCCTGCGTCGCCGCGGTACTGCTGTGGCGCGAGCTGAGCGAGACACGGCGCATCGTCAATGCGCAGACGGCGCAAAGCGCGGCGGCTTTGGAGAAAATGCAAACGCAGACTCGGCAACTGGCCGGCCAACTCGGCGCGCACGATAATGCATTGAACACACTGCGCGGTGAGCAGCAAGCGCTGCACGACGCCGTGCAAGCGTTGCAAACGGAACTGCGCAAAAGCGCTTCCGTTTCGCAAACGCTGATCGAGGCGGAATATTTGTTGCGCGTGGCTCAGCATCGCCTGCTTCTGGACCGCGACGTGACAGGCGCCGTCAGCGCCCTGTCCACCGCCGATCAACTGCTGCGCGCCAACGCCGATCCGATGGCGTTGCGCGTGCGCGCCCTGCTCGCCGCCGAACTCAACGCCTTGGCGAGCGTAAAACAGCCAGACATCAGCGGTATGGCGCTCACACTGAACAGCCTGACCCGCAGCGTGCCGCAATTGCCGCTCGCCGGACAGAAACGCGCGGCGTCTCACCCCGCGCGCGAGTCGGAAATGCGTGATTGGCGCGACGTGCTGCAAAACATTTGGTCGGAGCTGAAAGGTTTGGTAACGGTGCGCTATGACGACAAGCCCGCCATGCCGCTGATTCCGCCGCAGCAAAGTTATTTTCTATACCAAAATCTACGCCTGCAATTGGAAGCCGCACGCCTAAATTTACTGCGCCGCGACGCGCAAAACTTCCGCGCCAGCCTGAATACGGCGCGCGATTGGCTGAACACTTATTTCGACACGCGCGCGCCGCTCACCGCCGCCATGCTCGATACGCTGGCGCGCCTCGAGCAAACCGACATCAATCCGCCATTGCCGGAAATTGCTGATACCATCGCCGCCGTGCAGCGTCTGGTGGATCAGCAAACACCCGCCGCGGCGCCGCCCGCCGACGCGGCGCCTGAAGCGCAGCCCGGCTCGCCATGAAATTACTTATCTCCGCTTTAATCATTTTAATTATCGCCGCGAGCGTCGCGCTGGTTATGCGCAGCGATCCGGGCTATGTGTTAATCAGCCACGGCGCATGGAAGCTGGAAACCACGCTCACGCTCACCGTCATTGTGTTGGTGCTCGGTTTCCTGGCGCTCTATTACCTGATCCGTTTTATAGTCAACGCCTGGCAACTGCCGCGCCGCATGCGCGCCTGGCAAAATGCACGGCGTTTGCAAAAAGCGCGCGCCGCGCTCACGCGCGGACTCATCCAATTGGAGGAAGGCCGGTGGCGGGACGCCGAGGAGAATTTAATCAAATACGCTACGCTCGGTGAGGTGCCGCTGCTGCACTACCTCGCCGCCGCGCGCGCCGCGCAAAAGCAAGAAGCCTATGAACGGCGCGACAACTATTTACGCCTGGCCCATGAAAGCACGCCCGACGCGGACGTCGCCGTGAGTCTGACGCAAGCGGAACTGCAACTCAGCCATCGGCAAACGGAACAGGCGCTGGCCACGCTCAAACGCTTGCGCCAACTTGCGCCCAAGCACGGCTACGTGCTGAAGCTGCTGATGAAGCTCCACGTGCAAATGCACGACTGGGAACAACTGCTGGAGCTATTACCGGAATTGCGCAAACGCAAAGTTGTGTCCGCCGCCGAGGCCGATGAGATGGAGATGCGCGCCTACAAGGGACTGCTCGCATCCGCCGCGCGCGCTTCCGACGTGCAGACTCTCTACAACATCTGGCGGCGCGTCCCCAAACGCCTGCGCGCGGCACCGGATATCGTACTGGAATTCGCCAAACAACTGCGCGCGCACAGCGAGGAGTTGCAGTGCGAAGCGTTGCTGCGCGACACGCTGAAAAAACAGTGGAACGAACGGCTGGTGCATCTTTACGGCCTGGTGCAAGGCCCTGACCCGGCCAAGCAGCTCGCGCACGCCGAGGAATGGCTGAACGAATACCCGAAAAATCCCGTGTTGCTGCTTACCCTGGGAAGACTGGCGGCGCGCAACCGTCTATGGGGCAAAGCGCGCGCGTACCTGGAGGCGAGCGTCGGCGTCGCTCCGCGCGGCGAAACCTTCCAAGAGTTGGGAAATCTTCTGGAACAAATGGACGAACCGGAAGCGGCGCGCGAGTATTACCGCAAAGGCTTGCTCATGATGTTGGACAACGTGTAACGTGCGCCGTGTGCACGCTGCTACTGTTGAGAATTGTCGTCGTCCCCGCGAAAGCGGGGGCCCAGGAACTGAGCGGCTACACTCCTGGACTCCCGCCCTTGACCGAAGTCCGGGGTGACGACCTTACACGGGAATGACACTGTAGCAATTAAATTCTTGGCGTCTTGGCGGTAAAAACGTCTTCGACCTGCACACCCGGCGCGCTGTCCTGCGCAAACTCGAACGGATCGGCGTAAAAATGCTCCGGCGGCAATCCGCGTTCGACCAATGCCGTGTGCGCGGTCTGCACCATCGCCGGCGGTCCGCTGGCGTAAACCTCATATTCGCGCACATCCGCGAAATCCTCCAGCACGGCTTGCGCCACGTAACCACGGCGGCCCTGCCAATGATCTTCCGGCAACGGCTGCGACAGCACCTGCGTATAAGTGAAGTGCGGCAGATGCGTCTTCCAAATACTCGTCAATTCTTCGAGATACAGATCGCGCTTGGCGCGCACGCCGCGATATAAATGCATGGGCCGCGTGGAGTTCTGCGCGATGGCGTGTTCGATGATGGCCTTGATCGGGCCGAAACCCGTGCCGCCGGCGATAAATATAACGGGGCGGTCGGAATCCTCGCGCAGATAAAAATTTCCCAGCGGCCCTTGGATGCGCAGGATGGCCTTTTCCTTGAACGCGCTGAACACGTCGCCGGTCAAGCGTCCGCCCTCCACCATGCGAATATGCAGCTCGATGAATTTATCGTCGTGCGGCGCATTGGCGATGGAAAAACTACGGCGGCAGCCGTCGCGCATAAGAATATCGATGTACTGGCCGGCGAGAAATTGCAAACGCTCGGTGGCGGGCAGCTTGAGAAACACGCGCACCACGTCGTGCGTAAGCTGTTCGAGCTTTTCCACGCGACACGGCAGAATTTTCACCACCACGCCGGCGGCGCTGTGCACCTCGCACACTTCCACGCGCAAATCGCTGAGCGGCTTGGCTTGGCAAAACAGCGCGTAGCCCATGGCGCGTTCCGCGTCGCTCAGCGCCTTGGCCTGGTAAACGCCGTAATCCAGCGCGCCCTCCAACACCTTGCCCTTGCACGATCCGCACGAACCGTTGCGGCAACCGTAGGGAAAGGGATGGCCCGCGCGCAGCGCCGCTTCCAAAACAACCTCGCCCGGCTCGACATTGAATTCGTGGCCGCTGGGCGTAACGTGTACTTTGAAACTCATCGATAACTCTAGTATGGTTGGCGTCGAAGATTGCGCGGAGTTCGTAAGGGGCGATACTTGAAAGCTCGGAATCAGGTGTTCATCGTCGGCTGCGGCGATATCGGTTTACGCGTCGCCGCGCTGCATCGGCAACAAGGGCAGCGCGTGTATGCGCTTGCGCGCACGCCGGACAGCCAGGCGCGGCTGCAAGCGCGCGGCCTACTCCCCGTCGCCGGCGACTTGGACGACCCCGCTACGCTGCGCGATATGCTCGTTCATGATTGCTTATTATACTACTTTGCGCCGCCGCCCGGGGAATCGGAAACCGATCCGCGCATGGCGACATTTCTCGACGCCGTTCCGCTGGAGCAACCGCCCGAAAAAATAGTTTACATCAGCACCAGCGGTGTTTACGGCGACCGCCAAGGCGCGTGGGTCACGGAAGACACGCCGCCCGCCCCGCACACCGCGCGCGCCAAGGCGCGCTTGGCCGCCGAGACGGCGCTCCTGCAGTGGAGCCGGCAGAGTGGGAAGCCGGTGGTAATTCTACGTGTGGGCGGCATCTACGGGCCGGGCCGCTTGCCGGTGGAGCGCCTGCAACAAGGTCTGCCGGTGGTGCGCAACACCGAGGCCCCCTACACCAATCGCATCCACGCCGACGATCTGGCGCGCGTATGCGTGGCCGCCGCCGCACACGGCAAGCCGGGCGCCGTGTACAACGTGTGCGACGACGAACACAGCACCCTAACCGACTATTTCAACGCCGTCGCCGACACGCTCGGCCTGCCGCGCCCGCCGCAGATTTCGCTGGCCGAAGCGCAGCGCGTACTCAGCCCCGGCCTATTGTCGTATCTCAATGAATCACGCCGCATGGACAACCGCCGCATGCACGATGAATTGGGCGTGACGCTGCTTTATCCGAACTTACAGGCGGGGTTGGCGAATATCAAAGATGTAGGCTGGGCTAAGGAATGAAACCCAACGTCACCTAGTTCTTGTTGGGCTTCACGATGTTCAACCCAATCTATATGAGCTATAAAATTATGTGTGCCATATTATAAGATATCCGCAACCACCAGCCACAATCATGAAGACTGTTGCGAAGATACAGAGGAGAACGGAGAGCACCCCTACATCGGGCGCAACACGCAGGTTTAAGGCATCGCGGATTTGAAACACCTCTTCACGCAGAAACCTCATAAGTATTGCACCCTATATAAAGAAGCCAGCAAATGCGATGCTCATAAGTATTGGCAACAGAAGCGAATATTTAACGTCATCAATGTTCTGGTTTGCAAAGTAGAAGGACAGTATCGCCCCGGTTACCGCGTAGTAAAAGACGTTAAATTTCACTGTTAGGTCCATGTAGAACTTATACAGCTCTACAGTCAATGAATATTGCCGCCAGAGAATTTCTAGAGTATCCATCAGTGATTTCTAACTAACATCCCGGCACACTACGCTTACTATTCAACCATCGAATCAGCGGCTGCCACTGCTCCAAGTCTTGCTCGACCATGGAGGGCGCGAGTTCGAAAATACCCAGGCCGCGCTCGGCGGCGCGGATGTAGTTTTGGCTGTCGCGCAGGGTGGTGATGAAGGGGATGTCGAGGTTGTTGAGGAAGTCTTCCAGTACTTGGTAGGCGAGCGTGTATTCGCGCGCGCGGTTGGCGACCACGGCGAGCTTGGTTTCCTCGCGCGATATCTTACCGACCAGCAGCAGGTCTTTGATGAACGCGGCGGCGGCGCGGATATCGATGGGCGACGGCAGCACCGGGATCAGCACGGTTTGCGCGCGCCGCACCATGTCGGTGAGTTCCTTGCCGTGCACGCGCGCCGGGGCGTCGATGATCAGGCGTTCCGTGTCCTTGGGCGGGCGCAATCCATCTTGCCAGGCGGCGATGCCGTGAATGGCCGGGCGGTCCAAAGCGCGCGCCGCCAGCCAGTCCATGCTGGAGCCTTGCGGATCGAAATCGGCCAGCGTCACCGGCAGGCCCTGGTTGGCGTAATAGCTGGCGAGATTGGTGGCCAAGGTGCTCTTGCCGCAGCCCCCTTTGGCGTTCAAAACCATGATCGAGCGCATGGACATCCCCCGTGTTTTTGGTTATTGAACCTTTATAACACAATCACTTATACGAGGAAATGCCGCCCGCTTGCCGGGGCGCGGTTCAGTTTTTGGAAAATATCCCCAGCGCCTGCCAGATTTCATCCACGCGCCGTTGCACGTCCGCGCTCATGACAATGGGCTTGCCCCACGCGCGGCTGGTTTCGCCGGGCCATTTGTGCGTGGCGTCGATACCGATCTTGGAACCCAGGCCCGACACGGGCGAGGCAAAATCCAGATAATCTATAGGGGTATTTTCCACGAGCGTTATATCGCGCGCCGGGTCCATGCGCGTGGTCATCGCCCAAATCACGTCTTTCCAATCGCGGATATTCACGTCGTCGTCGGTGACGATGACGAATTTGGTGTACATGAACTGGCGCAGAAACGACCACACGCCGAACATCACGCGCTTGGCGTGGCCGGGGTATTGTTTTTTCATGCTCACCACCGCCAAACGGTAGGAACAGCCTTCCGGCGGCAAATAAAAATCACTGATCTCGGGAAACTGGCGCTGCAAGATGGGCACGAACACTTCATTCAAGGCCACGCCCAGCACCGCCGGCTCGTCGGGCGGGCGGCCGGTATAGGTGCTGTGATAGATGGGATCGGTGCGGTGCGTGATGCGCTCGATGGTGAACACCGGGAAGGTCTCCACCTCGTTGTAATAACCGGTGTGATCGCCGAACGGCCCCTCCGGCGCCTCCTCGCCCGGCGTGATGTAACCCTCCAACACGATCTCGGCGCTGGCCGGCACTTGCAAATCGTGCGTGAGGCATTTGACCAGTTCGGTCTTCGCGCCGCGCAGCAGCCCGGCGAACGCGTATTCCGACAGCGTGTCCGGCACCGGCGTCACAGCGCCCAGAATCGTGGCCGGATCGGCCCCCAGCGCCACCGCCACCGGAAAACGTTCACCCGGACGGGCGGCCTGCCAATCACGGAAATCCAGCGCGCCGCCGCGGTGCGCCAGCCAACGCATAATGACCTTGTTCGGCGCAATCACCTGCTGGCGGTAAATCCCCAGATTCTGCCGCTCCTTGTGCGGGCCCTTGGTCACCACCAGCGCCCATGTAATAAGCGGCCCGGCATCGCCCGGCCAGCAGGTTTGAATGGGTAGCCGGGCGAGATCCACGTCGGCGCCTTCGATGACGTGTTCCTGGCACGGCCCGCGGCTCAGCACCTTAGGCGACATGTGCAGCGCCTGCTTCAACACCGGCAGTTTGTCCCATAGATCCTTCAAGCCCTTGGGCGGCTCCGGCTCCTTGAGATGAGCGAGCAGTCGGCCTACCTCGCGCAAAGCCTCCACCGATTCCTGCCCCATCCCCAACGCCACGCGCCGCGGCGTGCCGAACAGATTGCCCAGCACCGGCATGTGTCCACCCTTGGGATGCTCGAACAGCAGCGCCGGGCCGCCCGCGTGCAATGTGCGCGCGCAAATCTCCGTCATTTCCAGATACGGATCGACCTCCAGCCCGATGCGCTTGAGTTCCCCCTTGCGCTCGAGCTGTGTCAAAAAGTCCCGCAGGTCTTGGTATTTCATTAGTGCATAGGATGCGAAAGTGCATACGATATCTGATCAGCTTATAAAAAGTAATAATTTTTAGAATGTATCCAAAAGTTACACAGAAGTCAGTAAGTAAGACGATACTTCACGCTACGTCCCCGCCCCCCTATCGAGGGGGCGGGACAGGTGGGGGTAAAATAAATAGGATTTTTACTCAGAAGTCAGAAATAAAAACGACACCGTTTATTTCTGACTTCTGAGTAAATACGAGCCATTCATTTGAAATTTCGCAAAAAATTGACAGCCGCTGTAAATCGGTGTATTAACATTACTGTATTAATTCGATACATCTTCCATGTAATCGGTTATTGCCCGCCAAGCGGGCAGGCAAGGAAGAACAAAACCGCAAGGAGGCGCGGCCAGCATCCCTTTGGGAATTCAATCCGAGCAGGCGTCATAGCGCGCCGTTTGTTTAACCTTTAACTCCATGCGTCAAGGAGCGAGAATTTTTATTTTTTAACCGTGACCCCATAAAATCTTAATTTTGAAAAACACAAAAGGAGTGGTCTGTGCTGGAGACAAGGAAAATGTTGTACCTCAAGCCGCCGGGTGCGCCCGACGCGCCTTGTTCAGAATTAAACGCAGCGGGATGGGATATGCACGCCGTGCCAGACGTACAGCAAGCGCGGCGTCTCATTAACGAGTATGATTTCCGGGTTGGTCTCGCCTTTCTGGGCGCATACGAAGAACGCGCACACCATGAGGTGGAAGATTTCTTTTTGACCGCCGATCGCGTGGAATGGGTGGGACTGCTCTCGCCCACCTGTCTGCACACCTCGCACTTTTGCAAACACATCCTCAAGATTTTTTACGACTACCACACCCTGCCGTTCGACGCGGCGCGCCTGCTCTCCACCCTCGGTCACGCCTGGGGCATGGCGCAGATTAAAAACCTGGGCGACTATCCCGAAGATAAATTCGGCGACTACGAAATGGTCGGCGCCAGCCCGTTTATGCAAGGGCTTTTCGGCAGTATCCGTAAAGTTGCGAGCGTCGACGCTCCGGTGCTTATCACCGGCGAAAGCGGCACCGGCAAGGAACTTGCGGCGCTGGCCGTGCACGAGCGCTCGGCACGCGCCGATAGGCCGTTCGTCGCAGTAAACTGCGGCGCGCTGCCGCCCAACTTGATTCAGTCCGAATTATTCGGGCACGAGAAGGGTTCTTTCACCGGCGCGCACCAGCGCAAGATCGGGCGCGTGGAAGCGGCGGCGGGAGGAACGTTATTTTTGGATGAAGTCGGCGACTTGGCGCTGGACCTGCAAGTCAATCTGCTGCGTTTCCTGCAAGAACACACCATCGAGCGCGTCGGCGGCACGGATAAAATCAAGGTGGACGCACGTGTAATCGCCGCCACGCACGTCGATCTGGAGAAAGCCGTGCGCGAGGGACGCTTCCGCGAAGACTTGTACTACCGGCTGCACGTGCTGCACCTAAAAGTGCCGGCGCTGCGCGAGCGCGGCGAAGACATCGAACTCTTGGCGCGCTTCTTCTTCGAAAAGTTCTCCAAGGAAAAAAACCATAACGTAAAAGGCTTCCGCCGTGAGGCTTTGCAAACCATGAACGATTATCACTGGCCCGGCAACGTGCGCGAACTCATCAACCGTGTACGCCGCGCCATGGTGATGTGCGAAAATCGCCTCATCACGTCCGCCGATCTCGGTCTGGAACGCCGCGCCTCGCAGCGGCGCTTGACGACCCTGGACGATGCCCGCGCCAAGGCGGAAAGAGAAGCGGTGCAATGCAGCCTGCGCTACAATCAAAACAACGTTTCACAAGCGGCTCGCCACCTCGGCGTATCGCGCGTGACACTTTATCGCCTAATGGAGAAATTTCAGATTAATAACTCCAACCATTAACCAACCCACCCCGCCTGCTTGTTTAAAAAAGTTTCGACATTAATCAATTTTTTCGTTGAATTGTAATTGTACAATTACAATCATCATATTTTTTAAGAAACCTTTTCATGATTTTTATATAAAAAACAATGAAATAGATTGTTGGCATAATCATTGCTAAATTGAAAATACATTTTTTGCGCCGAGGTGGTTTATGGATGAACCGCTAATTACGACGCGCCATGATCTCACACGCCGCTCAGTTAACACCTGTTTTGAAATCACAGTGATTTTGTGGGACGAAACGCGCGCGGCGCGGCGATACGGTAATGACGCCGTGCATGAGCGCACCGTCTTGCCCGGTATGTTTTCCCTATGCCACGGGCACAGCGAACGAGCGCAACGTGGATAATCGCTTTAGAACACGCGATGCTTAAATGGAAAATTCCGCGATGACCGGCGCATGATCGGATGGCCGCTCCAGTTTGCGCGGCGCGGTATCGATGTGGCAGACGCGGCACTGCTTGCGCAACGCGCTGCTCACCAAGATGTGATCGATGCGCAGGCCCATGTTGCGCCGGAATGCGCCCGCCCGGTAATCCCACCAACTGAACGTTTCAGAGCCCTGTTCGAATAAGCGAAAGGCGTCGGACAAGCCGAGCGCTTGCAAACGCGCGAACACCGCGCGTTCGGATTCACTGACCATCACTTGTCCGGCCCAGGCCTTGGGATCGTGCACATCGCGATCATCGGGGGCGATGTTGAAATCGCCCAGC
This sequence comes from Pseudomonadota bacterium, assembly GCA_040756035.1. Lineage (GTDB taxonomy): Bacteria > Pseudomonadota > Gammaproteobacteria > SURF-13 > SURF-13 > JBFLZV01. The sequence continues at coordinate 17,581 of JBFLZV010000038.1, forward strand.
ACGATCAAGCGCGGATGCAGCGCCAGTTGCTGTTCAAGATAGATACACAGTTTATCCAGCCAGGAAAGTTTGTAATCGTATTTTTCCGAACCAACGCTCGAACCGTTCGGCACATACACATTCACTACGCGCACGCCGTCGTACGTAGCGCTCAGCACGCGGCGTTGCGGATCATCCAAATGCGGAATGTTTTTCACCACGTCACGAGCGGGGGAGCGGCTCAATAAAGCAACACCGTTGTAACTTTTCTGGCCGGAAAAAACCACATGATAGCCCGCGGCTTCAATTTCCTGCACCGGAAAAACTTCGTCAGTGATCTTGGTCTCTTGCAAGGCCAGCACGTCGGGCTGCACGGTGTTAAGCCAATCCAGCAAATGCGCCAGACGCACACGCAGAGAATTAACGTTCCAGGTAGCAATTTTCAACGCACTTCCTCACGCAAAGGCACAAAGACGCAAAAATTCTCACTATTCTTCCGCAAGCCCATTTACAACTCTCATTTACAACTCTCACTATGCCTTGCTTTATAAACGCTGCTCCAAAATTAACCAGTAACCCGAGCTTTAGCCCAGATAATCGAAGGTAAGTAAGCAACTGTTTCTTAATGTACAGGCAATATGATTTCCACTGACTTAAGCTCAACGATGACTTTGTTCTCTACGATGAAATCGGCACGGTAACCTTCTTCTAAAATAAGCTCCTCATAGCGAATTGGCAGGTTCTGCTGTCTGGCTGTATGCAATTTACGCTGCTGTAACTCATAAAACAGCACGGTTTCACATACGGATTCCAGAAGTCCCGGCCCAAGAGTGGTATGCACTTTGTAACATGCGTCCACGATTTCTTTAGCTAGGTTGTTTTCCCCCACTTTAAATCCTTTGCGTCTTTGCGCCTTTGCGTGAGGAAGTTACGCCGCCAAGCCATTGTGGCGCAACAGTGCATCGATGCTCGGTTCGCGTCCGCGGAATTCCACGAACAATTCCATCGGTTCACGCGCGCCGCCTTGCTCCAAGATGGCATGCAGAAATTGTTGTCCGGTGGCCTGGTCGAAAATGCCGTTTTCCTCGAACTTGGCGAAGGCGTCCGCGGACAGAACTTCCGCCCATTTATAGCTGTAATAGCCCGCCGCGTAGCCGCCGCCGAAGATGTGCGCAAAGCTGTTTGCAAAGCGGTTGAAGGCCGGCGGCTTGAACACCGCTACAACATCGCGCACCTCATCCAGAATCTGCTGGATGCGCGCGCCCCGCGCTGGGTCGTATTCCAGATGCAGGCGAAAATCGAACAGCGAAAATTCCAACTGCCGCACCATGTCCATGCCGGATTGGAAATTCTTCGCGGCGATCATTTTATCGAACAGCGCATCCGGCAGCGGCGCGCCGGTTTGATAATGCGCGGCGATCAAATCCAGCGCCTCGCGCTCCCAGCACCAGTTTTCCATGAACTGGCTGGGCAGTTCCACGGCGTCCCAGGCCACGCCGTTGATGCCCGAAACACCGAGGTAATCGACGCGCGTGAGCATGTGATGCAAACCGTGGCCGAACTCGTGGAACAGGGTCAGCACCTCATCGTGCGTGAACAAGGCCGGGTCTTTGCCGACCGGCGCGGTGAAGTTACAAGTGAGATAGGCGACCGGCGTTTGCACGCCGGCGCGCGTGCGCTTGCGCGTAATGCACTCGCCCATCCATGCACCGCCGCGCTTGTGGGCGCGCGCGTAGAGATCGAGATAAAATTGTCCGCGTAGTTCATTATGCGCATCACGGATTTCATAAAAACGCACGTCCGGATGCCAGGTATCGACGTTTTTCACTTCACTGATGGTCAATCCAAAAAGACGGTGCACCACCTCGAACATGCCGGCAAGCACGCGCGGCTCGGGAAAATAAGGGCGCAAATCTTCTTGCGACAGCGCGTACTTGTGTTGGCGCAATTTTTCGCTGTAGTAGGGAATATCCCATGCCTCTAGATTTTCCGCGTTGAAGTTGATGCGCGCGAATTCGCGCAGCTCCTCCAGCTCGCGCTGCGCCATGGGGCGCGAACGCCGCGCCAGATCATTGAGGAAATTCATGACCTGCTCCGGCGATTTCGCCATTTTTTTCTGTAGCGAAAGCTCCGCGTAGTTGGCATAGCCGAGCACATGCGCCAGATCGTGGCGCAACTGCAATATTCTTTCCATGACGGGCAGATTGTCCCACTTGCCGGCGTTCGGCCCCTGGTCGCTGGCGCGCGTGACATAGGCTTCGTACATCTCGCGTCGCAGCGCGCGGTTGTCGGCGTATTTCATCACCGGCATGTAGGAGGGATATTCCAGACTGAACAACCAGCCCTCCAAGCCTTTCTCGCGCGCGCTCTGTTGCGCCAACGCGCGACTGGTGGGCGGGAGTCCGGCCAGATCGGCCTCATCTAGAATATGCTTGCTCCACGCATGCGTCGCGTCCAGCAGATTTTCCTCGAACTTGCTGCCCAGACTGGACAATTCCTGTTGAATGGCCTTGTAGCGCGCCTGATCGGACGGATTCAAATCGACGCCGGAAAGATGAAAATCGCGCAGTGCGTTGTCGATGATTTTTTTCTGCGCCACGTCCAACGCGGCGTACTCTGGGCTCGCGGCAATGTATTGATAGGCGCGATACAAGCGTGCATTGTGCCCGATTTCGGTGGCGTAATCGCTCAGCTTGGGCAAGCAGGCATTGTACGCGGCGCGCAACGGTTCCGAGTTCACCACCGCGTTCAAATGGCTCACTACCGACCATACGCGATCCAACCGTTCGCCGAGTTCTTCCAGCGGCTGCACGAGATTGTCCCAGGTATAGTGCTGCGTGGCGTCAAGTAATTTTTCTATGCGAGCGCGATTATCCGCCAGAATGGCGTCAACCGCGGGTTCGACGTGCTCGGGCAGTACTGCTTTAAACGGCGGCAAACCGCTCATATTAAGCAAAGGATTTTCCATTGTGTTACCTTAAAACTCCTGATTTAGATGGTTAATTTTACCATGACGCACCCTGTCCCGACAGAAATGGATGTCAACATCGCCACACCGTACTATGCGCTGAATCCGGATACCATCCTGGACGCCGTGGAAAGCTTTGGCGTGCGCTGCAGCGGCGCGATATTGGCGCTCAACAGCTACGAGAATCGCGTATATCAAGTCGGCATCGAAGACGGCGCTCCGCTGGTCGCTAAATTTTACCGACCCGGTCGCTGGCCGGACGCCGCCATCCTAGAGGAGCACGCCTACACGCTGCAATTGGCCGAGCACGAAATTCCCGTGGTCGCGCCGCTGCGCAACGCTGCTGGCCACACACTGGTTAAACATCAGGGTTTTCGCTTCGCGCTGTTTCCCTGCCAAGGCGGACGGCGGCCGGAATTGGAGAGCGCGGAACAGCGCATATGGATAGGCCGCTTCATCGGACGCATTCACGCGGTCGGCGCCGTGCAACCGTTCAAGCATCGCCCCACGCTCAGCGTGCAGGAATTCGGCTTCGACGCCGCGCAATTTCTGCTGGAGCACGATTTTATTCCCGCCGATCTGGAAGTCGCCTACCGCACACTGACGCAACACCTGTTGCAGCAAGTCAGCGACGCCTTCGCGCGCGCGGGCGCCATACGTGCTATCCGGCTGCACGGCGATTGCCATCCCGGCAATATTTTATGGACCGATCGCGGCCCGCATTTTGTCGATCTCGATGATTGCCGCATGGGACCGGCGGTGCAGGATATCTGGATGCTGCTGTCCGGCGAACGCGGTGACATGACCGCGCAGCTTGCGGATATTCTGGAAGGCTACACCGGCTTTCATCCCTTCGATGCACGCGAACTGCAACTCATCGAACCGCTGCGCACATTGCGCATGATCCATTATTCGTCCTGGCTTGCGCGCCGCTGGCAAGACCCGAGCTTTCCCAAAAATTTTCCGTGGTTTAACACGCACCGCTACTGGGAAGAGCAAATACTGGCGCTGCGCGAACAAGCGGCTCTGCTCGACGAACCGCCGCTGGAATGGGATTTTTAAATGCAAAGATTGCCTCGCGCAAGGCCGCCAATGCGCAAAGAAAATCATATTAATGAAAGGTGTCTTGAAATAATTGTATTTTGCGGCTTTGCGTGAGATCGTTTCTTAGCCCACGAGCCGCGCGCGCAGCTCAGCTATCACCGGCGCGGTGTGCGGCCGCACGCCACGCCAAAGATAAAATGCTTCCGCGGCTTGCTCGACCAGCATACCGAGCCCGTCCAGCGCGCGCGCCGCGCCTTGCTCCCGCGCCCAGCGCATGAACGCGGTCGGCGCGGCGCCGTACATCATGTCGTAGCACCAGCCATCGGCGGCCAACACACCATCGGGCAACGGCGGCAACTCGCCGTGCAAACTCGCCGCCGTGCCGTTGATGATGAGATCGAATTGCCGTCCCTGTAGCGCCGGATAGCCGCCGCCCTCCGGCGCGCCGAATGCGGCGAATTCCGCGGCCAGTTCGCGCGCCTTGTCCGCCGTGCGATTGGCGATGACCAGCAGCGCGGGATGCTCGTCCAGCAGCGGGCCCAGCACCCCGTGCGCCGCGCCGCCGGCGCCGAGCAGCAGCACGCGCCGCCCGGCGATCCGTCCGCCGTGGTTGACGAGAATATCGCGCACCAAACCCACGCCGTCGGTATTATCGCCGTAGCGCTTGCCGTCCGGTTTAAACAAAATGGTGTTCACCGCCTTGGCCTGCTCGGCGCGCGCGCTGCGTTCGTCGCACAGCTCCCACGCCTCATGCTTGAACGGCACGGTGATATTAAGGCCGCGTCCGCCGGCGGCTTGAAAATTACCCAGCGCCTGCGCGAAGCCGCCCACGTCCACTTGAATGGCGGTATAGGTGATTTTTTGCCCGCACTGCCGCGCGAAGGCGGCATGAATATACGGCGACTTGCTGTGCGCGACGGGATTGCCCATCACGGCATAGGCATCGGGCTTGGGCGTGAAGTCGAACAGATCTGTCATAATGTT
>JBFLZV010000039.1:0-21796 GCA_040756035.1 Pseudomonadota bacterium
GCGCGGCGCGGCGCCGGACGCGCCTCGCTCAAAATGCCGCTGAGTTGTTCAAGCTCGTCGGTGACGTTGTCGAAATCCACTTTTCCCGACTCGCGCGCGGGCGCGTAAGAAGCCACATCGTCGTTGTATTTATTTTTTCCGCGCTTGCTGTAGAAATAAATCGCCACCAGGATCAGTATGCCAATGACAATCAATGTTAAACGTAAAGTATCCATCAGCGCTTGCTCCCGCACACGCTACATGGCGGCCACCATCGCCACGGCCTCATCCACATCCACCGCCACCAGGCGCGACACGCCGGGTTCGGACATGGTGATGCCCGTGAGGTGGTGCGCGACCTCCATGCTACCCTTGTTGTGCGTAATATAAATAAATTGAATGCGCTCCGACATCTGCTTGAGCAGTTCGCAGAAGCGTCCCACGTTGGCCTCGTCGAGCGAGGCGTCCACTTCATCCAGCATACAGAACGGCGCCGGATTCAACTCGAAAATGGAGAATACCATGGCCACGGCGGTGAGCGCCTTCTCGCCGCCGGATAATAAATGAATGGTGCTGTTGCGCTTGCCGGGCGGGCGCGCCATGACCGTCACGCCGGTGTCGAGCAAATCTTCGCCGCTGAGTTCCAGATAGGCATGGCCGCCGCCGAACAGACGCGGGAACATGGCCTGCAAACCGCTATTGACCTTGTCGAAGGTTTCCTTGAAGCGCGCGCGCGTCTCGCGGTCGATCTTGCGGATCGCGTCTTCCAGGGTGTTGAGCGCTTCACTCAAGTCGTTGAATTGCGCATCGAGATAATTCTTACGCTCGGATTGCTCGGCGAACTCGTCGATGGCGGCCAGATTGATCGGCCCCAGACGCTGAATCTTTTGCGCGATTTGATCGAGCTGTTCCTGCCATGCCTGCTCGCCGGCCTCCGCGCTCAACTCGTCGAGTAGCGCCTGCGCGGTGAAATCGGCTTCGCGGATTTGCTCGTGCAGCGCCTCGCCGCGCACCTTGATTTCCTGTCCGTGCAGGCGCGATTGTTCGAGTTCGGCGCGGCTTTGCTGCGCGCTCGCCTCGGCGGCGTGGCGCTGCTGCTCCAGCACGCGCAGCGCCTGTTCCAATTCCTCGACCGCGGCGCGCGCGCGGCCCAACTCGGCCTCTATCTGTAAACGTTTGGCCAGCAGTTGCTCCAACTCACTCTGCAGAGCGGCGAGCGGCGCTTCGCCTGCGGTGATATCCGCGTGCAATTGTTCGCGGCGCGCGGCAAGCTGGCCGTGCTGGCTTTGCATGCGCTCCAGGCGCTGCTGCGCCGAGGTGAGCGCGCTGCGCAGCGACTGAATGCGCAGGGCGATTTGGTGCGCGGCGTCGTGATCGGCGCGCGCCGCCGCGCGCAGATTTTCCAGCGCGGCGCGTTGCTCGTCGCGCGCCTGCACCAGTTCCATACGCCGCCGCTCCAAGTTTCCGCTCTCGGCCAATGCCGCTTGCAGGCGCTCTTGCGCCGCGCGCTGCTCATCGCGCGCCCGGTCTTGCTGTGCGATGACTTCTTCGATCTCGGCGTGGATGGCGCGCTGCCGCGCGCGCATCTCTTCCACACGCATTTGCTTGCCGCTTAATTGCGCCTGCGTCTCGGCGTACAGGCGTTGCGCCTGATTCACCGCCGCCTGCACGGATTCGCGACGCTGTTCCAAATCGTGCAGCGCCGCGCGGCCGGCATCGAGCCGTTGCTGCAAATCCGCCGCCTGCGCGCCGAGTTGTTGCACGTGCGCGCGCAGCTCCTGTAACTCCTGTTCTCTGCCGAGCACGCCGAATTGTTCGTCGCGACCGTGCGCCACGCGCAACCAGCCCTTGCCCAGCCACACGCCGTCGCGCGTCATCACCGACTCGTGCACGCTCAAGCGCGCGGCCAACGCCATGGCTTCCGGTAGCGTGTCGGCGGCGTAAATGCCGGCGAACAGCGCATCGAGCGGCCAGGGCGCGCGCACCTTGTCTTGCAGGCGCGTTGTCACGGCGGTGCTCGCGGACGCGCCGCTCAGCGCGCCGGTATCGAGCAAACTCAAATTGCCCTGCTGCAAGGTTTGCAACGCGCCGGCGATGCCTTGCAGGTCTTGCACGCACACCGCTTCGAGGTGGAAACCCAACGCGCACTCCACGGCGCGCTCCCAGCCCTTATCGACGTGCAGTTGCTCGGCGAGACGCGGCGCGTTGCGCAACTGATGGGTATCAAGCCAAGTGTTGACGCTATCCTGGCCGCGTCCCAGCGCCGCCTGCTGCAAGGCCTCCAGCGAGGCAAGACGTGCGCGCCGATCTTCCAGTTCGCCGCGCCGCGCATCGAGCTGCGCGGACAACTGCTGCTGATGCTCGCGCGCCGCGCTGATGCCGCGCAGCACCTCGTGCAGCGCGTCGTCCAACTGCCGGCCTTCGCGCTCGTGCAGCGCCTGCTGCGCGGTGAGTTGCGCAATGTCCTGCTCCAGACAGGCGGCGGCGAGCGTGGTCTGTTCATCCAGCAAGCGCGCGCGGCGCTGCTCGAGCTGTTGCAGTTGCTGTTCTATGTGCTCGAGACGCGTGCGCTCGACGTGCGCGCTCTGCGCGGCCAAACCGGCGCGCTCATTGAAACTTTCCCACTCCATCTGCCACGCATGCATGGCCTGCTCGGCGGCGGCGAGCGCTTGCTGCGACGCCTGCTGCGCCTGCTCCGCCTGCTGCCATTGCGGTTCGATGCGCTGTAATTCTTCGCTGAACTCGGCGATCTGCTGGTGATCGCTGCGCAGGTGCGCCTGCAACTCCTCCCAGGCGCGCTCCGTCTGTTCCAGCTCCTGCTGTTGACCGCGGCGCCGCTCCTTGCCGTGCACGATGGCCTGCTCGAGACGCGCGATGTCGGCGCTAGAGCCGTAAAATTCGCCCTGCACGGCGTTGAAGGTTTCGTTGACGTCGCTCTGGCGGGCGCGCTGCTTTTCGATGGCCGCCTCGACGGCGCGCTGCTCGGCGATGCGCGCCTCCAGCGCGGTCTCCTGTTCCTGAATGCGCCGTTCCTGCACGAGCGCCTCGTCGCGCAACGCGCGCCAGCGCAGCGCCAGCAGTTCCGCCTTCAAACGCCGCTCCCGCTCCTTGAGCACTTTGTATTTTTCCGCCATGTTGGCTTGGCGCTGCAAGCGCTCCAGCTGCTTGCCCAGCTCTTCGCGCACGTCGTTGACGCGATCCAGATTTTCGCGCGTGTGTTTGATGCGGTTCTCAGTTTCGCGGCGGCGTTCCTTGTACTTGGAGATGCCCGCCGCCTCTTCCAGCAACACGCGCAGTTCATCGGGCTTGGCCTCGATGAGGCGCGAGATCATGTTCTGTTCGATGATGGCGTAGCTGTGCGGGCCGAGGCCGGTGCCGAGGAAAATATCCACGATGTCGCGGCGCCGGCAGCGCACGCCGTTCAGGAAATAATTGGATTGCCCGTCACGGGTGACTTGGCGCTTGATGGAAATTTCCGCGTACTGGGCGTACTGCCCGCCTACCCTGCCGGCGCTGTTGTCGAACACCAATTCGATGGAGGCCTGGCTCACCGGCTGGCGCGCAGTAGAACCGTTGAAGATCACGTCCGCCATCGATTCGCCGCGCAGGCTCTTCGCCGAACTCTCGCCCATCACCCAGCGCACCGCGTCGATGATGTTGGACTTGCCGCAGCCGTTCGGGCCCACGATGCCCATCAGATTGCCTGGCAGGTGGATGGTGGTGGGATCGACGAATGACTTGAAGCCGGCTAATTTGATCTTGCTGAGGCGCATTGTGACCCGTATTGTCTGATAAAATTCAAAGCTATCCGTAAAGCTAGCACAGAGACCGCCCCATGCCTACCCAACCCAGCAAAGCCCTGGAAACCTTCGCCAACCCGAATCCGGGACGCGATTATACCATCCGTATGCGCGTGCCGGAGTTTACTTGCTTGTGCCCCAAGACCGGCCAGCCCGATTTCGCCACCCTGCACATCGAATACGTGCCCAACCGGCTGTGCATCGAGTTGAAATCGCTCAAATTATACATCTGGTCGTACCGCAACGAAGGGGCTTTCCACGAGGCCGTCACCAACCGCATCCTGGACGACCTGGTGCGCGCCTCCGAACCGCATTTTATGCGCATCAACGCGGAATTCTACGTGCGTGGCGGCATTTACACGACGGTCAGCGCCGAATACCGCCACCCGGCTTGGGTAGCGCCGTCCGCCGTCACCCTGCCTTAAACGCCCGCATGGCGCCCGGCGGCGCACTGTATCTCGGCCTCGACCTCGGCACCTCTGCGTGCCGGGCGCTGGTCATCGACGATGCAGGCGCCATCCATGCACAGGCCGCCGCGCCCTTGCCCACGCCGCGGCGGCGCAACGCGGAAGTCGAACAAGACCCCGCATTGTGGTGGCGGGCCGTGTGTATGGCGCTCGATGACCTTGGCGCGCGGATGGATTTGCGGCGCGTTGCCGCCTTGGCCGTGGACGGTACCTCCGGCACGCTCCTGTTAACCGACGGCGACGGCGCGCCGCTCGGCGCGGCACTCATGTACAACGACGCGCGCAGCACGGCGGAAGCCGCGCGCATCGCGCAACTCGCCCCGCCCGCGAGCGCCGCACACGGCGCCAGCGGCGCGCTCGCCAAACTGCTGCGCCTGCAAAACAGCGCAACGCCCGCCGCGCGCCATGCGCTCAGCCAAGCGGACTGGATCAGCGCCCGCTTCGGCGGCCACTACGGTGTCGCCGATGAAAATAATTGCCTGAAACTCGGCTTCGATCCGCTCGAACGCAACTGGCCGGCGTGGCTTGACGCGCTCGGCGTGCGCCGTGAACTCTTGCCGCGCACCGTACCCGCCGGCACGGCGCTTGGCTGCGTCAGCGCCGCCGTCGCCCGCCAATTCAATTTAAATCCCGCCGCGCGCGTCGTCGCCGGCACCACCGACAGCACCGCGGCGTTCATCGCCAGCGGCGCGACGCGGCCCGGCGAGGCGGTCACCTCGCTGGGCTCCACGCTGGTGCTCAAAGTAATCTCCGAGCGCCCGTTGTTCGCGCCACGCCACGGCGTTTACAGCCACCGCTTGGGCGACCTATGGCTGGCGGGCGGCGGATCGAACAGCGGCGGCGCGGTATTGCTGCATTACTTCAGCGCGCAACAACTGGCGGACATGACGCCGCGGCTGCAACCCGATCACCCCACCGGGCTGGACTACTATCCGTTGCTCGCGCCCGGCGAGCGCTTCCCGATCAACGACGCGCAATTTGCACCGCGCCTCACGCCACGCCCCAAGGACGATGTGCGGTTTTTTCAAGGCATGCTGGAAGGCATGGCGCGCATCGAACAACAAGGCTACCAACTCCTCGCGCGCCTCGGCGCACCGTATCCCGTCACGGTGCGCAGCGCCGGCGGCGGCGCGCTGAACGCGGCGTGGCGCACACTGCGCGAACGCGCGCTGGGCGTGCCGGTGATCGCCGCCGCGCAGCGCGAAGCCGCGTACGGCGCCGCCGTGCTGGCGCGCCGCGGCGTAACGCAGCGCGATAGTAAAAGGCATCTCTGATTTATTCAGAGATTCCTGCGGCACATGGATGTGCCGCCATTTTTTCAAATACGGTCACTCCCGGCATCCTGCCTAACGCGACATTAGCACATCATTGTGCGTCACAAGTATTTGAAAAATGAAGAAAAGCAAAAATGTGATTTTTGCTTTTCGTGCTCTGATAATTCCATCCAGAAATTACCAAGGATGGGACGCACGCCTGTTGCCGTTCGCGCTGAACCGCGCCACGCGCTTCATCAGCCCCACCAAAACGCTGGAGCACATGGCCGCTGAACGGCCCCTCGTCAGCACGCCGATCGCGGACGTGGCCGAATCCTACGCGGACATCGTCCATCCGGGCGCCACGCCCGCGGAATTTATCCGCGCCTGCGGACAAGCGTTGCATTGCAGCGGGAAGAACGCGCGTGGCGCGCCGCGAAAATGCGCGCGGTGCTGGCCGGCACCTCGTGGGACGCCACGCGGCGACCATGGAGCGACTCATCGCGCGGACCATCGCCGCCAAGCACAATACCCCGGCGGCTGCGCCTTCACCTGCGAGATCAGCTACTCGCCGCACAAACCGCTGCCCTGCAATGGCACGGCGCTCATCCAACGCTGCATCGAAGACTGTCACCGCATCGGCTTCCTGCGCGACGACGATCCCATCCGGACGGCGCATCAAGTCGACCTGCCGTACGCCTACGTCATCTACGATCATGCGCGCCGCCGGAACGTCGCGACGCTGCGCGCCTGGCTCGCGCAACACGGCATCATCCTGGCGGGACGCTACAGCGAGTGGGAATACTACAATTCCGACCACGCCTTCATCGCCGGCAAAAAAGCCGCGGGCGAAGTGCGCGCATTGCAACAAACGTCCATTCCGCAAACCAGCGCCTAAAAGCGTCAAGTTACAAGTAACAAGTTGCAAGAAAAACGCATAAAATTGGTTTTCTCTTGCTACTTGTTACTTGATACTTGTGACTAAATATTCGACCACCGGCCCAGGCTATTTACTGCGCGGCTTCGAACTCATCACGCGGCCCGGTCTGCGCCGTTTCGTGATCGTGCCGCTGCTGCTCAACGTGTTAATTTTCGGCGCGCTGACATGGTTTGCGGCAAGCGAGTTTCAACAATTCGTCGCCTGGCTGCTCTCCTACGTACCGTCGTGGCTGCAATGGCTGGCGTGGCTGCTGTGGCCGCTGTTCGCCCTATTGGGACTGATCGTGATTTTTTTCAGCTTCACGCTGGTCGCCAACTTCATCGGCGCGCCGTTCAACGGGTTACTGGCCGAGGCGGTGGAGCAGCAACTCACCGGACGCGCACCCGGCGGCCAAAGCTGGCGCAAAATGCTGCGCGACGTGGCGCCGAGCTTGTGGGGAGAGGCGCGTAAACTGATGTATTTTTTATGGCGCGCCGCGCTGTTGCTGCCGTTATTCATTATTCCCGGCGTCAACGTCATCGCGCCTCTGGCATGGCTGGCGTTCAGCGCCTGGATGATGGCCCTGCAATACAGCGACTACCCGCTCGCCAACCACGGCGTCGCCTTTCCCGCGCAACGCCGCACGCTCGCCGCGCACCGCTTCACCGCGCTGAGCTTCGGCGGCGCGGTGCTGCTCGCCACGCTCATACCGCTGCTCAACTTTTTCGTCATGCCCGCGGCGGTGGCGGGCGCCACCGCGCTGTGGACCGAACGCCTGCGCCGGGAAAACCCTCACACCAAGGCGCAAACATAATACCTCACGCAAAGACGCAAAAATTCAGAACACCTAACAAATAATTCCCTGATGCTCTGTCATCCCCGTGTAAGCGGGAATTCCGGAAAACTAAAATCCGGACACCGCTTGCGCGGATATGACGGACTTTTACAGAGGTTCCTTAATTAATTTTTTGGCGGCTTTGCGGCTTTGCGTGAGGCGCCCTGCCGCCGATGCTGCGCAGCCATTCGACGTTCAGATAACACCCATGCGCCGCTGCACCGTTCAACACGGTCAGCGGCTGATCGGGCTCGCCCAAGTGATCGAGCACCAGCGCGGCGCCGGAAAAATCCTGCTCGCGCGTGTAATCGTTCACGGTGATGATGGTCTGCAAACCGGCGCCGCGCGCCGCGTGCAATCCATTCTCGGAATCTTCGAAGGCCAGGCACTGCCGCGCGCTCAGGCCCATGTGTTCCAGCGTGTAGTGATAAATATCCGGCGCGGGTTTTTTATGCGGCACGATCTCGCCGGCGGCGATCACTTCGAACCAGGATTGCGGAATGGACGGCGTCGCATATTCCAACAGCGCGATCACGTTGTCCGGCGTCGTGGTGGTGGCGATCGCCAGACGCAGACCGGCGCCGCGCGCCTCTTCCAACAATCTGTACACGCCGGTGCGCAGCGGAATTTTGCCGTGCGCCAGCATTTCCGTGTAGCGGCGCGTTTTATCGGCATGCAGGCGCGCGATGAATTCCTCCAATGCCGCCGGGCGCGCGAACGCGGTGTTGTAGCGGTCCAAATAATAGCGAATGCGCTCCTTGCCGCCGGTGATGCGCAGCAACTCGCCGTACAGCGGCACGTCCCATTCCCAATCCAATCCCGCCGCCGCGAACGTCGCGTTGAACGCCACGCGATGGCCGTCGCGTTCGGTGTCGGCGAGCGTGCCATCCACGTCAAAAATTAAAGCGGCCAGTTGCATTCTTAAATACTCCCGGATCAGCCAAATGTAGGGCGCAATAGTTTACCTGGGCAAGCAGCCCGTGCAATACAAGCGCTTAAAGAAATGCCTCGGCGAGCCGATATTCTGGCGTATAAGCCGGGCACGGCCCGTCCGCCGCACGCCGGGCCGTGTTTCTTGCGCCGAGAGGGCGTTTCTGGTATAAATATGAGTTTAATTTTGGCAGGCAATCGATGAGGATGGAGTGATGCCAGTCACCAAGATCAATGCATCAAAGACCACCGCGCTAGGCTTCGCGCCTTACAAGGAAAAGAAAGGCGAGGAGTACATGAACGAAAAGCAAGTTGCGCATTTCCGCAACATCTTGCAGGCGTGGAAGCGGGAACTCATGGAGGAAGTGGATCGCACCGTGCACCACATGCAGGACGAGGCCATCAACTATCCCGACCCCAACGATCGCGCCAGCCAGGAATCCGAAATCACCATGGAACTGCGCGCCCGCGACCGCGAGCGCAAGCTCATCAAGAAAATCGACGAATCGCTCGCCAAGCTGGAAACCGGCGAATACGGCTACTGCGAGGTGTGCGGCATCGAGATCGGCATCCGCCGTCTGGAAGCGCGTCCGACCGCCACGCAGTGCATCGATTGCAAAGTGCTGGATGAAATCCGCGAAAAGCAGATGGCTTAAAAAAACAGGGCAAAGGGCAAAGATACAAGGGACAAGGGAGTAGCAGGTACAGGTCTTTCCCTTTTCCCTTACTCACACACCTCGTGCACGCGCAGCCGGTTGGTCTTGGCGAAGTTTAGAATATATTCGTAGGCCGCCGGATTTTTCTCGTGCAGGGCCTTGTCCACCACTAGACACTTCTCGCCGTTGATCACGCGCGGTTCGGCGGCCTTGGAATAATGTAAGCGGTGATCCGGGCCGAAACTCCCCAATGACGCCGAGATGCGCTCTATCCAATCGCTGGGTCGGAATTTTCTGCCGTCCTCGTTGACGCTTTCGATCACTAACCTGCAATTCTGCTTCGCTGCGTCTTGTTCCGCCATTTTGTTCCTCGTACCGCCCTCTGCCGCCCGGTCTCGTGCGCTCGAGCCGGCGCTATTTTAGTGCCGTCCGCGCTGCAAAACAATTCTCTCATAGGGGAAACAATCTCACGCAAAGACGCTAAGACGCAAAGCCCACAAATGAGGGTCGTGCCGGAGTTTTACCCTTCCAAGGGGGACTTCCGGCTAGTAAATTTTCTTTTCGATTTTTATTTGGGATTTTTGCGCCTTGGCGTCTTTGCGTGAGGAGCTTTTTAAAGTTTATCCTGGTGGATGGTAATCTCGGCTTCGTTTCTAAGTTCCGCCACAAAGTTTTCATACTCCTGCCCGGCCTGGCTGCGCTGCAATTGCCGCTGCATGGCCAAACGCGCGGCGGACTCCACACTGGCGGGGCTACCCTCTTTGACGGCGAACACCGCGATCACCGCGTAGTCGCCGGACGCCAGGCGTGTGCCGCCCACGGCAGCGCGGTTGGCGGCGGGCTTGCCCAAGGCGAAGGCCGCGCGCACGATGGCGGGGTCGGCGCTGGTGGCGTCGCGCCCCAGCGGACCGATTTTCTGCCATTGCACTTGATAATCCTTGGCGATCGCTTGCGCGTCCTCGCCGGCGCGCAGGCGCTTTTCGATAGCCTGCGCGGCGGCCTCGGCCTTTTGCTGCGCGGCCTCGGTCAGCAGTTGCTCGGTAATCTCTTGCTTGACCTCGGCCAGCGCGCGCGGCGCGGCCGGCTTGTGCTCCTTCAAGCGCACCACCACGCGGCGGTTTTCACCGATGTCGATGGGTTCGCTGTTGAAACCGCGCGTCAGCACGTCTTCACTGAACGCGGCGCTCACGACCTTGGGATCGGCGCCGATGCCGCCGCCGCTGTGGCGCCCGAACAGGTCGCTGGTCTTTACCGTCAAGCCCAATTCCTTGGCCGCCACCGCCAAGGTATCGGGATGTTCATAGACCAGATTGGCCAGCGGCTCGGCCTTTTCGAAGAATAATTGCTGGGCCTTGCGCTGCCGCAGTTCCTTTTCCAAATCAGCGCGTACTTGCTCGAAAGTTTGGGTCTGCGCGGGCTTGATCTCGGTGAGCTTGATAATGTGAAAACCGAACGCGCTCCGCACCACGCCGCTTAGCTCGCCGGTCTTGAGCGCGAACACGCTGTCCTCGAACGCCTTGTCCATCACGCCCTTGCCGAAAAAGCCCAGATCGCCGCCCTGCTGCGCCGTGGCGGCGTCCTCGGAATTTTCCTTGGCGAGCTTGTCGAACGGTTCGCCGGCGCGCAGGCGCTTGAGCAGCTCCTCGGCCTTGGCCTTGGCGGCCTCGGCGTTTTTGTCGGACTTTATCAAAATATGGCCGGCGCGGCGCTGCTCCTCCTGGGTAAATGCGGCGCGCTGCTCGTCGTATAGCTTACGCAATTCCTGCTCGTCGACCGTGACCTGCGCCGCCAAGTCCTGCGCGGCAAGCTCCACATACTCGACGCGGACTTGCTCGGGCGTAACGAAGCGCTCGCGGTTGTCCTCGTAGTAGCGCATCACCGCGGCTTCATCCACCGTGACATCCTTTTTGAAATTGCTCCACGGCAACACCAGATAGCCGATCTCGCGCTGCTGATTCTTGAGCCGGATCGCTTCGTCGAGCTGAGTGCGCGTGATCATGGCGGTGCTGGTGATACCGGAGTTGAGCTGCTCGGTGAGCAGGGTGGCGCGCACCAGTGACTCGAAGCGCTCCGGCGTCAAGCCCTGGCGGCGCAGCAGTTCGCTGAACGTGGCGCGCGAGAATTGGCCGTTGCTTTGGAACTCCGGCATGGATTGAATTTGCTGCGCGAGTTGCGCGTCGCTGACGCGCAGACCCAGTTCGCCCGTGAAGCGACGCAGCAGCTCGGTGCGAATCAGACCATCGAGCACGCTTTGCTTGATGCGCGTCTCGTCCAGCAGGGCGGCATTCTCACCCAGCAGCGTGCGCATGCGTTCGCGTTGCTGCTCATAAGAACGCTGGAAATCACGCTGGCTGATGTTTACATCATCGACGCGCGCGACGTTGACGTCGGCTTCATTGCTCGCGTACTCCTGAATACCCCATAGGGCGAACGGAATGATCAACAAACCGATGATGATGTAGGCCAGCCAGCCTTGAGCGCGATCGCGAATGGTTTGTAGCATGGTGAAAGAGTAATCGGGTGATGAGTAAACGGCGATGCGTAATGAGTAGTGGATGATGGGCGATGGGTTTACCCATTACCCACCACCCATCACTGTTTACCAGGCGATTTCATTGCCGGATTGAGCAATGGCGGAGTGGACGGGACTCGAACCCGCGACCCCCGGCGTGACAGGCCGGTATTCTAACCAGCTGAACTACCACTCCATTTGTTTACTGGTGGGTGCTGAGGGGTTCGAACCCCCGACATTCGCCGTGTAAAGGCGACGCTCTACCAACTGAGCTAAGCACCCTACGCTTCGAACTGCTGCCCTGCCGTCCTTGGCGAGACTTCGGTGCTTTTAACAATCCCAGCCGCCTTCAGCGTCTCACTTCAGTAAACGAACTAGTTTACGGCATCTTTCAACGCTTTGCCAGCCTTGAACGCCGGAACTTTTGAGGCTTTGATCTTGATAGTGGCGCCGGTGCGCGGATTGCGGCCGGTGCGGGCGGCGCGCTTACGCACCAGGAACGTGCCGAAACCCACCAACGTCACCGGATCGCCCTTCTTGAGCGCCTTGGTAACGGCACCCACCAGGGCGTCCACGGCGCGTGCGGCGTCGGCTTTGGAGATATCGGCTGAGTTGGCGACGGCATCGATTAATTCGGCTTTATTCACTTTTGACTCCCCTCTGTGGATTTTTAGATAAGCAATGGCTGGTATTACGCCGGCGGCGATTGCCTGGCAGCTTGTTGCGCCCGCCCTTCTGCTGGCGGCTTTTATACCAACTGGTGGAAACCCGTGTCAAGGATTAAAGTAACAAGTGACAAGCTCCAAGTGACAAGATTATTTTTCTTGCAACTTGCAACTTGTCACTTGTTACTGTTTTTTAGTGCGTTGTCAGCGGACTGGCCGGACCCGGCTCGGGAGCTTTTTCGCGCTCGGCGGTTTCCGCCGGCGCGGCTTCGGCTTGTTCGCGCCACGGTTCGGGCATGTGCTGTAAGGCGATTTGCAAGACCTCGTCTATCCACTTAACGGGGCGGATAATCAAATTATCCTTGATATTTTTGGGTATCTCCGTCAAATCGCGGCGATTTTCCTGCGGTATCACCACCGTGCCGATGCCGCCACGGTGCGCGGCGAGCAATTTTTCCTTGAGTCCGCCGATGGGCAACACTTCGCCGCGCAAGGTGATTTCACCGGTCATGGCCACGTCGGCGCGCACCGGGATGCCGGTCAGGGCCGACACCAGCGCAGTGCACATACCGATACCCGCGCTCGGCCCGTCCTTGGGCGTGGCGCCTTCCGGAACGTGGATGTGCACGTCGTGTTTTTGGTGGAAGTCCGGCGCCAAACCGAGCAGCCGCGCGCGGCTGCGCACCACGCTCATCGCCGCCTGAATGGATTCCTGCATCACGTCGCCCAACTGGCCGGTGATGGTGAGCTTGCCCTTACCGGGCACCACCACGGCTTCGATGGTGAGCAACTCGCCGCCCACTTCGGTCCACGCTAAGCCGGTCACTTGACCGACTTGATCATGTTCCTCGGCGCGACCGTAACGGAAGCGCTGCACGCCGAGATATTTCTCCAGGTTGCGCGGCCCGACGGTGATCTTGCTGCGCTTGGGCTTGAGCAAGATTTCCTTGACCACCTTGCGGCATATCTTGGAAATTTCGCGCTCCAGATTGCGTACGCCCGCTTCGCGCGTGTAGTAGCGAATGATGTCGCGCACCGCCGCTTCGGTGATGGCGATCTCGTCCTTTTTCAGTCCGTTATTGGCGAACTGCTTGGGCGCCAAGTAACGCATGGCGATGTTGATCTTTTCGTCCTCGGTGTAGCCGGACAGGCGAATAACTTCCATGCGATCCAACAGCGGACCGGGAATGTTGAGCGTGTTGGCGGTGCACACGAACATTACGCCGGATAGATCGTAGTCCACTTCCAGATAATGGTCGCTGAACGTATGGTTCTGTTCCGGATCGAGCACTTCGAGCAACGCCGCGCTGGGATCGCCGCGGAAATCCATGGCCATCTTGTCCACTTCATCGAGCAGGAACAGCGGATTGCGCGTGCCGACCTTGGCCATGTTCTGGATAATCTTGCCGGGCATGGAACCGATGTAAGTGCGGCGGTGGCCACGAATCTCGGCCTCGTCGCGCACGCCGCCCAGCGACATGCGGATGAATTTGCGGTTAGTGGCGCGCGCGATGGATTTGCCGAGCGAGGTTTTGCCGACGCCGGGCGGACCGACCAGGCACAATACCGGGCCCCTGAGCTTGTTGACGCGCTGTTGCACAGCCAAGTATTCGAGAATGCGCTCCTTGACCTTTTCCAAGCCGTAGTGATCGGCCTCGAGAATCTTCTCGGCCTGTGCGAGGTCGTGCGAGACCTTGGTGCGCTTTTTCCACGGTACGTTGACCAGCCAGTCGATGTAGTTGCGCACCACCGTCGCCTCGGCGGACATCGGCGGCATAAGTTTTAGTTTGTGCAGCTCGGCCTTGGCCTTGGCGGCCGCCTCCTTGGACATGCCGGCCTTGTCGATTTTCTGCGCCAGCTCCTCGAGTTCGTTGGGCGCTTCGTCGAGTTCGCCCAATTCCTTTTGAATCGCCTTCATCTGCTCGTTCAGGAAATACTCGCGCTGATTCTTTTCCATCTGGCGCTTGACGCGCCCGCGGATGCGCTTCTCCACTTGCAGCAGATCGATTTCCGACTCCATGATGCCCATCAGGTGCTCGAGGCGCGTGCGCACGTTGTCCATTTCCAGAATGGCCTGTTTCTCGTCAAGCTTGAGCGTCATGTGCGCGGCCACGGTGTCGGCGAGCCGGCCCGGTTCGTCGATGCTGGCAAGCGCCGAGACGATCTCCGGCGGAATCTTTTTGTTGAGCTTGACGTATTGATCGAACTGCGTGAGCACCGAGCGCGTCAGCGCCTCGACCTCGCGCTCGTCATAGGGCGTGGAGGCAAACGGCGCCAGCGCGGCGGTGAGATAATTCTGTTCACCGACGAAGTGCAGGATGCGCGCGCGCTCGGTGCCTTCCACCAGCACCTTGATGGTGCCGTCGGGGAGTTTGAGCAATTGCAGGATGCTGGACAGCGTACCCACGCGGTAAATGTCGTCGACCTGCGGATCATCCAAGGCGGCGCTCTTCTGCGCCACCAGCAGAATCTGCTTGTTGCCTTCCATGGCCGCTTCCAGGGCCTTGATGGATTTCTCGCGTCCGACGAACAGCGGAATCACCATGTGCGGATACACCACCACGTCGCGCAGTGGCAACACGGGGGTCAGCATCAGTTGATCGGTTGCCGCTATCTCTTTCTGTTCCACGTTAGATACCTCGCAAATACGGGATAAGCTGGAGTGTGAACCCCGATATCTCCCTTAGATGGCAATATGGGGGCTGCGGCCGGATAAATCAATCGCTGACTCGGTAAATCCCCGGCATTTCTGGCATTTAGAATCGCCGGGGGCCTCGTCCATGAGGCAGAGGCGTTATGAATGGCTCACTCCGCGGCGGCGGCGCGCGGCGGCTCGACGCCTTCCAGCATCATCAGCGGTTCGGACTGAGCGTTGATGACCCCGGCGTCGACCACGATCTTGCTGACGTTCTTGAGCGACGGCAGGTCGTACATGGTGTCGAGCAGCACGCGCTCCAGGATCGAGCGCAGCCCGCGCGCGCCGGTCTTGCGCTCCATGGCCTTGCGCGCCACGGCGCGCAGCGCGTCCTCGCGGAATTCGATTTCCACGCCCTCCATGCCGAACAGTTTCTGGAACTGCTTGGTGATGGCGTTCTTCGGCTCGGTGAGAATGGACATCAGCGCGCTCTCGTCCAGTTCGTCGAGCGTGGCGATTACCGGCAGACGCCCGACGAACTCCGGAATCAGGCCGTACTTGATGAGGTCTTCCGGTTCCACGCTGTGCAGAATTTCGTTGGCGCTCTTCTTGTCCTGCTTGCTCTTGATCTCGGCGGCGAAACCGATGCCGCCCTTCTCGGAACGGTCGCGGATAATTTTGTCCAGGCCGGAGAACGCGCCGCCGCAAATGAACAGGATGTTGCGCGTGTTGACCTGCAAAAATTCCTGCTGCGGATGTTTGCGCCCGCCCTGCGGCGGCACCGAGGCGATGGTGCCCTCGATGAGCTTCAACAGCGCCTGCTGCACGCCCTCGCCCGACACATCGCGCGTGATGGACGGATTGTCCGACTTACGCGAAATCTTGTCGATCTCGTCGATATAGACGATGCCGGTCTGCGCCTTTTCGACGTCGTACTCGGCCTTTTGCAGCAACTTCTGGATGATGTTCTCGACGTCTTCACCGACGTAGCCGGCCTCGGTGAGCGTGGTCGCGTCGGCGATGGTGAACGGCACGTTCAGCAGGCGCGCCAAGGTCTCGGCGAGCAGCGTCTTGCCGGAGCCGGTCGGGCCGATCAGGAGAATATTACTCTTGGAGAGTTCGACGTCGTCCTTCTTCTGCGACACCTGCATGCGCTTATAGTGGTTGTACACCGCCACCGACAGCACTTTCTTGGCGCGCGTCTGGCCGATCACGTACTCATCAAGTATGTGGCGGATTTCGTGCGGGGTGGGCAGCTTGTTACCCTTGCTGGAGGCGTATTTCTCCTGCACCTCTTCACGGATGATGTCGTTGCACAGCTCGACACATTCGTCGCACACATAGACGGAGGGGCCCGCAATAAGCTTGCGCACCTCGTGCTGACTCTTGCCGCAGAACGAGCAGTACAGCAGCTTGTCGCCGCCTTCGCCCTTGCCGTGTTTGTCGTCGATCATGGCCCGCCTCGTAAAAAATCAATAAACCATGCTATATAGCTTTAGACAACGCCGTTTATACAGCCTTAGCTTGACGCTCCGTAAGCACGGCGTCAATCAGGCCGTATTCCACGGCCGCCTGCCCGCCCATGAAATTGTCGCGGTCAGTGTCGATTTGGATGCGCTCGATCGACTGTCCGGTGTGCTTGGCCAAAATTTTATTCAGCCGCTCGCGTACTAATAATATTTCTCGTGCATGAATGTCAATATCCGTGGCCTGACCCTGGAAGCCGCCGAGCGGCTGATGGATCATCATGCGCGAGTGCGGCAGGCAAAAACGCTTGCCGCTCGCCCCGCCCGCCAGCAACAGCGCGCCCATGCTGGCCGCTTGTCCGATGCACATGGTGCTGACGTCGGGCTTGATGAACTGCATGGTATCGTAAATCGCCAGCCCGGCGCTCACCGAACCGCCCGGCGAGTTGATGTACAAGTGAATATCCTTATCCGGATTTTCCGATTCCAGAAACAATAATTGCGCCACCACCAGGTTCGCCATGTGATCTTCGACCGGACCCACCAGAAAGATCACGCGCTCCTTGAGCAGTCGCGAGTAGATGTCGTAAGCGCGTTCGCCGCGCGCCGACTGTTCCACCACCATCGGCACCAGATTGAGACTCACGGCGCCGCCGCTATGCATAGTATCGGTCATTCTCACAACTTCCTTTAGGCCGGATCAGCCGCCGGCTGCGGATTCATTAAGGCATTGAACGTGCTCGCGACGGTGCTGACTTGCGCGCGCTCCAGTATCCATTCCACGGCTTGTTCCTCGAGCGCCAGCGACTCCACCTGCGCGAGCCGTTCCTTGGAATTATAGTACCACTTTATCACCTCGGCCGGATCCTCGTAGGCCGACGCCGTGGTCTCCACCAGCGCGCGCACGCGCGCCGCATCGACCTTGAGAGCGGCGCTCTTGATCACTTCCGCGAGCAGCAAACCCAGCGTCACGCGCCGCCGCGCGGCGGGCTCGTAGCGTGCACTCTGCGCGGCGCTGACCTCCTGGCCCGCGCGCGGATTGTCGCGCTGCACCAGGGTGCTGATTTCTTTATCGACCAGCGCCTTGGGAATCTCCAGGACGTTGGCCGCAAGCAGCGCATCCAGCACTTGTTGTTTGACACGCGCGTTAATAGCCTGTTGCAATTCACGCTGCATATTGGCGCGCACTTCGCTGCGCAATTCGTCGAGGCTGCCCGACGCCACACCCAACGCGCGCGCGAAATCTTCGTCCACGGCGGGCAGCTGCGGGTCGTACACCGCGATGATCTTGAACGTGTAGTACACCGGCTTGCCGGCCAGCGCCGCATCGCGGAAATCCGCCGGCAGTTGCTGTTCAATCACCACTTCTTCACCGGCTTTGGCGCCGATCAAGCGTTCCTCGATGGTTTTTTCCACGGTGCCGGCGCCCAGCATCAAGCTGGTCTGTTGCGCCGGGCCCGGCGGATGCTCCGAACCTTCGATGCGCATACTGAATTCGACTTGCAGCTGATCGCCCGTCTGCGCGCCGCGCTCGGCCACCGTCCAGTTCGGGCGCTGCTTGCGCAGCGTCTCGAGCATGGCGTCGACGTCTTGCTCGGTGATGTCCGCCGTCGGCTTTTCCACCTTGATATTTTCCAGCGGCGCGAGCGTGATCTCCGGATACACCTCGAAGGTGGCGGTGTAGCTCAGCCCCTTTTCCAACTGCTCGTTGATACCTTCGATCTTGGTGCCGCCGGCGGGGCGCAGCTTTTGGCTGGCCACCGCCTCTTGGAAGGTCTGGTGGATCAAGTCGCCCAGCACCTCCTCGCGCACTTTGCCGCCGAAGCGGCGCTCCACGACGGCGAATGGCGCCTTGCCGGGACGGAAACCGTCGAAGCGCGCGCGGCTGGCCAGCGACTTCAAGCGGCTCTTCACCTCTTGGTCGATGCGCGCGGCGGGGACTTCGACGGTGATACGGCGCTCCAGGGCGCCGGTGTTTTCAACTGAAACGTGCATAATTTCCTCTTTTATGGAGCGGCGGACGTACACCGTGCAGCAAATTTGGTGCGAAAGGAGAGACTCGAACTCTCACGGGTTGCCCCACTGGCACCTAAAACCAGCGCGTCTACCGATTTCGCCACTTTCGCTTTACCTGACAGCAGCGAAGCCATCCTTGGCGTCACGGCATAGTTTCTCTACCCCACAGCCAAGCCATCCATGGCTTGGCGTTTGCCGCTTCGCGGCTCACCTACCGATTTCGCCACTTTCGTTTTATCAAAGTGGCAAGTAGCAAGTGACAAGTGGCAAGATAAAGTCATTAAATTTGATTTTTTATCTTGCCACTTGTCACTTGTCATTATCTTATTATACCGCGTGCGCGGCGCGCGGCACAGACTATAAGGACATCTCAGCGCATGGCATAGCGCATGATGCGGTTTTTTAGCGGCGCGGCGGCGTCGGTAAGTTGCAGGCCGACGTTGCGCGCGAGCCGCAGCGGCGCGGCGCGGCTTCCGAACAGACAACGCAGCCCCTCCAGCGCCGCCGCCATCGCCAGATTGTCGCCCTTGCGGCGGCGCTCGTAGCGGCGCAGCACCGATAAACTACCCGGATCGGCGCCGCGCGCCAGACGCTCGTTGAGCAGTTCCGCCAGCACCGCCGCGTCGGACAGCCCCAGGTTCACACCCTGCCCGGCGAGCGGGTGCACGGTGTGCGCGGCGTCGCCGACCAGCGCCAGACGCGGGCGCACGTAGGCGTCCGCGTGCAGCAGCCGCAACGGAAAGCTCGCGCGCGGACCGACCTCCGTGATCGCGCCCAGGCCCTGCGCCACGCCGGGTATGTTCTCGCCCAGCGCTTCGTGCAGCGCGGCGCGGAACCGTGCGTCATCCAGCGCCAGCAATTGCGCGGCGCGCGCATGCGGCAGCGTCCAGACAATGGAGCTGTAGTCGTCATCGAGCGGCAAAAACGCCAGCGGACCGTCCGGCAAAAAGCGCTGCCAGGCCGTTTCGTGGTGCCCGCCGGCGGTTTTGACGGTGGCGACCAGCGCGCTCTGCGGATACTCCCAGCCGCGCGTGACGACGCCCGCCAGCCGCCGCACCGCGGAATCCGCGCCGTCCGCGCCCACCACCAGGCGCGCGTTGAACGTGCGCCCGTCATCGATGCTTACCTCCGCGCATTCGGCATCGCAGTGCAGCGCCTCGATGCGCGCGGAGGTGATCCACTCGACGTTGGGGAAGGTGAGACTCTGCTCGTACAGCGCGGCCTGAATCACGCGATTTTCGACGATGTAGCCGAGCGTGGCGGCGCCGATGTCGGCGCTGTCGAAGTGGATAACGCCGGGGCCGGCCGCGTCCCACACGTGCATCTCGCGGAACGGGCTCACGCGCCGTGCCGTCATGCGCGGCCATGCGCCGAGCGCGCTGAAAAACCGCGCTGAACCCATGGTGACGGCGCTGACGCGCGGATCATGGCCATCCGCGGGCCATTCGGTGAGCGGCGCCTTGGCCTCGATCAGCGCCAGGCGCGCGCCGCTGGAAGCCAAGGCGCACGCCAGCGCGGCGCCGACCATGCCGCCGCCGATGATGAGGATGTCGTAGGTCTGAGAGTGCATCACAGCAGTAAGGCGCAGCGGCGCTCTGTGGGAGTTACGCTATTGTAGCCGAAAAAGTCTCCGTGCAACGTTTGCGCGCCGGTTGCGCCGGCGGGCGGCACTCATTAGACTTGGCCTCCATTTAGCATAACATTACGCCGGCCATGCCCCTGACTTTACCCGCCGACTCCGTCGGCCTGGTCACCCCACGCACGCAGCGCTTCGACGAACCGCTGGCGCTGGACTGCGGGCGCAGTTTGGACAGCTACGAACTCGTATACGAGACCTACGGCGCGCTCAACGCCGCGCGCAGCAACGCGATTTTGATTTGCCACGCGCTGTCCGGCGATCACCACGCGGCGGGCTATCATTCCTTGGAAGATAAAAAGCCCGGCTGGTGGGACAGTTGCATCGGCCCCGGCAAACCGTTCGACACCAACCGCTTTTTCATCGTGTCGCTCAACAATCTCGGCGGCTGCAAGGGCTCCACCGGGCCGATCAGCATCAACCCCGCCACCGGACGCGCGTGGGGGCCGGACTTCCCCATCGTCACGGTGCGCGACTGGGTGCGCAGCCAGGCGCGGCTCGGTGAAGTATTAGGCATTAAGCAATGGGCGGCGGTGATCGGCGGCAGCCTCGGCGGCATGCAGGCGCTGCAATGGGCCATCGACTACCCGGACGCCCTGCGCCACGCGCTGGTGATCGCCGCCGCGCCGAAACTCTCGGCGCAGAACATCGCCTTCAACGAAGTGGCGCGCCAGGCCATCATGTCCGATCCGGATTTCCATGAAGGCCACTATTACGAGCACGGCGTGGTGCCGCGCCGCGGGTTGATGCTGGCGCGTATGCTCGGCCACATCACCTATCTTTCCGACGACGCCATGCGCGCCAAGTTCGGGCGCGAACTGCGCGAGGGCAAGCTCAGCTTCGGTTTCGACGTGGAGTTCCAGGTGGAAAGTTATTTGCGCTACCAGGGTCAATCGTTCGTGGACCGCTTTGACGCCAATACCTATTTATTAATGACCAAGGTGCTGGACTACTTCGACCCGGCGGCGGAATTCGACCACGACCTGGCCGCCGCGCTGAAACACGTCAAAGCGCATTTCCTGGTGGCCTCGTTCACCAGCGATTGGCGCTTTTCGCCGGCGCGCTCGCGCGAGATCGTGCGCGCGCTGCTCGATAATGATTGCGATGTCAGCTACGCAGAGATCCATTCGCCGGAGGGACACGACGCGTTCCTCATTCCCAACCCGCACTACACGGCGATCCTGCGCGCCTATATGCAGCGCGTGGCGGGTGAAATTTAATCACGCAAAGGCGCAAAGACACAAATATTAAAATATGAAAGATTATCTTAGAGCACCTAACAAAAAATGACACCATTTTGTTAGGCGCTCTTACAAATTTGGATTTATTTTTTGCGCCTTGGCGTCTTTGCGTGAGGCTTTGTAATTTATGAACCTGCGTCCCGATTTAGAAATCATCAGCGAATGGATCGCGCCGCGCAGCCGCGTGCTCGATCTCGGCTGCGGCGACGGCACGCTGCTCAATTATTTGCAAACCACGCGGCAAGTCGACGGCTATGGTTTGGAAATTGACGACGCCAACGTCGTGGCCTGC
The DNA here is from genome assembly GCA_040756035.1 of Pseudomonadota bacterium. Classification (GTDB taxonomy): domain Bacteria; phylum Pseudomonadota; class Gammaproteobacteria; order SURF-13; family SURF-13; genus JBFLZV01. The sequence continues at coordinate 21,303 of JBFLZV010000039.1, forward strand.
ATACAATCGGGCGTGAGCGTGATTCAGACCGACCTGGACGCCGGGCTGGCGGACTTCTTCGACGCCGACTCGTTCGATTACGTGATCCTGTCGCAGACCCTGCAAGCGGTGTATTACCCGGATCGCCTGCTCGACGAGATGCTGCGCGTGGGCCGCGAGGGCATCGTCACCTTCCCCAACTTCGGCCACTGGAAGAATCGCGCGCAAATCGCGCTCGGCGGACACATGCCGGTGTCGCGCGCGCTGCCCAGCGAATGGTATAACACGCCGAACATTCATCTGTGCACGCTGCGCGATTTCGAGCGCCTATGCGAGAAAAAAAATATCGCCATCCTGCAGCGCAGCGTGGTCGATCACGCGCACCGCACCAGCCTCGGTATGCGCCTGTGGCCCAACCTGCTCGGCGAGATCGCGCTGTACCGCTTTCAGCGCAAAACTAACGGTGCCTCGTAAAAAACCCTCAGCGGCCGCGAGGCCGCTGAGGTTATTATCTC
>JBFLZV010000040.1:0-21219 GCA_040756035.1 Pseudomonadota bacterium
TGCCGAACAAATGCCAGGCGGCGATCTCGCTGCCCGGCGCCCGTGTCTCAGCGGCGGGCGCCGCCGCGGCAATGGCGCGCCGCGGCGCTTGATCCTGGGTCGCGGGCGCCGGCCACAAGCTCCACGTCAACTGCGCGAGCGTATAACTCAGCGCCACTATCAGCATCACATTTACCAGCGGCGCCAAGCGCTCGGCGGACTGCGCGCGCAATAGGCCGCGCAAGATATTGTTCCATTTGGCTAAGGTCATAAGCTGTCCATCGTCCGCATCCTTAAGACCAGTCGAGGATGATTAGGGGCTGAAAAATTCGCTGCGCCGCGTTCTCCGCCGCTGTTTCGAAACCAAGCTTAGCAGAATCTCGGCCCGGAGCGCACTTACGCCGGCGCGGCGATTTTTAGTTTTGCTTGCAGGTAAGGCAGTGCGTAAGGGGCGAGCCGCTGTTGATCGGCGGGGCTGAGGCGGCGAAAAGACGTGACTATTTTACGGCAATTCGGTGCACCGCAACAACAGGGGAAGCCGGGAAAGTCCTCCTCATCGATCGCGGTGCTGTAATCCCAGGTGATTTCCTCGTCGCGCGCGATGGCGCGCAGCGCGCGCAGCACCAAGCCCGCGCCGATGGCGGCGTTGGGCGCGCAGCAGTGGTTGACGTAATCGTCCGCCAAGCCGGATGGGCCGAGATAAAGTTCATCAGCGATTTGCAAATGGTAATCGTGCGGATTGAGCGCGCTGCGGTGCAGGCGCGGGCCGGTGAAGAGTAATATCTCCTCGTCGGCGGCGATATCCGCGGCGGCGAACACCCCGCGCCCGTGCTGCGCGCTGGTTTTGACGTAGACCTTGCTCATGCCGCCGCGGTGCTGTTCAGCCAATCGCGCGGTTGCAAAAATACTTCATAAAGCCGTGCCTCCGGCGTGCCCGGCTCAGGTCGCCAGTTATAGCGCCACTTCACCAGCGGCGGCAGCGACATCAAAATCGACTCGGTGCGTCCGCCCGACTGCAAACCGAACAACGTGCCACGGTCGTACACCAGATTAAATTCCACGTAGCGCCCGCGCCGGTAAAGCTGAAAATCGCGCTCGCGCTCGCCGTACGGCGTGTGCTTGCGGCGCGCGGCGATGGGCAAATAGGCCGGCAGGAAATGATCGCCGACGCTGCGCGTGAACGCGAAGCAGCGCTCGAAGCCGCCTTCATTGAGATCATCGAAGAACACACCGCCGATGCCGCGCGGTTCGTTGCGGTGCTTTAAAAAGAAATACTCGTCGCACCATTTTTTGTAGCGTTCATACACGTCGGCGCCGAACGGCGCGCAGGCGTCGCGTGCGATGCGGTGCCAATGCACGGCGTCCTCCTCGAAGCCGTAGTACGGCGTCAAGTCGAAGCCGCCGCCGAACCACCAGATGGGTTCGGCGCCCGTTTTTTCCGCCGTGAAAAAGCGCACGTTGCAGTGCGTGGTGGGCACATAGGGGTTGCGAGGGTGAAACACCAGCGACACGCCGAGCGCCTGAAAATTGCGTCCGGCCAGTTCCGGACGGTGTGCGGTGGCCGAGGCCGGCAGATTGGCGCCGAACACGTGCGAAAAATTAATGCCCGCCTGCTCGAATACCGCGCCCTCGGCCATGACGCGCGAACGTCCGCCGCCACCCTCGGTGCGTTCCCACACATCCTCGGCAAAGCGCGCCTTGCCGTCCTCGGTTTCCAACGCCGCGCAGATGCGGTCTTGCAGATCGAGCAGGTAGGTTTTGACGCTTGCGATGTCTATCATGGTTTTCGAACAGCCGAGGATATTGCAGAATTCGCTTATTCTAGCCCAAATCTCCCCACAGCGCTTGCACGGCGGCGAGGGCGGCCGCCGGGGCGGTTTCGGTGCGTAACATGCGCGGGCCGAGGCGCACGGCGCTGAAGCCGGCGGCGCGGGCGGCGGCGTTTTCGGCGTCGCTCAGGCCGCCTTCCGGACCGATGAGCAAAGTAATTTCGTCTTGCGGCGGCGCGAGTTGCGCGAGATGCTGCGTGCTGTAAGGATCGAACAGCAGGCGCAAGCCGTTACGCGCCTCGTTGAGCCAGGCGTGTAATGACTGGGGATTGCTCAGCGTGGGGATGCGCGTGCGTCCGCATTGTTCGCACGCGGCAACGATAACGCCGCGCCAGTGCGCCAGGCGCTTTTCCTCGCGTTCTTTGTGTAGGGTGACGACGCAATAGTCCGTCACCAGAGGGACGATGCGGTTCACGCCGAGCTCCACGGCCTTTTGTACGGCGTAGTCCATGCGCTCGCCGCGTGAGATGCCTTGCGCCAGGGTGATGGTGAGCGGTGATTCGGCGTCGCGCGCAATGAAGCGCTCGACACGCACCGTGGCCGCGCCGTGCTGTGTGTTTTCCAGCGTCGCCTCGTATTCGCCGCCCTGGCCGTTGAATACGATAAGCGACGCGCCGGGTTTCAGGCGCAGCACGCGCACTAGATGCTGCGCGGCCTGCGCATCGAGCGCCACCGTCGCGCCGGTGTGCAGCGGCGCAGGTAGATAAATGCGCGGTATGCCTAAGCGGCATGTGGTGTTGTCGGGTGGTGTGTCCATTTTCCAAGTATATAGTCTCAGTGTCGCAAAATCGCGTAAAATGCGACCATGTACACGCGCATCACTCCCCCCAAATCCTTGCTGCGCCCGGTGGGGCGCGCCATCGCCGATTTCGACATGATCCGCGCCGGCGACCGCGTGCTGCTCGGCGTGTCGGGCGGCAAGGATTCGCTGGCGCTGCTGCACATTCTGTTGCACTTGCAGCGCCACGCGCCGGTGCAATTCGAGGTGGGTGTGGTGACCGTCGATCCGCGGGTGGAGGGTTTTGATCCGTCGCCGTTGCAGCAGGTGATGACGGATCTCGGCGTGCCCTATTTCTACCGCGCGCAAGCGATCATGGAACAGGCCAAACAGAACATGGGCAACGATTCGTTTTGCGCCTATTGTTCGCGCATGAAGCGTGGCGTGATGTATGACGCGGCGCGCAAGGGCGGCTATAACGTGCTGGCGCTCGCGCAGCACATGGATGACTTGGCCGAAACCTTTTTAATGTCGGCGTTTCACGGCGGCAAGCTGCGCACCATGCAGGCGCACTACGTGAACGACGCCGGCGATATCCGCGTGATCCGTCCGCTGGTCTATGCGCGCGAGCGTCAGACCGCGGCGTTCGCGCGCGACGCGCAATTGCCGGTGATCCGCGACAATTGCCCGGCCTGTTTCGCCATGCCCACCGAGCGCATGCACATGAAGGAATTGTTGGCCGCCGAGGAGCGGCGCAATCGCGGCTTGTTCAAAAGTTTGCTCACCACCATGCGCCCGCTGCTCGCCGGGCAAGCGTGAAGCGCCGTGCAATTCGTCACCGTCGCGAGTTTCGACACCATGCCCATGGCGCACATCGCCATGGGGCGCTTGCAGACCGAGGGCATACCGTGCTGGCTCGCCGACGAGAACCTGGTGCAAACCGATTGGCTGTACAGCATCGCGGTCGGCGGTATTAAGTTGCAAGTGGAGCCGGACTACGCCGAGCGCGCGCGGCGCGTTTTGGCCACCGATTACTCGGCGGATCTGCCGCCGGATATAAACGAGCATCCGCAATGACTACGCAAACACTACACTGGCGCGCGCGCCTCGCCGCGTGGCTCGAGCAGCGCGGCGTGCAGCGCACGATCATGGGCTTGATCGTGCTCAACGCCGTCACGCTCGGCCTGGAAACGTCACCCGCCGCCATGCAGGCCGCCGGGCCGCAGCTGCTCGCCGTCGATCACGCGCTCCTGACCATTTTCGTCGTCGAGATCGCGCTGCGCCTCGCCGCGCACGGCTGGCGCTTTTTCCGTGATCCGTGGAGCGTGTTCGATTTCGTGGTGATCGCCATTGCGCTGCTGCCCGCGATAGGTCCGCTGTCCGTGCTGCGCGCGCTGCGCATCCTGCGCGTGCTGCGCCTGCTGTCGGTGGTGCCGCAGATGCGCCAGGTGGTGGCCGGTCTATTGTCGGCCATTCCCGGACTCACCTCCATCATCGGCATTTTGCTGCTGCTCTACTACGTGTTCGCGGTGATCGCCACCAAGTTGTTCGGCGCGGCTTTCCCGGACTGGTTCGGCAACATCGGCGCGTCCATGTACACGCTGTTCCAGATCATGACCTTGGAAGGCTGGGCGGAAATCGCGCGCTCGGTCATGGAGGTGTTCCCGCGCGCCTGGACATTTTTCGTCGTGTATATTTTGGTGATCACCTTCACCATGCTGAACTTGTTCATCGCCATCATCGTCAACGCCATGCAAAGCCAGTACGCCGTCGAGCAGCAAGAAGCGGCGGCGGCGGTGTCCAGCAAGGCCGACGAGATCACCGCGCTGATGCATGCCGACATGCGCGCGCTGCACGCCGAGGTGCGCGAGCTGCGCGAACAACTGCGCCGCCACGAGATTGCGGAAAAGTAACGCCGGGCCGCGCTTACTTGCGCCAGAAGATCGGCGTGAATAACACGAACAGCGTAAAGATTTCCAATCTTCCCAGCAGCATGGCGGAGGACAACAGCCACTTGGCGGCGACAGGCAGGCCGCCGAAGTTCAGCGCCGGGCCCACCGCGCCCAAGCCCGGGCCGACGTTGTTGATCGCAGCCGCCGTGGCGCTGAACGCGGTGACCAAGTCCACGCCCAGGGCCGCGAGGCACAGCGCAATCAGCGCGAAGCTGGCGATATAGGTGGCGAAAAACGCCGACACGCCGGCGATGGCGCGCTCCGGCACCACGCGCCCCGACATCTTTAACACTACCAGCGCGTTGGGGTGTATCAAACGGCGCACCTCGCACAGCGTTTGCTTGAACAACAGCGCCACGCGCACCACTTTAATGGCGCCCGTCGTGGAACCCGCGGAGCCCGCGAAAAAGCTCAACACGATAAGCAGCGCGCCCAGCGCCGGCGGCCAGGCGCCGAAGTCCGCGCTCATGAAGCCGGTGGTGGTCGCCATGGTGACTACTTGGAATACCGCGTAGCGCAGCGCCTGCGCAAAATCCGCATAGACCTGACCCCAGTAGAGATACAGCGCGACGAGCAGCGTGGCCGCCGCCAGGATGCTTAAATAGATGCGAAACTCCGTGTCGCGCCAGTAAACGCGCGGATCGCGCCCTTGAAAGGCCAGGAAGTGCAGCGCGAAATTGACGCCGCCCAGAAACATGAAAAACGTGATAAGCATCTCGATTTCGACGCTCTTGAAATAACCGATGCTGGCGTCGTGGCTGGAGAAGCCGCCGGTCGAAACGGTGGTAAAGCTGTGCATGACCGCGTCGAACGGCGTCATGCCGGCCAGCCACAGCGACGCCGCGCACGCCACGGTCAGCGCCAGGTAAATGTACCACAGCGCCTTGGCGGTCTCCTTGATGCGCGGCGTGAGTTTGCTGTCCTTCATCGGCCCCGGCGTTTCGGCCTTGAACAACTGCATACCGCCGACGCCCAACATCGGCAGAATCGCCACCGCCAACACCACGATGCCCATGCCGCCCATGAATTGCAAAACGCCGCGCCACAGATTGATCGCGGGCGGCAGATTATCCAGGCCGGACAATACCGACGAGCCGGTGGTGGTGAGGCCGGACATGGTTTCGAAATAGGCGTCCGCCATCATCGACGTCGTGCCGGAAAACATAAACGGCAGCGCGCCGAACAGCGCCAGCAGCGCCCACGACAAGCTCACGATCATGAAACCGTCGCGCAGCCGCAGTTCCTTATCGGCGCGCCGCACCGGCGCCCATAGCAAAAATCCGCTCAGCAACGTGACGCCGTACGACCACGCGAAGGCGTGCTGCGTGCCATCGCCGTAAAAATACGACACCGCGATCACCGGCAGCATGGTGAAGCTGAATAGCATGAGCAACATGCCCATGACGCGTTGGATGACTTGGAATTGCATGACTACGGATGCGAGGGAAAAGGGAAAAGGGAAAAGGGAAAAGGGAATAAATTAAGTAAGACACAACAGTTGCTGGATAAAATCATGTTTTTGCCCTTTGCCCTTTGCCCTTTTCCCTTTTATCTTTTCTCTGTTGTTAAATAAACGTCACGCCCACCTGAAACAATCTTTCCACATCCGACACGCGCCGCTTGTCCACCAAAAACAAAATCACGTGATCGCCGGATTCGATCACGGTGTCGTGATGCGCGATCAGCGCGCGGTTGCCGCGCACGAGGGCGCCGATGGTGGCGCCCGGCGGCAGCTTGATGTCCTCGATGGCGCGCCCCACCACTTTAGAAGAGCGGCTGTCGCCGTGCGCCACCGCCTCGATGGCCTCGGCGGCGCCGCGCCGCAGCGAGTGCACCACCGCCACGTCGCCGCGCCGCACGTGCGCGAGCAGCGTGCCGATCATCGCCTGTTGCGGCGAGATGGCGATGTCGATGGTGCCGCTCTGCACCAGGTCGACGTAAGCCGTGCGGTTGATGAGCGACATCACCTTGCGCGCGCCCATGCGCTTGGCGAGCATGGCCGATAAAATATTCGCCTCGTCGTCGTTGGTGAGCGCGCAAAACACGTCGATGTGCTCGATGCCTTCCTCGAACAACAATTCCTCATCGGCGGCGTCGCCCTGCAACACGGTGGTCTTGTCCAGCTCTTCGGAAATGGCGCGCGCGCGCGCCGGGTTATGCTCGATGAGTTTGATCTCATAATCGTTTTCAAGCGCCTTGGCGAGACGCTTGCCAATGTTGCCGCCGCCGGCGATCATGATGCGCTGGTAAGGATTATCCAGGCGGCGCAACTCGCTCATCACCGCGCGGCAATCCTCGCGCGCGGCGATGAAAAACACCTCGTCGTCGGCCTCGATCACGGTGTTGCCCTGCGGGATAATCGAGCCGCTGCCGCGGAAAATCGCCGCCACGCGCGTGTCGATGCCCGGCATATGGTCGCGCAGCGTGCGCAGCTCGTGCCCGACCAGCGGCCCCCCGTGATACGCCTTCACCGCCACCAACCGCACCATGCCGCCGGCGAAATCCAGCACCTGCAACGCGCCGGGATACTCGATCAAACGCTGCACGTAATCGGTGACCAACTGCTCCGGGCTGATGAGCACGTCCACCGAAAACACGTCGGCCTCGAACAGTTGCGGATAAGCGAGATATTCCGGCGCACGCACGCGCGCGATCTTGGTGGGCGTGTGGAACAGGCTGTAGGCGACTTGGCAGGCGACCATGTTGGTTTCGTCGCTGTTGGTAACGGCGATGATGATGTCGGCGTCTTCCGCGCCGGCGCGCAGCAGCACCTCCGGGTGCGACGCCTGGCCGACCAGCGTGCGCAAATCCAGCCGCACCTGCAACTCCTGCAAGCGCCGCGCGTCGGTGTCAACGATGGTGATATCGTTGGCCTCGCCGACCAGATTTTCCGCCACCGAGGAACCGACCTGGCCGGCGCCGAGAATGATGATTTTCATAAATGTGTAAGTATCAAGCAATAGATTATGAGCGGCAAGTGGTGAATGGCATTTTTCTTATCAGCGGCAACTGCGGCCCGTTATTCTTCATTCTTCTCATGTTTCGGATTAAGCCCCAAGCTTTTCAGTTTGCGGTACAAATGCGTGCGTTCCATGCCGGCCAGTTTGGCGACTTTGCCGACGCTGCCGCCGGTTTTGCTCATTAAATGTTCGAAATATTTCTTCTCGAACTGGTCGCGGGCTTCGCGCAGCGGCAGGTCGAAGGCTGCCGCCGGCGCGGGTGCGCCCTCTACGCGCGGTTGCAACGCGCCTAAAGCGCTGTCGATTTCTTCCAGGGTGATCTCCACGCCGCTGCCTAGAATCAGCAGGCGCTGCACCAGGTTTTTGAGTTCGCGCACGTTACCCGGCCAGCCATAGTTGCGCAAGCGATTTTGCGCGGCTACGGTGAAGCTGCGATAGGGTAAATTTTCCAAGTTGACGAATTCGTTCACGTAGTAGTTGAGCAAGTCCGGCACGTCTTGCGCGTGTTCGCGCAGCGGCGGTATGCGCAGCGGCACGACGTTGAGATGAAAATATAAATCCTCGCGGAAACGCCGTTGTTCCACCGCCTGTTTCAGATCATGTTGCGTGGCGGCGATCACGCGCACGTTGACTTGCACCGGCTCGTTGCCGCCGAGGCGCAGGAACGATTGGTTTTGCAGCGCGCCGAGCAGACGCGCCTGTGTGGCGGGTTCCATTTCGCTGATCTCGTCCAGGAACAGCGTGCCGCCGTTGGCCTGTTCCAGGTGGCCGAAATGAATCTTGCCGCCTTCCTCGCTGCCGAACAATTCCTTCGCGGAATTTTCGCGCGCGATGGAGGTGACGCTGACGTCCACGAACGGCCCGTCGCGGCGCGCGCTCAGGCTGTGCAGATAGCGCGCGAATAATTCCTTGCCGGTGCCGGCCTCGCCGCTGATCAGCACCCAGCTGTCGTGCTGTGCGATACGCTTCACCTGTTCGCGCAATTGCTGCATGATCGGACTCTTGCCGATGGGCTCGGTCACTGCCTGCGCATGACGGCGCAGCCCGATGTTTTCCTTGCGCAGCTTGTCGGCCTGCAAGGCGCGCTGCACGGTGAGCAGCAGTTTGGCGAGCGACAACGGTTTCTCGATGAAATCGTACGCGCCCAGGCGCGTCGCCTCCACCGCGGTTTCCACCGTGCCGTGCCCGGACATCATGATGACCGGCGAGGGCAGCGCGCCGCCTTCCGACCATTCCTTGAGAAGCGTGATGCCGTCCACGTCCGGCATCCAGATGTCGAGCAGCGTAAGGTCGGGGCGGCGCGCGCGGCGCGATGCGCGCGCCGCCTCGCCGCTCTCGGCGACCGTCACCTGATAGCCTTCGTCCTCCAAAATATCGCGCACCGCGCTGCGGATGTCCGGCTCGTCGTCCACCACCAAAATATGTGCGCCCACGGCGATCATGCGGCGCCTCGCTGTGTGGGAGCGAGCGGCGAACCGCTGGCGGCGGGCGCGGGCGAGACGATGGGCAGGCGAATGACCATGCACGCGCCGCCTTGGCTCAAGTTTTCCGCTTGCAGGCTGCCGCCGTGTTCTTCAACGATTTTCTTGACGATGGCCAGCCCCAGCCCGGTGCCCTTGGTCTTGGTGGTGACGTACGGCTCGAACAGGTGACTCATGATTTCCTCGGGAATGCCGGGCCCGCGATCCAGCACGCGCAGTTCCACGAACGGACAATCGGGTTCGCCCACGCAGCGCGTGCTGAGGGTGACGCGCGAGCCGCGCTGGCCGCTCATCGCCTCCAGGGAATTTTTAATCAAGTTGTGCAGTAGTTGACGCAAGCGCCCCGGATCGGCCTCGATGAGCGGCACGTCCGGGTCGAGTTGCATGTGAAATTGCGCGCCGGCTTTGTTGCCACGGTACAAATCCAGCACCTCGTTGATGAGTTGATTGAGATTCAACAAGCGCGGACGCATCTGCGGATTACGTGCGTACTCGGCGAACGCGTTCACCATGTCCTTCATCACCTCGACCTGCTGCACGATGGTGTGCGTGGAGCGGTCCAGCACCTCGGCGTCCTTGGGGTCCATGGTCTTGAGATATTTGTGGCGTAGCCGCTCGGCGGAAAGCTGAATGGGCGTGAGCGGATTCTTGAATTCGTGCGCCAGGCGCCGCGCCACTTCGCCCCAGGCGGCGTCGCGCTGCGCCTGCACCAAATTCGTCACGTCATCGAATACGATCAAATAATCGGCTTTGCCGCCGTGCGGCGCGCCGCGCGTGAGCAGCGTGCCGCGGCAAAACAGAATTTGCCGGCCCGCAGCGCCGCCGCTGAGCGTGACTTCCTCGCGCCATTCGCCGCCCGCGCCGGTGAGGTGCGCGCGCAGCGTTTCCACGAACAGCGCCAGATGCGGATGTTCCACCGCGAGCTGTTCGAGCGGCTGGCCGATGCGCGCGGCGAGGTCCACGCCCAGCACGTGACCGGCGGCGGCGTTGGCGGTGCGCAGCGTATGCTGTGTGTCCAGCGTCAGCACGCCGGAGGACAAATGCTCGAGCAGCGTTTCCAAATAGGCGCGCTGTCCTTCGACTTGCTGCTGGCTTTGCTTGGCCTCGTCGCGCGCCAGAGCGATTTTCCGCGTCATGTCGTTGAACGACCACGCCAGGAAACCGAACTCGTCGTTGGAGGTGATGGGCAGGCGCTTGTCGTAGTCGCCGGCGGCGACCGCGCGCGTGCCCTCGGCCAGTTCGCGAATCGGCGCGACCAAACGGCGCGTGGAGAAAAACGCCGCCCATACCGCGGTGAGCAAGCTCAGCGCCAGCACCAGCGACAAGGTGAGCGTGAAACTGTACTTCAGCGGCTTGCGCAGGTAGGCGAGTTTTTTATACTGCGCGAACGCCGATTGCACGCTGTCGGCCAGCTGGCCCTGGCGCACCGCGATCGGCGCGAGCGCTTGCAACACGCGCCCCTCGGCGGTGGCGTCGCCGCTCGGCACGTGCACCACCGCGCGCACGTACAGGCCGGAATCGCGGATCGGATCGAGTCCCACGTAATTGCGGTTCTGGCGCAGTTGCAGCAGGACGGCCTCGTTGGGAATGTTCGGAACGATGACGGTGGGGTCGGCGCTGCTCGAGGCGATGATGCGCCCCTTCGGGTTGAGCAGCGTCAGTTCGTCGATGCCGCTGCGGTTGCGCAGTGTATTGAGCATCAGCGTTGCTTCCGTGTCCGATACGTCGGCTAAATCCTCCGCGAACAGCGTGGTTTGATTGAGTAAATCGCGCATACGCGCGTCGAGCGAGGTGCGGCTCAATTCCAGCGCGTCCTCCAGCGCCTTTTCGATGCGCACGTCGAACCAGCTGTCGATGCCGCGGTGTAAAAATCCGACCGAAAAATAAAACACCACCGACACCGGCGCCACCGACAAGATGACGAACATCAGCACCAGACGCAGCGTCAGGCGCGAGCCCGCCTCGCCGCGCCGATACTGGCGCACCAGGCGCAGCAGATTCGCACCGATCAAGACGGTGAGCGCGATCAATCCCAGCGCGTTGACGGCGAGCAGCAGACCGTATATTTCTCCGAAGCGCTCGGAGTTCTGCGTCACCGCGCTCATCAGATACAGCGCCGCGAACAGCAGCATGGACAAGGCCACCGCCAGGGCCAGGCTCGCGCGCGGATGCTTCAGTGCTGCAAGGACCATTCGTACCAATCGCTCACTAGTTGCCATTGCGGGGACACGTACGCCAGCAGGCGCAGCGGCGTGGGCAGTGATTCGACGTCCAGCCGCGCGCGCAGCCGCGCCGTGTACGGTTCTTCCGGTTCGAGCAGGCGCTTGTCCAGTATCGGCAGTCCGCTGACCGTGCCGAGCGCGCGGATCGCGGCGTCGCGCGCGGGGTAGTTGTACTGAATGCCGCTGTTCAAGTTTTTCACCAGATACTGCTGCGTCAGCGCGTGGTATTGAAAACGATAGCGCTGCTGCAGCGTGGTGAACTCCTCGTCCCACAGCCATTCACGCGGATGAATGATCTCGATTTGCAATTCCAGGATCAGCGGCACGCCGTTCTCCAGGGCTTCCAACACGTCCGGGTTGAAGCGGTAATCGATCTCGGCGTCGAGCAGATAGACGCCATTCACCAATGTTGTTTCCGCGTGGCGCACCACGAAGTTTTCCGGTTCCCGTGGTTCCGTGACCGTCGCTGGCGGCTGCGCGGGCGCGACGCTCGCGCACAGGCACAGCGCCATCAACCACATTGCGCGCTTAGCCGGTCTTATGCAAACGCGCATAATAAAAGCCGTCCATCCCCTGTTCGCCCGGTAATATGTATTGTCCAATTTTTTTATACTCAGCTTGTTGGAAGCTCTGAATAATTCCGTCCCTGGAATTTTCAGAGCAAGAGAAGCCAAAACAAAGTTTTGGCTTCTCTTCATTTTTCAATTGCTCGCGCAATTGAAAAATGGCGGTGCGTTCCCGCACCGCAGGAATCTCTACAAACGGAGATTCCTGTTGCCGCCAGGGAAACGCGATGGGCGCGACGCGCGCGTCGCCGTGCGCGGCCAGCAGCGCGCGCAGCGGCTGCTCGTTTTCCCGCGCCAGCACCGAGCAGCTCGCATACAACAGCATACCCCCAGATTTTAACAGGGGCCACAGGGCGGTTAACAGCCGTTGTTGCCGCGCGGCCAGCGCCTCGATATCCGCCGCGCTGCGTAACAGTTTAATGTCGGGATGGCGGCGGATCACGCCGGTGGCGGAGCACGGCGCGTCGAGCAGGATACGGTCGAAAGGCCGTCCGTCCCACCAGTCGGCGGGGCGCAAGGCGTCGCCGGTGATGAGCGTGGCGCTCAGCTCCAGGCGCTCCAGATTTTGCCGAATGCGCGCCACGCGCTCGGCGTCGTAGTCGAGTGCGACCAATTCGCCGAGCGCGGGCTGGCTTTCCAGAATATGGCAGGTTTTGCCGCCCGGCGCGGCGCAGGCGTCGAGCACGCGTTCGCCGGGCTGCGCGTCGAGCAGCGGCGCGGCCTGTTGCGCGGCGCCGTCCTGCACCGAGACACGGCCCGCGGCCCAGCCGGGCAACGCTTCCACCGGCACGGGCTTTTCGATGCGCACGCCGTGCGTGGTGTAGGGGAGTTCCGTGGCGTGGATGCCGGCCTGCGCGAGTTCTTCCAAATAAAGTGCGCGCGTCGTCTTGCGCGCGTTCACGCGCAGGCTCAGCGGCGGACGCTCATTATTGGCGCGCACGATGTCGGGCCACTGTTGCGGCCAGTCCGCCTTGAGCGCGTCGAGCAGCCATTGGGGGTGCGCGGTAGCGGTGACGTCCTCGGCGTCCAACTCCGCGATGAACCGCGCAGCGTCGCGCTGATAGCCGCGCAGGCAGGCGTTGATGACGCCCTTGGCCCACGGCTTTTGCAAGGCCTGCGCGGCGGCCACGGTGAGGTTCACCGCCGCGTGCGGCGCGATGCGCGTATACATGAGTTGATACAGGCCGAGCAGCAATAGCGCATACAGAATTTGATCCTGCATCGGCTTGTGCAGCAGGCGCCGCGCCAAGGCGTCGAGGCGTAAATGCCAGCGCAGCACGCCGTAGCACAGTTCTTGCGCCAGCGCGCGCTCGCCGGCGTCCGGCAGTTTCGGCAGGTGTTGCGCCAGCGCCCAGTCCAGCGAGCGGCCGTGAGTAAGTACTTGGGTGAGCACGGTGGCGGCCAGGGCGCGAGTGTCCGTGATCACGTTTGCGCGCCCAATTTTTGTCCTTGTATGCGACAAGCGTTGATAAAGTCCCCGGCCTCCAGCACGCGTCCGCCGGGCAACTGCATTTTTTCCAAGCGTAACACACCGTGCCCGGTGGCGACGTCCACGCCGTCTTTATTAGCGGCAATCACCGTGCCGGGCGATTCATGTGCTTGAGCGGGCAACGCGCGCGCGCGCCACACGCGCAGCACGCGGCCGTCCGCCAGTGTGGTATGCGCTACCGGCCAGGGGTTGAAGGCGCGCACCTTGCGCTCCAGCAACGCGGCGTCCTGCCGCCAATCCAGCACCGCCTCGGCTTTTTCGATCTTGGGAGCGTAACAGGCCAGGCGTTCATCTTGCGGCGTGCGCGTGACGCCGCCGCGTTGCAGATGTTCCAGCGCTTCCAGCAGCGCTTGCGCGCCCAGCACGGCCAGACGGTCGTGCAATGTTCCCGCGGTGTCGTCGGGCAGAATGGGGCAGGTGCGGCTCAAAATAATGTCGCCGGTATCCAGCCCGGCGTTCATTTGCATGATGGTCACGCCGGTTTCGCGGTCGCCGGCCAGGATGGCGCGCTGGATAGGCGCCGCGCCGCGCCAACGCGGCAGCAGCGAGGCGTGGATGTTGAGACAACCGAGGCGCGGCAGCGTCAGCACTTCCGGCGGCAGCAATAGCCCGTAGGCCGCCACTACCATGACGTCGGTCTGATATGCCCGCAAGGCCTGCTGCGTATCCGCGGTTTTCAGGCTGGCGGGCTGCTGCACGGGAATGGCGTGCGCCAGCGCCAGCTGCTTGACCGGGCTCGCTTGCAGCCGCCGCCCGCGCCCGGCGGGCCGGTCCGGCTGCGTATAGACGGCGCACACCCGGTGTGGAGAATCCAGCAAGGCGCGCAGCGCGACCGCGGCGAACTCCGGCGTGCCGGCGAAGACGATGCGCAACGGAGAAGAGTTAGGCAATCCAGCGGCGTCCGGGCCGGGGCAGCTTATAACGCTTGTTGCGAATGCCGCCGCTCCAGGCGCTCGTTTTTTTCCGCGCGCTTACGCAGCCGCTCGCGCTTCAATGTGGACAGATAATCCACGAACAGCTTGCCGTCCAGATGATCGATCTCGTGCTGGATGCACACCGCCAACAGGCCCTCGGCGTCCAGCTCGAACGGCTGGCCGTCGCGGCCCAGGGCGCGCACCTTGACGCGCTCGGCGCGTTCCACGAAGTCGTACACCTCGGGCACGGACAAACAACCTTCCTCGGTCTCCACCTTGCCGTGGCGTTCGAGAATTTCCGGATTGATGAAGCACAGCGGCTGGTTTTGCTCCGGCGACACGTCGATGACCACCACGCGTTGTGTGACGTTCACCTGCGTGGCGGCCAAGCCGATACCGTGCGAGGCGTACATGGTCTCCAGCATGTTGTCGGCCAGAACGCGCACGGCGTCGTCCACGCGCGCCACGGGCAGCGCCTTGTTGCGCAGGCGCGGGTCGGGAAAATGCAATATCGGTAATAGGGCCATAAAATCAAAAAAACTACTTGGCAAAACTTAAGGTAATATGGCTATTAACCCGGCGGGATGTATTGCCGGGTTGAGCAAGGCACGGATGCCTTGCCGCGGCCTTCAGCCGCGCGAGACCAAGCCGGGCGTGTACCGGCCTGGTCGAAGGCGATAAAATATAGGGACATCTTTTATCGCCGAGTTGATAAATTATACGCTATTACGCGCGCCACGGCCACATCGGGCGGCGCGGCGGATTGCTAAATAAAGGGGGGGCATATGCGCATAAAATTATTAGGCGGCGGTCTGATTTTATTGTTTCTGACGGCGCTGGCCGTGGCGGCGGAGCAAGTAGAGCTCAATCCCAAACACCCGGAGCGCTACACCGTGGTGAAGGGCGACACGCTGTGGGATATCGCCGGACGTTTTCTCGCCAAGCCCTGGCAGTGGCCGGACGTGTGGAAGACCAATCCGCAAATCAAAAATCCGCATTTGATTTATCCCGGCGACGTGATCGTGCTCAGCTATAGAAACGGCGCGCCGCAACTACACGTCGAACGCGGCGGCGCGGCGGAGCGTGGTTCCACCGTGAAGCTCTCCCCGAAGGTGCGCGTCGAGCCGCTGGAGCAGGCCATTCCCACCCTGCCGCTGAACGCCATCCAGGCGTTTCTCACGCAGACGCGCGTGGTCGATAAGCAGGAAATGGAGACCGCGCCGTACATCGTGGCGAGCGCCGGCGAGCATTTGATCAGTGGACCGGGCGGCAAGATTTACGCGCGTGGTTTCGCCGATGGCCAAGACGTCGCGCGCTTCGGCATTTTTCGTCTCGGTGAGCCGTACCGCGATCCGGACGCGCAGGATAACGCCGTCATTGGTTACGAGGGTATTTACGTGGGGGAGGCGCGCATGGAGAAGCCGGGCGACCCGGCCAGCCTGGTGATCGCGCGCGCCGTACGCGAGGTGCTGAACGGCGACCGTCTGCTGGCGCTGGAAGATCGCGGCATCGAGCACAACTTCCTGCCGCACGCCCCCGCCCAGCCGGTGGAGGGGCGCATCCTCTCGGTGGTGGGCGGCGTCACGCGCATCGGTCAATACAATGTCGTGGCGTTGAACCTGGGCAAGCAAAACGGCATGGAAGTCGGCCACGTGCTGGCGGCCTACCAAAGTGGCGATGCCGTGCGCGACACGGTGAGCGGCAAGCGCGGCGAGCGCGTGCAATTGCCGGACGAGCGCGCCGGCCTCATCATGGTGTTCCGCGTCTTCGAGCGCATGAGTTACGCCCTGGTCATGGAGGCCAACGGGCCGATCAGGCTACATGACGCGGTGAAGAATCCTTAACAGCAGATACAAGAGAAAAGATATAAGAGAAAAGATGGAGCTTTCATCAGCCGATTTTATGAAGAAGGTTATTCTTTTCTCTGCCAAATGATCGACCTGCGCCACTGGCTGGCCCTTTATCGCGTTCCCGGCATCGGTTCCGCCGGGTTTCAGGCTCTGTTGGAGCGGTTCGGCAGTCCGCAAGTGCTGTTCGAGGCCGGGCGCGGGACGTGGAGCGCTTGCGGTTTAAGCGCGGAGACGCTGGCTTATCTACAAGCCCCGGACTGGGCGGCGGTGGACGCCGATCTCGCCTGGCTGGCGCAGCCCGGCCATCACGCCTTGACCTTGCACGACTCCGCCTACCCGCCTCTGCTGCGTGAAACCGCCGGTGCGCCGCCGATCTTGTTCGTGCTCGGCGACCCCGCCGTGCTCGTCGCGCCGCAGCTTGCCGTGGTCGGCAGCCGCAACCCCAGCGCGCCGGGACGTGAGACGGCCTACGAATTCGCCCGTCACCTGGCCGGCGCGGGCCTCGTCATTACCAGCGGCCTGGCCCTGGGCGTCGACGCCGCCGCTCACCAGGGCGCGCTGGACGGGGGTGGTAAAACCATCGCCGTGGCCGGCACCGGGCTGGACCGCGTATACCCGGCGCGCCACCGCGAGCTCGCGCACCGGATTGCGGAGCGCGGCGCGCTGGTCTCGGAATTCACGCCCGGCACGCCGCCGTTGCCAGATCACTTCCCGCGCCGCAACCGCATCCTCAGCGGCCTGGCGCTCGGCACCCTGGTGGTGGAGGCGGCGGCGCAGAGTGGTTCGCTCATCACCGCGCGCCTGGCCGCCGAACAGGGCCGCGAGGTGTTCGCTATCCCCGGTTCCATCCACAATCCTCTGGCGCGCGGTTGCCATGCCCTGATCCGCCAAGGGGCCAAGCTGGTGGAGACCGCCCAGGACATCCTGGAGGAGCTCGGCCCGGCGGCGCATACCTTGACGCCCGTTCCGGCCATGGGCAGCGCAGGGAACGATCACCCCGAACTCGCTGTCGAAGCCGCGAAGGTGCTGGAAAGCCTGGGGTTCGAGCCTGCGGCGGTCGATATAATAGTTGAGCGCAGCGGATTGACGCCCGATGCGGTTTCCTCCATGCTTTTGGTACTGGAATTGCAGGGTTACGTGGCGTCCACCGCAGGCGGTCTCTACACCCGGGTCGGCAAGAGGGTTTGATATGAAAGAAAACGTCTTGGACGTGTTGATGTATCTATTTGAAAATTATATGAATGACGAGGAGGTGGAGGTTAATCCCGATCAAGAGACTCTGAGGGTGGAGCTGGTGGAAGCCGGTTTTGCGCGCGCCGAAATCAACAAAGCGTTCGCCTGGCTGGAAGGATTGGCGGATCTGCAAGAGAATCTGCCGCTGCAGACGCTCGATGGCAGCCGTTCGATCCGCTTGTTTACGCCCGCCGAGACGGAAAAGCTCAGTACCGAATGCCGCGGCTTCCTGTTGTTCCTGGAGCAGGTGGGCGTGCTCGACCCTGCCAACCGTGAACTGGTGATCGATCGCGTCATGGCGCTGGAAACGGAAGAAATCGACCTCGAACAGCTCAAATGGGTGGTGCTGATGGTACTGTTCAACCAACCCGGCCAAGAGGCCGCCTTCGCCTGGGTGGAGGATTTGGTGTTCGACGAAACCATTGGGAATTTACATTGAAAACAGATACAAGAGGCAAGAGAAAAGGTACAAGAAAAATACTTCTTACTCAGGAGTCAGAAATAAAGACGACACCGCTTATGAATGGCTCCTGAGTAAACACTCTGCTTACTCTACCCCCACCCGCCCCCTCGATAGGGGGCGGGGACGTAGCGTGAAGTGTAGTCTTACTTACTGACCTCTATGTAACCGACAACATTATGAAAATAAACGCCACTTTCGCCCCATCAAGCCCGCCTGCGCGGGCTTTGCTTTGTTCTAGGTTATATAGGAATTGTTTTAACTTTTCTCTTGTATCTTTTTCCTTGTATCCGCTTTTATGAAACATCTAATCATCGTCGAATCGCCGGCTAAGGCCAAGACCATCAAAAAATACCTCGGAAAAAATTTCGAGGTGCTGGCCTCCTATGGCCACGTGCGCGACCTGTTGCCCAAGGAAGGCGCGGTCGATCCCGATCACGGCTTCGCCATGAAATATCAGCTCATCGAGAAAAACGAAAAACACGTCGATGCCATCGCCAAGGCCATGAAAAAAGCCGACGCGCTGTACCTCGCCACCGACCCGGATCGCGAAGGCGAGGCGATCTCCTGGCATTTGTACGAAATTCTCAAGGAAAAGAAACTGCTCAAGGGCAAGGACGTGAAGCGCGTGGTGTTTCACGAGATCACCAAGCGCGCCATCAACGAAGCGGTGGAACAGCCGCGCGAACTGTCCACGGAACTCGTCAACGCGCAGCAGGCGCGCCGTGCGCTCGACTATCTGGTCGGCTTCAATCTCTCGCCGCTGCTGTGGAAGAAAATCCGCCGCGGCCTGTCCGCCGGGCGCGTGCAAAGCCCGGCGCTGCGCATGATCGTGGAGCGCGAGGAAGAGATCGAAAAATTCACGCCGCGCGAATACTGGACCATCGAGGCCGACGCCTCGGCCAAGGGACAGAATTTTTCCGCCAAGCTGATCGAATATCAAGGCAAGAAAATTACGCAGTTCAGCGTCACCGACAGCGGCGCCGCGCACAAAATCGAGCAGGAATTGTTGCTGGCCGCCGCCGGCAAATTGGTGGTTACCAAGGTCGATAAGAAACAGCGCAAGCGCAATCCGGTGCCGCCGTTCACCACCTCCACGCTGCAACAAGAAGCGGCGCGCAAACTCGGCTTCAGCGCGCAGCGCACCATGCGCACCGCGCAGCAGCTTTACGAAGGCATCGACACCGGCCAGGGCGCGGTCGGCCTCATCAGCTATATGCGCACCGACTCGGTCAATCTCGCGCAAGAGGCGTTGCAGGAAATCCGTGCGCTCATCGCCACGCGCTACGGCGAAAAAAACGTGCCCGCGCAGCCGCAGTTTTACAAAAACAAATCCAAGAACGCGCAGGAGGCGCACGAGGCCATCCGTCCCACCTCGGTGGAGCGCGTGCCGGAAATGCTGAAAGAACATTTGAGCGCCGATCAGCTCAAACTCTATCAGCTCATCTGGAAGCGCACGGTCGCCTGTCAAATGATACACGCCACGCTCGACACCGTGGCGGTGGATTTAACCGCGGGCAAGTCCGGCGTGTTCCGCGCCAACGGCTCCACGGTGGTCGAACCCGGTTTTATGATGGTGTACCAAGAAGGCGTGGACACCACCGTCAAGAGCGACGAGGACGAACGCATGTTGCCGCTCATGCTGGCCGGCGAATCCGTCGATCTGCTGGGCATCCGCCCGGAACAGCACTTCACCGAGCCGCCGCCGCGCTACACCGAGGCCAGCCTGGTCAAGGCGCTGGAGGAGCACGGCATCGGCCGCCCGTCCACCTACGCGAGCATCATCTCCACGCTGTTGCAGCGCGAATACGTGGTGCTCGACAAGCGCCAATTCACCCCCACCGACGTGGGGCGCGTGGTGAACAAGCTGCTCACGCAGCACTTTACGCAATATGTCGATTACGATTTCACCGCCAAGCTGGAAGACGAACTCGACGCCGTGGCGCGCGGCGAAAAAGATTGGATCCCGGTGATGAAGGAATTCTGGGGGCCGTTCAAGAAACAGGTCGATCTCAAGGAAGAAACCGTTACGCGCAAGGACGTCACGCAAGAGGCGCTCGACGAAAAATGCCCGAAGTGCGGCAAGCCGCTGTCCATTCGCTTGGGAAGGCGCGGCAAGTTCATCGGCTGCACCGGCTATCCCGAGTGCGACTACACGCGCAATCTCGACGACAAGGCCGATGCGGTAGCCCCGCAGGTCGTGGAAGGGCGCACTTGTCCGCAGTGCAGTTCGCCACTGGTCATCAAGAGCGGACGCTACGGCAAATTCATCGGTTGCAGCAATTATCCCGCCTGCAAACACATCGAGCCGCTGGAAAAACCCGCCGACACCGGCGTCGAATGCCCGCAGTGCCATCAAGGCACGCTGCTTAAGCGCAAATCACGCTACGGAAAAATTTTCTATTCCTGCGCGACTTACCCACAGTGCACGTACGCGGTGTGGAACGCACCGCTCGCCGAACCATGCCCCAAGTGCCAATGGCCGATCCTCACCATCAAAACCACCAAGCGCCGCGGCACGGAAAAAGCCTGCCCGCAAAAAGAATGCGGTTACACCGAGCCTTACGAAGTGGAAGAGGCGGCGACGGCTTGAGCGAATTTAAGCAGCTTCTTTCGTCTCCAGCGCCTTGTCCACCACCTGCCGCGTCAAATGCGGCGCGAAGAGTTCGATGAAGGCGTACATGTAGCCGCGCAGGAAACCGCCGCGCCGCACCGCGATGCTGGTGGTGCTGTTCTCGAATAAGTGTGAGGCGTCGATCATGCGCAGATTCTTGTCGCGCTCCGCATCGAACGCCATCTTGGCGAGCAACCCCACGCCTAATCCCAGTTCCACGTAGGTTTTAATCACGTCCGAATCGAGCGCGGTGAGCACGATGTTGGGCGTGAGGCCGTGCGCCGTGAACGCCTT
Organism: Pseudomonadota bacterium; assembly: GCA_040756035.1. GTDB lineage: Bacteria > Pseudomonadota > Gammaproteobacteria > SURF-13 > SURF-13 > JBFLZV01. The sequence continues at coordinate 20,562 of JBFLZV010000040.1, forward strand.
GTTGATGAGCGAGCGTCCGGCGAAGGCGAAGTCGTAGGTAATGATGGGGTGCTGGGCGAGTTTTTCCAGCGTCAGCGTTTTTTCCCTGAGGATGGGGTGTCCCGGCGGCGCGACTACGCAGCGGTTCCATTGATAGCAGGGCATCGCCACCAGGTCCGGGAAGGTGGCCAGCGCCTCGGTGGCGATGCCGATGTCCGCCTCGCCGGACGCCACCATTTGCGCGATTTGCGTGGGGTTGCCCTGGTGCAGGTGCAGGCTCACGTCGGGATAATGCTGCACGAAGGTTTTCACGACGCGCGGCAATACATAGCGCGCCTGCGTGTGCGTGGTGGCGATGGACAGGCTGCCGCTGGTCTCGCTGTGAAATTCCACGCTGACTTGCTTAATGTTGTGCGTACCCTGGATAATCTGCTTGGCGAGCCGCAGCACTTGCTGGCCGGGCGGGGTGACGCCCACCAGACGCTTGCCATTACGCTGAAAGATTTGCACGCCCAATTCATCTTCCAGCAAATGGATTTGCTTGCTCACACCCGGCTGCGAGGTGTGCAACGCCTCCGCCGCCAGCGAGATGTTCAGCCCCTGGCGATCCACTTCGCAGATGTAGCGTAATTGCTGTAAATTCATAGATTTAATATACCATAAAGCTATATACATATAT
>JBFLZV010000041.1:0-20559 GCA_040756035.1 Pseudomonadota bacterium
CATTTTGATGGATGCTCTAAGTTAAATCCTATATTTAAAGTATCTGGGCTTTGCAAGCCCCACCTAAATTTTCAAAAGACGATTTTTAATATTTCTTTGCGTCTTTGCGTTGGGTTTTATTACATTGATTTTTTCCACGTTACTTCGTTGCGTAGATACACGGGCAAAGCCTGTTCGGCGTCGACAACAAGGCCTTGTTTAAGCTGCGTGGCGGCCAAGCGCGCGACATCCTGCGCGTGCGGATAACGCGCGGCGTCGACGGCGCCGATATGGCCGGCCAGGTGTTCACGCAGCGCCGCGCCGTGCGCGAGCCAGCCGCTGCCCGCGGCGAACCAGCCTTCGCCTTCGAGCAAAGGTGCTTGCCGTGGCGGGTAGATGCCTTCATCGCCGCGCAGTTCCATGAGATGCTCGAGGTTGCTTTGGTAGGCGGCGAAATAGACTTCACCCATGCGTGCGTCGATGGCCGCCGCGACGCGCCGCATACCGCGTTCGCGCAGCGCGCCTTGCGCGAGCGCGGCCAGCGATGAGACGGCTATCACCGGCAGCTCGGCGCCGAACGCGACGCCTTGCGCGACGCTGGCCGCGATGCGCACGCCGGTGAACGCCCCCGGCCCGCGCCCGAACGCCACGGCGTCGATCTGGCGTAAGGTAAGACCCGCCTCGCGCAACAGTTGTTCCAACATCGGAAGAATAAGCATGGCATGGCCGCGCGGGGCGATTTCAAAACGCTCGTTGATCCCGTTGTCCGTCAGCAACGCGGCGGAACAAGCTTCGGTGGACGTATCAAGCGCAAGAATATTCATAAAATTTTACTCACGCAAAGACGCAAAGGCGCAAAGACGTCAACTATAAATACAAGAAAAATATTATGATTGATTACTTTGCTCATGTGTCTCTTCACTTTTTAACCAGAACTTGTCTCAAACAAATGATAGAACCCTTTAAAAGCATTTTGAGATAGGTTTGTTTTTGCGTCTTTGCGCCTTTGCGTGAGCTAGTTCATCTGCGCCAATTTTTGCTCGGCTTCCTTTGTGAAAAAGCGCTGCACGTCTTCCAATTTGCGCGTGCGCATCATGGGCGGCAGGCTGTCGAGAAAGACGCGTCCGTAGGATTTGCTGAGCAGGCGCGGGTCGCACAGCATGAGCACGCCGCGGTCGTGCGCGTCGCGGATCAGGCGGCCCACGCCTTGCTTGAGCGCGATGACCGCGTGCGGCAGTTGAAAATCGGCGAACGGGTTGGCGCCGCGCGCGCGCAGCGCCTCGATGCGCGCTTGCAGGAGCGGGTCGCCGGGCGAGGCGAACGGCAGCTTGTCGATGATGACGCACGACAGCGCCGGGCCGCGCACGTCCACGCCTTCCCAAAAACTGCTGGTGCCTAGCAGCACGGCGTTACCCAGTTTGCGAAATTGTTCCAACAATTCCCGGCGCGGCGCCGTGCCTTGCACGAGCAAAGGATAGGCGATTTTATCTTGCAGCTCCACGGCGGCTTGTTGCAAGGCGCGATGGCTGGTGAACAGCAGGAAGGCGCGTCCGCCGCTCGCTTCCAGCACGGGCAGCGCGGCTTTTACCACGGCGGCATGGTAGTGCGGACTCATCGGATCGGGCATGTTTTGTGGCGCATAGAGCAGCGCCAGGCGCGCGAAGTCGAACGGGCTTTCCCAGCGCTGCGCGGCGGCGTCGGGCAGGCCCATGCGCGCGGCGAAATGCGCGAAACTGTCGCCGACGGTGAGGGTGGCCGAGGTGAATATCCAGGCGCGTTTTTTCGCGTGGACGTGATTGTGAAACGTGTCGGCGATGTCGAGCGGCGTGAGATTGAGCGTGAAGGCGCGCGTGTAGGTTTCAAACCAGTGTATGGTGTCGTCGGGGGCGACGCCGGTCAGGCGCGCGAGCCGCTCTTGTAAATCCAGGCTGCGTTTCCAGCAATTTTCCAGGCCCTTGCCGCGCGCTGCAACTGGTTCCAGCATGCGCGCGACGTATTCGAGCTGCTCCTGCAGGTGCTGCAGCGCCGCGCCGACTTCGGGATTATCGGCGACTTCACTCCAGGCGGCGCGGCGTACATCAACGCCGAGGGCGAGACGCAGGTCGCGCGTCGCTTTTTCCACGCGCTGCGCCGCCACGCCGAGTTCCGGCATGTCGCCGGCCTCCTTGATGTGTTCGTCGACGGTATCGCGGGCGAATTCCAGCAGTTGGCGACTGCTTAAGCTGAGGCCGAAAAAATTCGCGGCGGTGTCGGGCAGTTGGTGTGCTTCATCCAGGATCAGCGCGTCGGCGCCGGGCAGCAGTTCGCCGAATCCTTCCTCGCGCAGCGCCATGTCGGCGAACAGCAGGTGATGGTTGATGACCAGCACGTCGGCCTGCTGCGCGGCGCGGCGCGCCTTGAGCACGTGGCAATCGCTATACGAGGGGCATTCCGCGCCCAGGCAGTTGTCCGCGGTGCTGGTGACGTGCGGCCAGATCGGCGCGTCTTCCGGAATGCCGGTGAGTTCGGCGATGTCGCCGCTCACGGTGCGTTCAGCCCAGGCGCGGATTTCGACGAGCTGCTGTGTCTCCGCGCGCGTATGGAAACGTCCTTCCGACTCGCTCAGCGCCAGGCGGTGCAGGCACAGATAATTGGCGCGGCCCTTGAGCAGCGCCACCGTGACCGGCGCGCCCAGCGCGTCGCGCACCACCGGCAGGTCGCGGTGGAAAAGCTGATCTTGCAAGGTTTTGGTGCCGGTGGAGATGATGACTTTTTTCCCCGCCAGCAGCGCGGGGACGAGATAGGCGTAGGTCTTGCCCGTGCCGGTGCCCGCCTCGGTGATGAGAATGTCGCCGTCGGCCAATGCTTGTGCGACCGCTTCGGCCATTTGCCTTTGCGCGGCGCGCGGCGCGAAACCCGCGATACGGCTCGCCAGGGGCCCCTCCGGCCCTAAAAGTTCGCTGGGGGCAAGCATGATGCCCCTATTATAAAGCAAAGCCTCAACGGGATGGTGGGCGTTACTTGCGCATACCAAGTAGGATAGCTTCGGCGCGCGCGCCGAGGTAGACGTAGAGGCCTAGGCTCGTCAGCAGGCCCACTGCCGTCAGCATCATCCATACGCCTTGCGGCGTCTGCGCGCCGTCGCTCAAGGCGCCCTTGAACATCAGCATCAGCGCCTCGATGGAAACCGCGATCAGGATGGCGGCGATGAAGCGCGTGATGGTGCGGCGCGTGGAGCTGTGCCGCAAAATATCCTTTTGCATTAAAACTTCTTCTTCGAGGATGGTCTTGCCCAGATCGAACACGGCGAGCGCCAAGGTCATAAAGATGATGACGCCGAAGGGCTTAAGTTGGATGGCCTGCGCGTCATGTTCGACGTGAAAAAGCGCGGCGATGTCGCTGAACGCCGCATACAACAACACCGCCACCACACTGAACAGTCCCAGCACGATCAAGGTATAGATGGACTTAAACAGCGGTTGAAACCGGCCACGCGAACTGTCGCCCATGAGAAAGGCAATGGTCTTGGTCAGGTCCACGTCGAGCACCAGGTAGCCTTGCAGGCGCCGCTGGCTGTCGTAGACCTTGACCGCCGCCGTGATGCACAGCTTGGTGTTGGCGCTGGACAGGTAGGGGTCGGTCACCACCACGTGTTCCGCCGCGCGCGCCAATGCAAAATACGGACGCTGACTGCGGTCCCTGTTTTTGCCCTCCCCGGTTGCATATTGCCAATAGCGGCTTGCGATGTTATCGCTGGTTTGCACGCCGTTTTCATCCAGCGTGTAGAGCAGATCGACGAAGCGGTACAGTTCGGCGAGCGCTTGCATGGCCTGGCGTTGTGCCGCGCCGTTGCCGAACAGGTCGGGTTCCGCGATGCCGGTGAGAATGGACGCTACCAAATCCTGCACGCCCTTGCGGTGCTCATGGTAACGCTCGATGACGCTGAGGTGGTTCATATGCGGTGTTGTGGGCCTAGAATTGAAAATCGGCTTGTAGCCAGAATTTATCAATATCCAGCGCGAGCGTGGGGTTGCGCGCCAGATTGGTGGCATTGGCGTCGCCGTCATAGGTGGCGTATTTAACGAGGACGGTGAGATTTTTGTTGAGTTTCTTGGCGGCGGAAAAATCCCACTCGCTGCCGTAATCGTAGCCGTCATGATCTGAGGAAAATTGGTCATAACGCAAAAACCAGTTGATGCCGCCCCAACTTTTGGCAAGAGTGATGAAAACGTCTTGCAGGCCGTCCCTCGGCGTGGCGAGAAATTGGTCGGCCCAGCCGTTGAAGGCGTGCAAGGTCGCAAAGGGCGTGGCGAAGCCGTATACGCCGTCGCCGCTCAGCAGTTCGTAATTGAGTTTGGCCGTGACGCCTTTTATTTCGAGCCCCAGCGCGAGGGCTTTATAATCCGCGTCCACCGTGCTCGCGCCGTCCGCGTAATCACTCTGCTTGGCGTATTCGGCGGTATAGAAATATTTGGCGCCGCTTTCCCGTTGTTGCCAGCCGTCAAAGCGCAGCCCCAGGGTTTGGTTGGAAGCCGTGACCGCGAGCGGCTGGCCGGGCTCATAGTCCAGGAAATAGCCGTAGCCCGTCAGCGCCCCAAGCGGCAGTCCTCGGTAGGCGACGTTGATAAGTTCGCCGCGCAGATTGACGTCGCCCAAGCTGGGGTGATCCTCGCCGAAGATGCGGTTGACGTTGGTGACATGGGCGAGAAATACATTGACGTTGTTGGTGACAGCCGAGGTGACGGAGAACGCATCGAAGGTTTGGGTATTTTGCCGCCAGCCGACGTCGCCGATGAAGCGTTGATTGTCGAGGTTGATGATCTGGCGCCCGTACTTGAAGCTGGTGTCGGCAAGCAGCGAGTCGGGCATCCCCTTAAAGCTCAGCAGCGCCTGATTGATTTCCGTGCTTTCCGGATCGGACACAGTAGGATACTGCGTCAAGCCGTTGATGGTGTCGTTGTATTCATTGCCGCCGAGATTGCGCACGTCCTCGAACTGAATGAAGGCGCCGAATCCTTGATAGTCCCCCGTGGCGTAGCCGAGCTGCGTGCGCAGCGTGAAGGCGTTGGCGTTTTCCGTTTTACCTTGTTGATCGACCCACTCGAAGCGCGGGCGCAGTTGTCCGGAAACCTTGCCGGAGGTCAATGCCTCGACCAGCGTGCCTTCCGCGTGCGCGTTTGCCGTGTAAAGGACAGGGAGATGGATCAGAAGAACAAGCGCCGGACGTAAGCGCCGCGATGTGTGTTTAAAAGTCATTTTTTGCTCCGTATAGTTTGAGTGAATGAGAGTGCGTCAGGCCGCGCGTTGGGCGTGGCGCTGATATAAGAACTTCAGCACCTCGCCGCGCAGACTGACATAACGAGGATGTTCCGCAAGCGCCAGGCGGTCGCGCGGTCGCGGCAAATCGACTTGCAAAATTTCCCCCAACCGGCCGTCGTTGGTCATCATGGCGATGCGATCCGAGAGCAGCACCGCCTCGTCCACGTCGTGCGTGACCATCAGCACGGTGGCGCCGGTGGCGGCCACGATCTTCAGCAGTTCGTCTTGCAGATGCGCGCGCGTGAGGGCGTCCAGCGCCCCGAACGGCTCATCGAGCAGCAGCGCCTTGGGCTGCATGGACAGCGCACGCGCGATGCCGACGCGTTGCTTCATGCCGCCGGAAATCTCATGCGGATATTTGTGTTGCGCCGCGCTCAAGCCCACCATCTCCAAGGCCGCCGTGGCGCGTTGTTTGAGTTGCGCCGCGGATTCCGTGCGGCCGAACACGCGCTGCACGGCGATATGCACGTTGCCGAGGCAGGTGAGCCAGGGCAGCAGGGAATGGTTTTGAAATACCACGGCGCGTTCCGGCCCGGGCCCGGCAATCTCGCGGCCCGCGCACAGCAAGGCGCCGCTGCTGGGGGGAATCAGCCCCGCCACCAGATTGAGCAGCGTGGATTTGCCGCAGCCGGAGTGGCCGATGAGCGAGACGAACTCGCCGGCGCGAATGGTCAGATGGATGCCGGTCAGAGCCGTAAAAGCGCCTTGTTTGGATTCGAATACTTTGTTCACGTCTTCGATTTGAATGAATTTTTGATCCATGACTGTTCTCCGTCTCAGTAGGAAAAACGCTTGGCGATCATGAGCAGCATCTGTTCCAGCAGCAGGCCGATGATGCCGACCACGAAGATGGCGATGATGATGTGTTCGACGTTGAGGTTGTTCCATTCGTCCCATACCCAGAAGCCCAGCCCCACGCCGCCGGTGAGCATTTCCGCGGCGACGATAACGAGCCAGGCGACGCCGATGGAGAGGCGGATGCCGGTCAGGGTGTAGGGCAGCACGGCGGGAAACAGAATCTTGGTGAACACCGCGAACTCCGATAGGTTCAACACGCGCGCGACATTCAAATAATCCTGCGGCACCTTGGTGACGCCGGCGGCGGTATTGATAATCATCGGCCAAATGCTGGAGATGAAAATGACCCAGATCGCGGCCGGTTGCGCCTCCTTGAACACCAGCAAGCCGATGGGCAGCCACGCCAGAGGCGAGACCGGACGCAGGATGCTGATGATGGGCGCGAGCATATTATTGAGGAACGTGAAGCGTCCGATCATGAATCCCAGCGGAATGCCGATCAGCGCCGCCAAACCGAAGCCCATGCCGACCCGTTCCAGCGAGCGCAGAATATTCCAGCCGATGCCTTGGTCGTTGGGGCCATGGTCATAGAAGGGATGACTGAAGACTTCGACGGCGGCGCGCCAGGTTTGTAGCGGCCCCGGCAACTGTGGCGTGTGATTCGCCAGCCACGCCCAGAGTAAAATAAAGACAAGCAGACCCATGACGGGCGGCGCCAAGATTTTTATCAGCCTATCCATCCGCGTCGGCTGACGCGCCGATGCGACGTGCGGCGCGCGGCGTCGCGACGGCGGGCTGTGCGCGGGTTGGATCTCGGTAACCGGAGCATCGGGCCGAGGCGATTTCATGGGGACGACGTTCATGGTCATGTTCCTCATCAGGCTTTCAGCGCGAAACTCGCCGCGTACTGGTTGGGGTCTTTGCCGTCCCACACCGCGCCGTCAAAAAATTTGCTGGTGCGGAATGCATCGGACGGCACGGGTACTTTCAACTGCTCCGCGGCTTGCTTGTACAACTCGATTTGGTTGACGCTCTTGGCGACGGCGAGATAATCCGGATCGGCGTCCAGTAAACCCCATCGTTTGTGCTGAGTGAGGAACCACATGCCGTCCGACAGATAAGGGAAATTGACTTGGCCGTCGTTGTGGAATTTCATGTAATCGGGATCGTCCCAGGATTTACCCAGACCGTTTTCATACTTGCCCACCATGCGTCCTTCGATGACCGGATCGGGCGCGTTGACGTAGGATTTACTGGCGATGACCTTGGCGACGCGGGGACGATTGCTCACCGTATCGATAAATTTCGAAGCTTCGAGCACGGCCATGGTGAGCGCGCGCGCGGTGTTGGGATGCTTTTGCACGAACTCCAGCGTGGCGCCCAACACTTTTTCCGGGTGATCTTTCCAGATGGCTTGCGTGGTGACGGCGGTGAAGCCGATTTGGTCGTAGATGGCGCGCGCATTCCACGGTTCACCGACACAATAACCGTCCATATTGCCGATGCGCATATTCGCCACCATCTGCGGCGGCGGGATCACGATATTTTTCACATCTTTAAATGGATGAATGCCGTGCGCCGCCAGCCAGTAGTACAACCACATGGCGTGCGTACCGGTGGGGAAGGTTTGCGCGAAGGTATAATCGCCCTTTTCAGTATCAACCAGCTTTTTCAAACTCGCGCCGTCCACCACACCCTTGTCTTTCAGCACGTTCGACAAGGTGATGGCCTGGCCGTTGTGATTGAGGCCCATGAGGATGGCCATGTCTTTTTTCTGTCCGCCGATGCCGAGTTGCACGCCGTAAATCAGGCCGTACAACACGTGCGCGGCATCCAATTCGCCGAGCACCAATTTATCGCGCACCGCGGCCCAACTTGCCTCCTTGGTCACCGTCACGTTAAGGCCGTATTTTTTGTACAAACCGAGTTCGCCGGCCATCACCACGCTGGCGCAATCGGTGAGCGGGATGAAGCCCACCTTGAGATCGGTCTTTTCGGGCGCATCCGAGCCGGCGGCGTACACGCGGCTGCTCAAGCCCACCGGCATGGCCGCGTACAGACTTAGCGCGAGCGCGGATTTCATGAACGTGCGCCGCGGTTGATCGACGCCGATTTCAGGCAGGTCGTTATTGCTAAGGTTTTTCATACCTAACTTTTCCTCCAGGTAACGGCCAAAAAAAAAGCGCCCATCCCAGCGAGATTGCTCCCGTGGAATGGACGCCGTTGTCCATGCGCAAGTCCGCATTGACTTGCGTAGTTATTAACTCGGCGACAAAATATATCCGTATATTTTGTCGCCCTCGACCAGGCCGGTACACGCCCGGCCTAGTCTCGCGCGGCTGAGGGCCGCGTCAAGGCGTCCATGCCTTGAATTAACCCGGCAATAAAGACCGCCGGGTTAATATATCTCCAAGGATCGGCCCGCCATTGGGCCGATCCCAGGCTTACTACTTCATATCAACAATTCCGCCGCCGCGATGACCTGCTTCGCCACATCGGCGACACGCAAGTTGTGCGTCATCGCTTGGTTACGCAAGGCGCGGTAGGCCTCGTCTTCCGGGCATTGCCGTTGCCGCATGATCAGGCCCTTGGCGCGCTCGATCAGCTTGCGCTCTTCCAAGGCGGCGGTGGCCTTGGCCAACTCGCCGCGCAGCGCTTGATATTCCTGAAAGCGCGCCATGGCGACGTCGATGATCGGTTTAATGCGTTCACTGCTCAAGCCGTCCACGATATAGGCGCTCACGCCGGCGCGCAGCGCCAGACGAATTTTCTCCTTGTCATCGTCATGCGTGAACATGACTACCGGACGCGGCAGCTCGCGGCCGATACAGCACATATGTTCCAGGGTGTCGCGATCCGGCGATTCCATGTCGATGATAATCACGTCGGGTCGAATCTTGGCGACGCGCGCGTGCAAGTCGTCGTGCGGCGCGAGCTGCGCGGCGACCACGTAGCCGGCAGCGCCCAGGGCCTGTTCGACCAGGGCGGCGCGCTCGGGGTCGTCGTCCACCAACAGCACGCGCAGCGCCGTTTCGGATGGACGCTGTGTCAGTGAAGAAGTCATTGGTAAAAAAGCCCCGTTCTCCGAGGAGAGGCGGAGAACGGGATTTTCGCTTCCGAACATTTTTTCATTTAAACGTGCGCCAGCAGGCGTTCGCCGTTGATGATGCAGTCCGCGACGTCCACTATGCGTTTGTTGCGGTTGAGGGCGAGCCGGCGCAGCGCCTTGGCGGCGGCGCTCTCCGGAATGTGCGCCTGCCTGGCCAGAATACCGGTGGCTTGCCCGATCAATTTACGCTCCTGCTCCGTGGTATTCGCCTGCTCCAATTCCCTGAGTAAATCCTGCACGCCGTTAAAGCGGATAACGGCGGTGTCGATAATGGGTTTTATTCTTTCCGCGCGCAGCCCGTCCACGATGAAGGCGCTGACGCCGGCCTTGAGCGCGGCGTCGATGATCTCCGTGTCGCCGCGCCGCGTGAACAATACGATGGGACAAGGCTGGACGAGATAGGCGCGTTCGATGTGCCGCAGTTTTATGCGGTCGATTTCATCGAAGGCGAGCAGCATAATATCCGTCTCGGTTTTACGCGCCACGGCGCGTAATTGCCTAAGCTGCCGTACGCGCGCCGTGACGGTGTAAGCGAGATCCTGCACGGCCCTGTGCAGAATCTCCGCGTAGTCCGGATGTTCAACCGCCAAGAGCACGCGCATAACGATTACCTCATGTCACTGTTCATCATGAGGTTAGCAATAGCCGTGCCAGTGAAAAAATTATCTAATCTTCAACGGCTTGGCGCGTAGAGGGAAAATCGCGCGAGAAAAGTTTGCACCACAAGAGAATAGCGGCGGACAGTGATGCTGCGTTTTGGGGCGGTTTTAGATTTGGCCGTCGCGCGCGGCTTTCAGCACTAAATCATCGAATTCCTCGCGACTTATCACGCCGTGCTCGGCGGCGATGTCGCGCACCGGGCGTCCGGTTTTTTCGGACTCCTGCGCGATCTTGGCGGCGGCGGCGTAGCCGATGCGCGTGTTCAACAGCGTGGCGAGACCCACGCTGTTGTGCAAAAAGTCCTTACAGCGCGCGCGATCCACATGCAAGCCTTTGAGGTTGCGTTCGGTCGCGGCGTGCAGCGCGTGGGTGAGCCAGTCCATGGCGTCGAACAGCGCCGAGCCGAGCGCGGGCAGCATCACGTTCAATTCCAGTTGGCCGGACTGCGTCATGGCGGCGATGGCGGCGTCTTGGCCGATGACTTGATAACACACTTGATTCAACATCTCGAACATCACCGGATTGACCTTGCCGGGCATGATGCTGGAGCCTGGCTGCACGGCGGGCAGCACGATCTCGCCCAAACCGGTGCGCGGCCCGGAGGCGAGCAGGCGCATGTCGTTGGCGATACGCGTGAGTTCCAGGGCCACGTCACGGATGGCAGATGACAAGCGTTGCAAGTCGTGCGTGGATTGCATTTGCGCGGCGAGGTCTTGCGCGGCGCGAATCGGCTCATTGGAGAGCCGCGCCAGTTCCTGCGCCACGCGTTCGGCGTAATGCGGCGCCGTGTTCAAGCCGGTGCCGGCGGCGCTGCCGCCCAGCCCGGTTTCGCACAGCGCCTCGCGGCAGGCCGCGAGTTGCGCGGCGCAACGGCGCAAGGTCCAGGCATAGGCGTTGAATTCGCGGCCCAGGGTGGTCGGCACCGCGTCTTGCAAATGCGTGCGCGCGCTCTTGACGGTGTCGATCTCGCGCGCGCCGATGCGCGCGTATTCGTCGGCCATGGCGTGCACGGCATCGAGTAGGCGCGGCAGCTTGGCCAGCGCCGCCAGACGCACCGCCGCGGGGATGGTGTCGTTGGTGCTCTGGCTCATATTGACGTGGTCGTTCGGGTGCACGGGCTTGTAGTCGCCGCGTGCACTGCCCAGCGCCGCGTTGGCGAGATTGGCGATCACCTCGTTGCTGTTCATGTTGTGGCTGGTGCCGGCGCCGGCCTGGAAACGGTCCACCACGAATTGATCGAGGAACTCACCATTCAGGATACGGTCGCAAGCGGCGATGATGGCCTTGGCCAGTTTTTCGTCCAGCCAGCCGGGCTGCATATTGGCGACCGCCGCCGCGCGTTTGATGCGCACGTGCGCGAGGACGAAGTCCTTATCCGGGCCGCGCCCGCTGATCGGAAAATTGGCCACGGCGCGGGCGGTTTGAATGCCGTACCAGGCGTCGCGCGGCACCGGATAGTCGCCTAAACTGTCTTTTTCGGTGCGAAAGAGGGTATTATTCATAGCTGGGTGAGATTCGATGTGAGGGTCGCGTTTTGTTTAAAAATAGTTTAATCCTTTTTGCCGGGCTTCTGCTATCCGTTTGCGCGTTTGCCGGCGAAGATTTTGCGCTGCCGGACGTGGACGGCAAGCTGCACAAGCTGTCCGATTACCGCGGTCAATGGGTGGTGGTCAATTACTGGGCCACCTGGTGCCCGCCGTGCCTGGAGGAAATCCCCGACCTCGAGGCGTTCCACGCCAAGCACCAAGGCAAGGGCGCGGTGGTGTTGGGTGTGTGCATGGAAGACATCGACGTCAAGAACTTGCGCGAATTTATCGACGAGCATTTCATCACCTACACCATTTTACGCGGCAGTTCGAAGGGTGAATCGCCGCTGGGGCCGGTGCGCGGCTTGCCGAGCACGTATCTGATTTCGCCGGAGGGAGAGATCGCCGCCACGCACCTAGGCCGCGTCACCGGCGAGGCGATCGAAAAGTTCATCGCTGAGAAAACGCTGCAACGGCAGCGCAAGGCTGCCTTGCAAAACAAAACTGCTGTGGTGCAGGTTACTCCAACACCGTGACGGCGTGTGTACGCTACCGCATCATGGGACGAGTGCAAGGGGTGTCGTTCCGCTTTGCCACGCGGCAACGAGCCGTGGAACTGGGCGTGACCGGCTGGGTGCGCAATCTACCCGACGGCTGCGTCGAAGTATTGGCTTGCGGCACGCCGCAACAACTCGATTCCCTGGCTGAGTGGCTGTGGCGCGGCCCGCCGCTGGCGCGCGTGGCCGACGTGCAACAACAAACCGTGCCGTTAGAGCGGCATACCGGTTTTGCAATTGTCTGATTTTTTCAAAACCCAACGCCAAGACGCCAAGACGCTGAGTATGAAATAATAATATTTTGCGATCTTTGCGTCTTGGCGTCTTTGCGTTGAGTTTTTTGCAATTATGGATTTTCTCCCGGTCTTTCTCGACGTTAAAAACAAACCCTGCTTGGTGGTGGGCGGCGGCGAGGTGGCGGCGCGCAAGACCGCGTTGCTGTTGCGCGCCGGTGCGCGCGTCGGCGTCGTGGCGCCCGTGCTCGGCGCGGCGTTGCGGCAACTGTTCGACGAGAAAAAAATCAGCTATCGGGCCGCGCCGTTCAATGAACAAGATTTGCAGGGCGTGACGCTGGTCATCGCCGCGACCGATGACGAGCACGTCAATCGCGCCGTGTACCAGTCCGCCGCGCAAAAAAATATTCCCGTCAACGTGGTCGACAATCCGCAACTGTGCAGTTTTATTCTGCCGTCGATTGTGGACCGTTCGCCTATCTTGGTGGCGTTGTCCAGTGGCGGGGCCGCGCCGGTGCTGGCGCGTGTGTTGCGCGCGCGCCTGGAGACGCTGATCCCGGCGGCTTACGGGCGGCTCGCAGAGCTGGCTGCGCAATTTCGCGCGCAGGTGAAGCAACGCTTCACAAACACCGCCGAGCGGCGCCGCTTTTGGGAAAAGATTCTACAAGGCGCGGCGGCGGAACTCGTATTCGCGGGGCGCGATGAGGCAGCTCGCAAGGTAGTGCAGGATGCTTTAACGACAGAGCCCGGTGGCGCGCAAGGAGAAGTGTATCTGGTAGGCGCCGGCCCCGGCGATCCCGACCTGCTCACCTTTCGCGCGCTGCGCCTCATGCAGCAGGCCGACGTGGTGCTGTACGACCGTCTGGTGAGCGCGGAAGTGCTGGACTTGGCGCGCCGCGAGGCGCAGCGCATCTACGTCGGTAAAAAGCGCAACGTGCACACGGTGCGCCAGGAAGAAATCAATCAATTGATGGTCAAGCTCGCGCGCGAAGGCAAGCGCGTGTTGCGCCTCAAGGGCGGCGATCCCTTTATTTTCGGGCGCGGCGGCGAGGAAATCGCCACGCTGGCGAGCCAAGGCATTCCGTTCCAAGTGGTGCCCGGCATCACCGCCGCCAACGGTTGCGCGGCCTATGCCGGCATCCCGCTCACGCACCGCGATTACGCGCAGGCGTGTATTTTCGTGACGGGTAACCTCAAAGACGGCGGCATGGATCTCAATTGGAACGCCTTGGTGCAGCCGCGGCAGACCATCGTGGTGTATATGGGTTTGCTGGGGCTCGACATCCTGTGCCGCGAACTCACGGCGCATGGTTTGCCCGCTGCCACGCCGGCCGCCCTCATCGAACAGGGCACCACCCTCAAGCAGCGCGTGTTTACCGGCACCTTGCAAACACTGCCTGAGATTATCAGCCGATCCGAAGTCCACGCACCGACGCTGGTGATCATTGGCGAAGTCGTCAAACTGCGTGAGCAACTCGCTTGGTTTAACTGCTGATTCGTTTGCCGGTTCCGCCCTGCAAATATTGATTAACCAGGGGGAAGCGTGATCGTATCACCTTGCCAATTCCTTGCCTCGCGCATCAAGTCAATTCATACAGGTAATGATAAGTGGGCTTTATGCCGTATTCTTGAACGCACTCATCGCTGTATTTGGGCTCTTTAGCGATCAGTTTGTATCCGTGCCTTTCGATGACTTTGGAGAAGTCCTTGCGCTGGATAGTCAGCAGAAGTTTTCCGTCATGGTCCATGGTATTGGGGACGATCATAAGATATTTGACCCGCTTGCTCTCCAGTAAGGACAGCCACCATTCGACAGCCGGTAAGGTGCATTCCGAGAAGCTGTGGACGTTGATTGCTATATCAACAGTGTGATTTTTCAGTGCACTTTCTATATTGTAAATAGGGATCGTCTTGGCTTTGTGGTGAACATTGCGAAAGCCGAGATAATAGTCTGAAATGAATGTCGATACGGCTACGGCGTCGGTGCAAAAATAATTTTCGACATTGGGCAGCGCATTGATAAACCGATGCGCCAGGCGGCCATACCCTGCGCCTATGTCAAGAATGTTTAAGCGGGGCCACTGGGATATCCTCAAATGCCTCTCGAGAAAATATATTTCAATGATGGAATCCAAGAGGTCCCGTGAAATGATTTTATTATCGATCCGGAAAGTAAAAATCCCGAAGAGATCGTCCTCCTCCAGTTTCCGCAAAAGATACAGATTGTCCATCGCTTTGACGTAGTATGCCGTCAAGGCATAGCCGAGCATGTTCATGTTTTTGCCTCGCATCTGCCAGACGTAGGCATTATCGCCTCGGAAATACCTCAGATCATCCGAAGTGATCAGGCTGTCTGACCATACCATGTGCTCTTTGAGAGGATGGCGTGAGGGGTTGGCGTAGGCCGCTTGCAACTCTTTGAGCTTGGGATTATCTGGCTGTAAATAATCCGCCGCGCCGTCCGGCAGTTTCGATTTACTGTAATTGGGCGCTATCGGGGCGGATTCTTGCCCGTCGTGCGATGGTTTGGGGCTTGTGACCAGTTTGAGGCCGAAGGGCTTGAGAATATGGTTCGGAAGACGGCTTATGTGCCTTTTCAATTCCATGGTTTCCACTCTCCTTGTGGTACGGTTATTGTATCCTTATAAGCAATAGGGGATCGGCGCTGCGACCGCCGTCGGGCGTGACCTCCTGACGTCGTGATGGAATTCTATACCATATCGGGCTGATTTTAATCAAATTTTCATCCCGTGTTTTTGCGTCATGCGCTTTGCGGGCAAATGTACAATGCCGCTGCATTCAGGCGCGACCTGGGGTGATATTCCTACAATTCACGTGCCCAGTGATAATTAAGTCACACGTTGCGCGAAAACGCTTGAAACCGCTGGCGCGCCGCACCAGAGTCGATGGCGCGCCGCGCCAGCGCCGCGGCTTCGTGCAGTGAGGGCGCGCGGCCCAGATGCTGGAGCACGGCCGCGGCGGTGAGCACCAGGCTGTCGCGCAATGGGCCCGCGGCGCCGTCCAGCGCCGCCAAGCCGGCGCGCGCCGCATCCTGGGCGAGTTGCGCAACATCGGTGGATTCATCCGGCGGCGGCGCGCTGCGCTGCGCTGATTCAATGTCCGCCTCGCGCGGAGCCAGCCGCACGGTTGCTATCGGCCCGGCATTGCGGTAAGTGGTCAATTTGCTCGGCGCGTTGAGTGGCGGCGCCACGCCGCCCTCGATGCCGCGCACCACCAGGGCCGAATCGAAACCGGCGTGACGCGCCAGTTTAGGCAATAACTCCTCGTACGCGGCGTGCACGTAGCCGACGATGAGATGCGTTTTGCCGCGCGCGCGCAGCGGGCCGCAGAATTTTTCCAACGTCGCCAGGCACGGGCGTTTGACGATCAAACGGCGCAGTTCGGCCAAGCCGTGCAGCGCCGGGTGGAACGCGCGTTGATCGACGTAGGCCCAACCGACGCGCGGGTCGGCCACGCACGCGGCGGCGGCCTGCGGGGTTAAGTCTACTTTTACGCCCGCGGCTGCGAGGATTTGATGATGGGTGAGGCCGAATTTGGGACCGAGCGTTCGGCAGCCGTGCGACACGGCGGGCAGGCCGCACGCGGCGAGCAGCGCCGGCAGAAACGGTCCGGCGGGAAGATGGCGCAAGAAACCGTCGTAGGGGTCGGCGATATCGATCAATTCATCGACGTCGGCGACGGCGTACCGCGTGGACGCGCGCAGCGCCTCCAGCACGCCGAAATTTTCCTCGTCGGTTTCCCGTTTCATGCGTAGCGCAATGAGCAACACGCCGGCCTGCACCGGATCGGCTTGGCCGGCGAGGATCAGCGCCATGGCGTCGCGCGCCTCCTGCAGGTTCAAGTCCTTGCTCATCTTCGGCCCGGTGGCGATGCGCTTGATGTACGACGACATGCGTGCCGTGGCGTCCGCGGTCATGGGGCGGGTTCCTTATCGTAAGACGAATTCTTGGGTTTCGTTATATCATATGCGCAGAGCATGATAAATGAGGCGCCAATCATCGAAGTCAGCATCGGCGCGCAGCGCCTGCGCCTGCGCCACGGCGCGCGCACCGTATTCGAAACGGCGGTGAGCACCGCGCGCAACGGGCCGGGGGAGGTGGCCGGCAGCGAATGCACGCCGCGCGGCTGGCACGTGATCCGCGCCAAGATCGGCGCCGGTTGCCCCGTGAACACCGTATTCGTGGGACGCCGTCCGACCGGAGAGATTTACACGCCGCAACTGCGCGAACAATTTCCGCGGCGTGACTGGATACTCACGCGCATCCTGTGGCTGAGCGGACTCGAAGTGGGCAAAAACCGGTTGCACAACGTGGACACCATGCGCCGTTACATTTATCTGCACGGCTGTCCCGACGAAGATGAAATGGGCGTGCCGAGTTCGCACGGCTGCGTAAAATTGCACAACAATGATGTGATGAGTTTATTCGAGCATGTCGCGGTGGGTACGCGCGTGCTGATCAGTGAGGACTAAATTTATGGGAACTTTAAAAAATTCATCCTTGAATTTTTCAAAGACGAGAAACGAAAAGTACGATTTTCTTTTTTCTTCATTTTTCAATTGCTTGACGCAATCGAAAAATAGCGGCACATCCCTGTGCCGCGGAATCTCCGAATAAATTTAGAGATTCCCATGTCACTCGGACCGGTGATGATGGATTTGGCTGGGCAGGAATTGTCCGTTGAAGAGCGCGACATGCTGCGCCATCCGTTGACGGGCGCGGTGATCCTGTTCGCGCGCAATTACGCGTCGCCGGAGCAGATCGAAGAACTGATCCGCGAGATTCACATGCTGCGCGAACCGCGCCTGCTGGTTGCGGTGGATCACGAAGGCGGGCGAGTGCAGCGCTTCCGCGCCGGATTCACCAGCCTGCCGGCGATGCGCGGCCTGGGTCATATCTACGACACCGATCGCAAGCGCGCCAAACGTCTGGCGGAAGCCTGCGGCTGGCTCATGGCCGGCGAATTGCGCGCCGTCGGCGTCGATTTCAGTTTCGCGCCGGTGCTGGACGTGGATCGCGGCATCAGTCAAATCATCGGCGACCGCGCCTTCCACACCAATCCGCAAGCCGTGGCCGACCTGGCGCATTCCTACATGCTGGGCATGAAGCACGCGGGCATGGCGGCCACCGGCAAGCACTTTCCCGGCCACGGCGGCGTGGAGGCCGATTCCCACGTCGCCATCCCGGTGGACGAGCGCAACTACAATGACATCTACGCCGAGGACATCCTGCCCTTCGAGCGCATGATCCACTACGGCTTGGCGGCGATCATGCCGGCGCACGTGATTTATCCGCAAGTCGATCCGCACCCGGCGGGCTTTTCTCCCTTCTGGCTACGCGAAGTGTTGCGCAAGCGTCTGGAATTCCAGGGCGCCATCTTCAGCGACGACCTCAGCATGGAAGGCGCGACGGTGGCCGGCGATTTCGTGCAGCGCGCCCGCGCGGCGTTGCACGCCGGGTGCGACATGGTGCTGGTGTGCAACAATCCCAACGCCGCGGCGCAGGTGCTGGAAGGGCTCGGCGGCTACGACGACCCGGTCGCGTACATGCGTCTGGTGCGTATGCGCGGGCGCGGGCAGATTACGCGCGTGCAATTGCAGCGCGATCCCGGATGGAAACAAGCGGTGCAGGCGCTGGAAAAAATCAACGCGGCCTATGCTGGCGGCGAAAATCTATCCCTTCTATAATCGGCGTTTATTTATAACAAGCCTAAAATCATGTCCGTTACCGCCCAGCAAGCGCTCGATGTATACGTCCACGCCGACCGCCTTTACAGTAAAACCGACGTCGAGCAAGCGCTGCAGCGCATGGCGGAACAGATCACCGCGCGGCTTAAAGAGAGCAATCCGCTGGTGCTGTGCGTCATGACCGGCGGCATCATCCCCGCGGGTAAGCTGCTCACCCGCCTCGATTTCCCCTTGCAACTCGATTATATCCACGCCACGCGCTATCGCGGCAAAACCCAAGGCGGCGAACTGCACTGGCTGGTGCGGCCCAGCATCCCGCTGCAAGACCGCACGCTGCTCATCATCGACGACATTCTCGACGAGGGCCTGACGCTGGCGGCGATCATCGCTGACTGCAAGGCCGCAGGCGCGCGCGAGGTGTACAGCGCGGTGTTGGTCGATAAGTTGCATGACCGCAAAAACGGCGTGCAGGCGGATTTCGTAGGTCTCACGGTGGAGGACCGCTACGTGTTCGGCTACGGCATGGACTACAAAGGCTATCTGCGCAACGCCCCCGGCATTTTCGCAGTGAAGGAAACTTAAACATGAGCGAACTCGCCATCATCGGCGGCACCGGACTGCGCTCCCTCAAAACCTTGCAGATCACGCACCGCGAAATGGTGCACACACCCTACGGCGAACCCTCCGGCCCGCTCACGCACGGCACGCTGTTCGGCAAAAAAGTGGTGTTTCTGGCGCGTCACGGTTACGGTCACACCATCCCGCCGCACGAGATCAACTACCGCGCCAATCTGTGGGCGCTGCGCGAAGTGGGCGCGAACCGCGTGATCGCGGTGGCTGCCGTGGGCGGCATCCGCGGCGACATGGCGCCGGGCGAACTCGCCATTCCCGATCAAATCATCGACTACACCTGGTCGCGCGCGCACACCTTTGTCGAGTCCGGGCAGACGCCGGTGCGGCACGTCGATTTCACCCACCCCTACAGCGACACCTTGCGCGACATTCTTATCCGTGGCTGCGAACTCGCCGGCATCCACGCCTGCAAAACCGCCACTTACGGCGCGACGCAAGGGCCGCGCCTGGAAACCGCCGCCGAGATCAACCGCATGGAACGCGACGGCTGCGACATCGTCGGCATGACCGGCATGCCGGAGACGGTGCTGGCGCGCGAGCTCGATCTCGAATACGCCACCTGCGCGGTGGTCGCCAACTGGGCGGCGGGG
Organism: Pseudomonadota bacterium; assembly: GCA_040756035.1. Lineage (GTDB taxonomy): Bacteria > Pseudomonadota > Gammaproteobacteria > SURF-13 > SURF-13 > JBFLZV01. The sequence continues at coordinate 19,091 of JBFLZV010000041.1, forward strand.
CGCGGCCCGGACGCCGCCATCACTATGCATGATATCGAATTGAACCTGAAAACCGGCATGGACAAGGTGCGTAAATTATTGGAATATGTCATTCCCTTGGTCTGAAAATGAGGGAGAACCAACATGGCTACACGCAAAAAACCCGTCCCGAAGCCTAAAAGACCCGCCGCCGGCGCGCGCAAGAAACCCGAACCGGCGCGCAAAGGCGGCACGCAAGAACGACCCGGTTGTCCGTGCGAGGCCGCCGTCACCTACGACGAACGCAGCCTGGCGCCGCCGGGACGCAACGCCGGCAATTTCCGCATCCTCATCCGGGTGAGCAGCCGCGTGCTGTGCGATCCCGCCGCGCCCGGCGAATGCTTGTACGAATACATCGCCACGGCGACCGCGCAGGAGCTCAACGGCCCCAATTGGGGCGCGTCGAATTTCAACGGCTTCATCCAGAGCTTCAAACTGGACGCGCCGGTGACGCGTTCGGTGAAATCGGAGCCGGTTGACCGCACCAGCTTGGGCATCGCCTTCTCCGAGGCCAAGGCGCCGGCCAAGGAAAAAATCAAGGTAACCATCGTGTACGCGCGTTCGACGGCTACCGGCACCACGGTCACCTTGGAGCGCGAGCCGGAACTGTGCGTGCCGAAGTTCAATAATCCGAAATGCCCGTAGTGTAGTAGAAGATCGGTAATGCGGACTGTTATGATAGTTGCATGGCCGTTCGAAACGTTTTACGCATGGGCAATCCGCTGCTGTTGCAGCGCGCCGAGCCTGTCGCCGAATTCAATACGCCCGAACTCGACGCGCTGATCGCGGACATGTTCGACACCATGGCCGCGCAAAACGGCGCGGGCTTGGCCGCGCCGCAAATCGGCGTGAGCCGGCGCGTGGTCATCTTCGGCGTGCAGGCCAATCCGCGCTACCCGCAGGCCGAAGCGGTGCCGACCACCGTGCTCATCAATCCGGAAATCGAAATCCTCGGCGACGAGACCGACGCGCTATGGGAAGGTTGCTTGAGCGTGCCCGGTATGCGCGGCTTGGTGGAGCGCTACACGCACTTGCGCTACAGCGGTTATGATCAGCGCGGCGCGCGCATCGAACGCGAAGCGCACGGCTTCCACGCGCGCGTGGTGCAGCACGAGTGCGATCACCTGGATGGAATTTTATACCCCCGCCGCATCAAAGACTTGCGCCTGTTCGGCTTCGAGAGCGAATTATTTTCCGCCGCTCAGGCCGATGTTCCGCCTGAGTGAATAAAACTTAAAACCCAACGCAAAGACGCCAAGGTGAGGCGCGCATAGCGCCGAACGGGTTTACAGGGATGTAAACCCCGTGTTTCGCGCGGAGCAGGGATAGCGTAGCGCGAAACACCCTCTGCGCTATCCTAAACCTTCGCACAGTTTACGCTGCGCCCCGCCCCGCACCTTGCGTGCCGCACCGTTTAGTATTGAGCAAACGGTGTGGTAGCCAAGGTGCGG
>JBFLZV010000042.1:0-19992 GCA_040756035.1 Pseudomonadota bacterium
CGGCGCGCCGCCGCCGAGGTGCGCGCATACTTCCAACAAATGATTCGCCGCGAATACCGTGACGCCGCCCACCAGCGCGGCCTCGTCGGCATTTTGCACCGGCACCAGCAGCGCGCGTCCGGCGGCGCGCGTCTGCAACGCCACCGGCAGCGCGCCGCGCACGCCGCGCAATTCGCCGGTGAGCGCCAGTTCGCCGATGCATTCGTAGCGGTCGAGTGCTTGTGCGGGAAGCTGGCCGGACGCCGCCAGCACGCCCAAGGCGATGGCCAGATCGAAGCGTCCGCCTTCCTTGGGTAGATCGGCGGGCGCGAGGTTGACCGTGATGCGTCGCGCCGGAAACTCGAAACGGCTGTTCAGAATGGCGCTGCGCACGCGGTCCTTGCTTTCCTTGACCGCCGCTTCCGGCAGGCCGACGATGGACAGGCTGGGCAGGCCGTTGGATAAATGCACCTCGACGGTGACCAATGGGGCGTCGATGCCGGCCTGCGCGCGGCTGTAAACGACAGCCAGCGACATTTACAGCTCGATGGGCGCCTGATCGCCGGCTGGCGGAGGCGTTGCGTCGCGCCGTATGCCTAACCGCGCCTCCAGCGCCGCTACTTGCACCTCCAGCGCTTCCAATTTTTCACGCGTGCGCGCCAGCACCGCGCTCTGCACCTCGAATTCCTCGCGCGTGACCAGATTCAGTTTGGCGAACACGCTGTGCAGCCCGGCGCGCACGTTCTTTTCGATGTCTTGCTGCAGGCCGCGCGCCCCAGGCGGGATGGCCGCGCTGATGCACTTGGCCAAGTCGTCCAACACGCTTGAATTAATCATAAGTATCTCCTTAAAAATCCGCCTCGCCAGGGTGCACCGTAATGGTGCGAAATGACGCCGATCATCGCCATTTTGGTGCTTATATAGCAGTCATGAGTGTTTGCTCATAGTATATCTCATTGATATTACTATATTAATAACATGGCGCGAAATTTGCCTTTAATGAACCAGTATTACGTAAAATCTAACTCAAGCAGCCCTATTTAAAGTTCGGGCGTTTATTCATTCACCAACATGGGGAGAGCTTACCATGCAAGCCGTAAAAAAAGCGCTAGTCGTAAGCGCATTGTTTATCAGCCCGTCGTTAACTTTTGCCGACGAGGCCGCGAACCCGATCACCGCCAACGTCGCGCTGACCAGCAATTACGTGTTCCGCGGCATTTCGCAAACCTTTGACGAACCCGCTGTCCAGGGCGGTTTCGACTTTGCCCACGCCAGCGGATTCTATCTCGGCACCTGGGCGTCCAACGTCACCAGCGCGAGCTACACCAACGCCAGCATGGAATGGGATTTTTACGGCGGTTACAACGGCAAGATCAACGACGATCTCAGCTATAACGTCGGGCTTATCCAATATTATTATCCGGGCGGCAAGAGCAGCGGCGGCGAGGAATACGACACCCTGGAGGCATTCATAGGCGCCACGTTCAAATTCCTGAACGTGAAGTATTCGCACACCCTTACCGATTACTTCGGCGTCAACGGTAATAATACTCCCACCGGCGCGAGCGCCAACGGCGACTCCGACGGATCGGGCTACTTGGAAGCCAACGCCAATTTCGAGTTGGCGCAGGGCTTCGTGCTCGGTTTGCATATCGGCCACCAGGAGGTCCAGAACTACGGCACGCTGGATTACACCGACTATAAAGTGGGTATCTCCAAGGAATTTGTGGGGCTCAACTTTGGTGTCGCGTACAGCGATACCGACGCCGAGAGCACGCCGTACACCATCACCAAGGGCACGGAAACGGAAGACATCTCCGACGGGACGTTCTTTGTTTCGGTCAGTAAGGCTTTCTAAGAACGCTCTGGTTTGTACCGCACGGCGATGACAAAGATTGTCTCGCTGCCTCAGGCATTTCGCCTCGCCGGTCGTTCCGCCTGCCCGGTACACTTGGCATCCACTTTACTTTCCCGTATGGGCGTTTCGACGCCCGTTTTTTTATTTATCGTATTGCGGTCGTGGCCGCAGTGCTTTTTGCCAATAGTCTTCTTTGAAGGAAAAATTGTGTAGTGCATGGCTTTCTTGACCGCGCTTGGTATAAATTTCACATAATGGAAAAAACGATCTTTCATTTTGTAAAGAAGGAGCAGCCATGAAGCTTGGTTATGTGACTGCATTGCCTGCTTTGTTGTTTACCGAGGGCGCGTCTGCGCACACCCTTGGCGCGAAAGGGTTGGGGTTTTATCAGGGATTTATCCATCCGCTCGTGGGCTTCGATCATCTGCTGGTGATGCTTGCGGTGGGTATGTGGGCGGCGCAAGTCGGTGGGCGGGCGCGATGGTTGATCCCGTGCGCCTTTATGATGATGCTGGCGCTGGGCGCCGCCGCGGCTGTGACGGGCTGGCCGTTGCCGCAGGTCGAATTAGGCATCGCGAGTTCCATTGTCTTATCCGGCTTATTGATCGCTACGGCCGCAAGGATACCGCTTGTATGGGCCGTGGGCGTCGTCGGCCTATTTGCGTTGTTTCATGGCCATGCGCACGGTGCCGAGATGCCGCAGGCGGCTACGCCCTGGGTATATGCCATGGGTTTTATGCTGAGTACGGGCGCGTTACACGGTTTGGGCGTGGTTATGGGTATGATGCATTCCTACTGCTGGCCGGCGCGGTTATTGCGGCTGGGCGGTGCGGGCGTGGTGACGCTCGGGGTCTGGTTCTTGGCGGGTTTGTGAGCGGGGCTGGGCGGTATGCCACCGTGGAGATGGCTGCGGCAGCGGGGTGCGAGGGCTGGCAGGCTGAATTGAAGCTGCGTTTTGCACGCACGCCGTCGCGCACGGTGCTTGCTGCGCAGCGCCACCAGGGACCGCTGCGCGTCCAGCGCATGTTCTATCCGGAATCCGGCGGCGTTTGCCACGCCTATATTTTGCATCCGCCGGGCGGCGTGGTGGCGGGTGACAATTTGACGCTGGAAGCGGAAATGGGCGCGCGCGCGCAAACGCTGTTTACCACTCCCGCCGCCACCAAGTTTTATCGCAGCACGGGGCGGATGGCCTGTGCGCGGCAACGTTTGGCGGTCGCCGCGGGGGCGGAACTGGAATGGTTTCCGCAGGAGAATATTATTTTTCACGGTGCGCGCGCGGAACTAGTCACGCGCGTGGAACTCGCCGCCGACAGCGCGTTCATGGGCTGGGAAATACTCTGCCTAGGACGCCCCGCCGCGCACGAGCGATTTTCCGCGGGGGCGTGCCGGCAGAGTTTTGAAATTTGGCGTGAGGGACGCGCAGTGTGGATGGAGCGTGCTCATTACGGCGGCGACAGCCCGGTGCTCCTGGCGAAATGGGGCATGGCGGCACAGCCGGTTGCGGCGAGCTTTGTGTGCGTGGCGTGGCGCCCCGATCTGATCGGCGCATTGCGCAAGTTGGCCGACGCGCATGGTGCGGCGTCGTGCAGCGTGACGCAGCTTGATGAAGTGATCGCGGCGCGCTATCTTGGACCCTGTGCCGAGGCGGCAAAACATTATTTTATGCAGGTTTGGACAATTCTGAGGCCGGAAATGCTGGGGCGTGCCGCTTGCGCGCCGCGCATCTGGCGGACATGATGCCAGCGCTATGGAACTCTCTCCGCGCGAAAAAGATAAACTGCTGCTGTTCACCGCCGCGCTGCTTGCCGAGCGGCGCAAGGCGCGTGGCCTGAAATTGAATTATCCCGAAGCAGTGGCCTACATCTCGGCCGCGATTTTGGAGGGCGCGCGTGACGGCCGCAGCGTGGCCGATTTGATGAGCGTCGGCGCAACGCTGCTGACCCGCGCCGACGTGATGGACGGCGTGGCCGAGATGATTCCCGACGTCCAGGTGGAGGCCACTTTCCCGGACGGCACCAAGCTGGTGACTGTGCATAATCCGATCGTGTGAGGGCCCCGTGATTCCCGGCGAAATTATTACCGAGGCAGGGGATATCGAGTTGAACTCGGGTCGCCGCATCGTGCGTCTGCAAGTTGCCAACAGTGGCGATCGGCCCATACAAGTCGGTTCGCATTACCATTTTTACGAAACCAACGACGCCCTCGAGTTTGACCGCGAAGCCACGCGCGGTTTTCGTTTAAATATTCCCGCTGGCACGGCGGTGCGTTTCGAGCCGGGTCAAATGCGCGAGGTGGAATTGGTTGAATACGCAGGCTTGCGGCGCGTGTACGGTTTCCAGGGTAAAATCATGGGTGCGTTGGATGACTAAAATCGAGCGCCGCGCCTACGCGGAGATGTACGGCCCCACTGCCGGGGACCGCGTGCGGCTCGCCGATACCGATCTGTGGATTGAGGTGGAGTGCGATTACACCGTCTACGGCGAAGAGGTCAAGTTCGGCGGCGGCAAGGTAATCCGCGACGGCATGGGCCAGGGACAACAAAGCGCCGCCGAGGTGGCGGACACGGTCATCACCAATGCCCTGATTCTGGATCACTGGGGTATCGTCAAGGCCGACATCGGCGTTAAAAACGGCCGTATCGCCGCCATCGGCAAGGCCGGCAATCCGGACGTGCAACCCGGCGTCACCATTTTGATTGGCGCGGGTACCGAAGTAATCGCGGGCGAGGGTATGATCGCCACGCCGGGCGCGATCGACAGCCACATTCATTTCATTTGTCCGCAACAGATCGAAGACGCACTTATGTCGGGTGTGACTACGATGCTCGGTGGCGGTACCGGTCCTGCCGCTGGCACCAACGCGACCACCTGCACGCCGGGGCCGTGGCACATCGAACGTATGCTGCAAGCCGCTGAGGATTTGCCGGTGAACCTGGGTTTTCTCGGCAAGGGTAACGCCAGCCTGCCGCGTCCCTTGCAGGAGCAAATCGAGGCCGGCGCCATCGGCTTGAAGTTGCACGAAGACTGGGGCACTACTCCCGCCGCGATAGACAATTGCCTCAACGTGGCGGAGCAGTATGACGTGCAGGTGGCGATCCACACGGACACCTTGAATGAATCCGGCTTCGTTGAGACCACGCTTGCTGCATTCAAGGACCGCGCCATCCATACCTATCACACCGAAGGCGCCGGCGGCGGCCACGCGCCGGACATCATTAAGGTGTGCGGCGCCGCCAACGTGTTGCCGTCGTCCACGAATCCCACCCGGCCTTACACCGTCAACACCGTGGATGAACATCTCGACATGCTGATGGTGTGTCATCATCTCGACCCCGGCATTCCCGAGGACGTCGCCTTCGCCGAATCGCGCATCCGCCGCGAGACCATCGCTGCGGAAGATATTCTGCATGACCTGGGCGCGTTCAGCATGATTTCCTCCGATTCGCAAGCCATGGGCCGCGTAGGCGAGGTGATTATCCGCACCTGGCAGACGGCGCATAAGATGAAATTGCAGCGCGGCGCGCTACCCACGGACAACGCGCGCCGCGATAATTTCCGCGCTAAGCGTTATATCGCCAAATACGCCATCAATCCGGCCATTACGCACGGCATCAGCCACGAGGTGGGTTCCATCGAGGCGGGCAAGCTCGCCGATATCGTACTCTGGCGCCCGGCGTTTTTCGGCGCCAAGCCCGCGCTCATTATTAAAGGTGGAATGATTGTCGCGGCGCCGATGGGCGATCCCAACGCCTCGATACCCACGCCGCAGCCGGTGCATTACCGCCGCATGTTCGGTGCGCTGGGCGGCGCGCGCCACGCCGCCAGCATAACCTTCGTTTCGCAGGCCGCGCTCGGCGCGGGAGTGGGAGAGCGGTTGGGCCTGCGCAAGCGGCTGGTGGCCGTGCGTGCCACGCGCGGCGTGCGCAAGCGCGACCTGGTACACAATGATTATCAGCCGCGCATCGACGTGGATCCGCAGACCTATGAGGTACGCGCCGACGGCGAGTTGCTGACGTGCCAAGCAGCGTCGATTTTGCCACTCGCCCAGCGTTATTTTTTATTTTAATGACCAAGCGTGCGCACGATTCCAGCCGGGTCGAGCACGCCGAGGTGATACAGATCACCGAGCGCGCCGATGTGGACTCGGTCTGTCAAACTGTTTTGACACTGCCGTTCGAGGCGCGCCGCAAAAGCCGCCAGCGCGTGCGCCTCGACGACGGCCGCGCGGCGGCGCTGCTGTTGCCGCGCGGCGTCGTATTACGGCAAGGTGACATGTTGCGCGCCACGGACGGCACATTAATCAAGGTTCACGCCGCACCGGAGCAAGTCTCTACCGCGTCCACCGGCGATCCGCTGCTGCTGGCGCGCGCCGCCTATCACCTCGGCAATCGCCACGTCGCGTTGCAGATCGGACACGCCTGGCTGCGCTATCTGCATGATCACGTATTGGATGAGATGGTGAGCGACATGGGGCTGGAGGTGCGCGTTGAGTGCGTGCCCTTCGAGCCGGAGAGCGGTGCTTATTCGGGAATACACGTGCATCATCACGCGCATGACTGATGTTGCCGACCACACCGCGTTGCTGCGTCTCATGCAACTCGTGAGCCCTGCATTGCCGGTCGGCGCCTATGCCTATTCGCAGGGTTTGGAGTGGGCGGCGCATCAAGGTTGGGTACATGACGAAAAATCGGCCGCGCAATGGCTCCAGGACTTATTACGGCAGGTTGTTTGCCGCGTGGATGTGCCGGTATTGATAAGACTGCACCATGCGTGGCGGTGCCGCGATACGGCGGCCTTGGAATATTGGAGCGCGTTTTTGCGCGCCGGCCGCGAGAGCGCGGAACTGCAAAATGAAGATCGGCAACTGGGCATGGCCCTGGCGCGTTTGCTCAAGGAGCTGGATGTGCCCGGCGCCGATTCTTGGCTGACGCACCGCGCGGCGAGTTTCGCCACTCTGTTCGCGCTTGCGGCGGTGCATTGGAACATTACATTGGCGCAGACTTGCATTGGTTATTTATGGACGTGGGCGGAGAATCAAACCAGTGCCGCGCTCAAGCTGATACCCCTCGGACAAAGCGCCGGGCAACGTCTGCTGTCGCGCGCCGCGGAGATTATCCCCGCCGCGGTGCAAGAGGGATTACACATCACCGATGACGCCATCGGGGCGTTCGCGCCGGGCTTGGCCCTGGCGAGTGCTCGCCACGAGACGCAATACACGAGATTATTCCGCTCATGAATTCTATTTCCGCTGCAAATTCACCTCTACGCATCGGCGTCGGCGGTCCGGTCGGCTCCGGCAAGACCGCGCTGGTGGACGCGCTGTGCAAACGGCTACGCGATCGCTATGAAATCGCGGTCGTCACCAACGACATCTATACCCATGAGGACGCTCAATTTTTAATACGCAGCGGCGCGCTGACCGAGGAACGCATCATTGGCGTGGAGACCGGCGGCTGCCCACACACCGCCATCCGCGAAGACGCATCGATGAATCTGGCCGCCGTGGCGCAACTCAGCCAACGCTTTACCGATCTGGACATGATCATGGTGGAAAGCGGCGGCGACAACCTCGCCGCTACCTTCAGTCCGGAACTTTCCGATCTCACGCTGTACGTCATCGACGTCGCCGCCGGTGATAAAATCCCGCGCAAAGGCGGGCCGGGCATCACCAAATCCGATTTGCTGATCATTAATAAGATCGACCTCGCTCCCCATGTCGGCGCGTCGCTCGAGGTCATGGAGCGCGACGCGCGCAAAATGCGCGGCGCGCGGCCCTTCGTATTCACCAATCTTAAAACCGGCGCCGGGCTCGACGAGATTGAGCGTTTCATCATCAAGCAAGGACTGCTTTGATTTTTAAAGGCGCTGCACGCAGCATCGAATTTGTGTTTCAAATAGGTGCATGGTGACGCGATAATGCACCGAAGCAGTGCATTATCTTCCTGTCCGCCGCGAGTGATAATTCCACAAGCTATTCTTTCATATATAAAAATTTATGTTGGCATAGAAGACGCATAATCCGGACGATTCCAAATAATTTACCGGGAGCCAGTCTAATGAATTTCAAAAACTTGAAGATGTCCGCATCGTTAACGGCCTGCATGTCGCTGGCGATGATTCCCGCCGCCCAAGCCGATGAAGCGGCGACGTCCCCGCATAAACTTACCGGCAACATCGGCGTGTTCTCGAAGTACATCCTACGCGGTATCACCAATACGCCGGAAAATGATGATCCCGCCATTCAGGGCGGGGTGGACTATAGCCACGCCAGCGGTTTTTACGCGGGTTATTGGGGTTCCAATCTCGGCTATGCCGACACGGGTAAATCCAACGGTTTTGAGAACGATTTCTACGGCGGATTCGCGGGTAGCGCCGGATCCTTCAATTATTCCTTGGGGTTGATCAAATATCTCTATGTGCATATAGACAACGCCGATGGTCTCGAGGCGGTTGGCACGGCCGGCGCCGGTCCCTTCACGCTGGGCTTTAAGTATCTAACCAACGATGTCGTGTGGGGCAACCAGGGCGATACCTATTGGACCTTGAATTACAAAACCGCGTTGCCCGCCGATTTCAGCTTCGGCGCCACGCTCGGCTACTACACCTACGAAGATAGCGGCAAATACATCGCCAGCAGCGCCGAGGATTCCGCTTTCCGACATCTTGATTTGAACATCTCGCACCCTATCGGTAATACCGGCGCCGCGGTCGGCCTCACCTACGTGGTCGGTGGCGAGGACCGCAACGGCGTGGATCAGGATAACGACGTGGTGTTAAACCTCAGCTACGCCTTCGACATCATCAAGTAATTCGCGGAAGGGGACGACTATGTTACGCACATCATTTCTTTCCGGAATCTCCTTGCTGGCCGGGGTGCTGTTGAATCTGCTGAGCGGCGCGGCGACGGCTGCGGAGCCGCCGATCAAAGTCGGCATCCTGCATTCGCTGTCCGGCACCATGGCGATCAGCGAGACATCGTTGAAGGACGTCGCTTTGATGACCATCGAGGAAATCAACAACGCGGGCGGCGTGCTGGGTCGCAAGATCGAGCCGGTGGTGGTGGATCCGGCTTCCAACTGGCCGCTGTTCGCGGAGAAGGCCCGTCAGTTAATTTCACAGGACAAGGTCGCGGCGGTATTTGGTTGTTGGACTTCGGTGTCGCGTAAATCCGTGCTGCCGGTGTTCGAGGAATTGAATGGATTATTGTTCTATCCCGTGCAGTACGAGGGCGAAGAGTTATCTCAAAACGTCTTCTACACCGGCGCGGCGCCTAATCAACAGGCCATTCCGGCGGTGGAGTATCTGATGAGCGAAGAAGGCGGCGGCGCCAAGCGGTTTTATCTGCTCGGCACCGACTACGTCTATCCGCGCACCACCAACAAAATCTTGCGCGCGTTCCTGAAATCCAAGGGCGTGGCGGAGAAGGATATCGAGGAAGTTTACACTCCATTCGGCCACAGCGATTATCAAACCATTGTCGGCAATATCAAAAAGTTCGCAGCGGGCGGCAAGACTGCGGTGATCTCCACTATCAACGGCGATTCCAACGTGCCGTTCTATAAAGAGCTTGGAAACGCCGGCTTGAAGGCGACCGATGTGCCGGTGGTGGCCTTCTCGGTGGGCGAGGAAGAATTGCGCGGCATCGATACCAAGCCGCTGGTCGGTCATCTCGCCGCGTGGAATTATTTCATGTCGGTCAAGGGTCCGGAAAACGACGCCTTCGTGGCCAAATGGAAAGAATATGTGAAGAAGGCCAATCTGCCCGGCGGCGACAAGCGTGTCACCAACGATCCGATGGAGGCTACCTACGTCGGTATCCACATGTGGGCCAACGCGGTCAATAAAGCGGGCACCACGGACGTCGACGCGGTGCGCAAGGCCATGGCCGGACAGACCTTCAAGGCGCCTTCCGGCTTTACGCTGAAGATGGACGAGACTAATCATCATCTTCACAAACCGGTGATGATCGGCGAAGTGCAGGACAACGGCCAGTTCGACATCGTCTGGCAAACCGATCAGCCGATCCGCGCGCAACCTTGGAGTCCGTTTATACCCGGCAACGAGAAGAAGTCGGACAAGTAATCGTTTTTTTTCATACCTTAAAGCATGTTGACGTGTTAAGAGCCGGGAAGATGTTGCGCCCCGGCCTTTTTCTTTAAGCCCATGCGATGAACGCGGCGTCGAGTTTCATCAAGTTGCAATACCTGCTAAGCCTCTTGTGCGTCTTGCTGACCGGCAGGGCCTGGGCGCTGGACGCCGATACGCTCGGTATTTTGGCCGCCGCCGATACCGCTCAACGTATCGTGGCGATTGAGAAAATCGTCAATACCGCTGACGCTGCGGCGCTGCCGGCGTTGGAGGCGCTGCTGGCCGGCGCGCTGCACATCGGCGACGCCAACGTCATAGTCATCCTCACGCCGCAAGGAGCCGTGGATCCGCTTACCGCGAAGGCCGTCACGCCGCTTCCGCGGAATTTGCAAAAGGTTTCCATCAATAATCGCATTCGTCAGCGTCTGAACAGCGCGCTGGCCGCGCTTAAACTGGCCGCGCCGGAGCGCGCGGTACGTTTGGCGGCGGCCGGCGAATTGCAAAAAAATGCAAGCGCGGCGTTGTTGCCGCTCATTGAACGGCGTATCCAGGTTGAACAGGACGCGGCGGTCAAGGCCTTGTTGCTGGCTGCACGGGCCAGCTTGCAACTGAACGCGCCAGAACGCGAAGTCAGGCTCAAGGCGATCCATGATTTGGCGCAAAGCCCCAGCAATCACACCAAGTCGCTATTGCTGGCGCGGCTGGGAAATGATGCCGTTCCACTGGAAACTGACGCGCAGGTGCGTCGTGCGCTGCAATCCGCTCTAGCCGAGGTGGACATCAGGCTTAAATGGGTGGGCTATTTGAATCACGCCTTCAATGGATTGAGTTTGGGCAGCGTTCTGCTACTCGCCGCCTTGGGACTGGCGATCACCTTCGGCTTGATGGGCATCATCAACATGGCCCACGGTGAATTGCTGATGATCGGTGCCTACACGACCTATGTCGTGCAAATTTTATTCAAAAATTATTGGCCCGCCGCCTTCGATGGCTATTTGCTGGCCGCCGTGCCGGCGTCATTTATCACGGCGGCGCTGGTCGGCATGGCGTTGGAGCGCAGTGTGATCCGGCATCTGTACGGCAGGCCGTTGGAGACCCTGCTCGCCACCTGGGGCATCAGTTTGCTGCTGATCCAGACCGTACGCGTGCTGTTTGGCGCGCAAAACGTCGAGGTGGCGAATCCAAGCTGGATGTCGGGTGGTTGGGCGGTGATGACCGGTTTGGTGCTGCCGTATAACCGCGTTGTGATCATTCTGTTCGCGTTGTTTGTCGTGGTGCTGGTGTGGGCGCTGCTCAATCGTACGCGACTTGGCCTATTTGTGCGCGCCGTCACGCAGAATCGCGGCATGGCGGGGTGCATGGGCATTCCTACCGCGAAGGTGGATGTGCTCACCTTCGGATTGGGTTCCGGCATCGCCGGGCTCGGCGGTTGCGCGTTGTCCCAGATCGGCAACGTCGGCCCCGAGCTCGGTCAGGGGTACATCGTGGATTCGTTCATGGTGGTGGTGCTGGGCGGCGTCGGCCAACTCGCCGGCACCGTGATTGCGGCGCTGGGGCTGGGCGAGGTCAATAAATTTCTGGAACCTTACGCTGGCGCCGTGCTGGGCAAGATCATCATACTGGCGCTGATTATCGCGTTTATTCAAAAACGTCCGCAAGGATTGTTCGCGCTCAAGGGTCGGAGCGCCGAGAGTTGATGCTATGCATACTCTAACGCAGCTGTACCGTGTAAAGGGCTGGTTGTTGTTCGCCGGCGCGCTGTTGCTGCTGGCGGTGATTGTACCGTTGCTCAACCTGGCGGTCTTACCCGATCATCCCTTGCACGTGCCCGATCATATGATAACGCTGCTAGGTAGAATTCTATGTTACGCCATGGTGGCGCTCGCCATGGATTTGATTTGGGGCTATGCCGGCATTTTAAGCCTGGGGCACGGATTATTTTTCGCGCTGGGTGGCTACGCGATGGGCATGCACCTGATGCGCGAGATCGGACGCGACGGTGTGTATGGTAGTGACTTGCCGGATTTCATGGTGTTCCTCGACTGGAAAGAATTGCCTTGGTATTGGTACGGTTCCGAGCATTTCGGCTTCGCCCTGTTGATGGTGGTTCTCGCGCCCGGCCTGCTGGCATTCGTTTTCGGTTATTTCGCGTTTCGTTCGCGCGTGAAGGGCGTGTATTTCTCCATCATCACGCAAGCGCTTACCTTCGCCTTCATGCTGCTGTTTTTCCGCAATGAGACCGGTTTCGGCGGTAATAACGGCTTCACCGACTTCAAACGCATCCTGGGTTTCTCGTTGGCCGATCCGCGCACCAAGGTCAGCCTATACGTCATCACCGCCTGCACGTTGTTCGCCGTGTTATTACTGTGCCGGTTCATCGTTTGCTCCAAGCTGGGCCGCGTGCTCACCGCCGTCCGCGACGCGGAGAGCCGCTTGATGTTTTCCGGTTACGATCCGCTGCATTACAAGTTATTTGTGTGGACGCTGTCGGCGGCGTTGTGCGGCATCGCCGGGGCTTTGTACGTCCCGCAGATAGGCATTATCAATCCCAGCGAAATGTCGCCGGCCAATTCCATCGAAATCGCCGTCTGGGTGGCGTTGGGCGGGCGCGGCAGCCTCACCGGCGCGATGGTGGGCGCGGGCATAGTGAACGGCGCCAAGAGCTGGCTGACGGTCGCGTTTCCGGAGCTGTGGCTGTATTTTCTGGGGCTGCTGTTTATTCTGGTGACATTGTTCATACCCAAGGGCGTCATGGGCGTGATGAGCGCGTGGCGCTCCCGCCGCTGATCGCATACCATGGATAGTTTCACCAATCCGCTGCATAGCGCCGAAAATTTACATCGGCACGATACCATGCTTTATCTGGATGGGGTCACGGTAAGTTTCGACGGCTTCAAGGCGCTCAACAACTTATCGCTGGTGATCGAGCGAGGTGAGCTGCGCTGTGTGATCGGACCCAACGGCGCGGGTAAGACCACCATGATGGATGTCATCACCGGCAAGACGCGGCCCGATCACGGCGAAGTATTCTTCGACGGCGCAATAGACCTGACCAAACTCACCGAACCAGAGATCGCACACGCCGGCATCGGCAGAAAGTTTCAGCGCCCCAGCGTGTTTGAAAATCACACGGTTTTCGAAAATCTTGAGCTGGCGCTGAAGACCGACAAGTCGGTGTGGCGCAGTTTGTTCGCAACATTGAATGCCGCGCAAAGAGAACGTATCGGCGAGACATTGAAACTGATTAACCTGACCGCTCAAGCGCATCAAGCGGCGGGCTTGCTGTCGCATGGACAGAAACAATGGCTGGAAATCGGCATGCTGTTGATGCAGGAGCCGAAATTATTGTTGGTGGACGAGCCGGTGGCGGGTATGACCGACGAGGAAACCGAGCGCACTGCGGAGTTGTTAAAAATCCTGGCCGGTGACCACTCTATTGTGGTGGTCGAGCATGACATGAAGTTTGTCAGTCAGATCGCGCACAAGATTACCGTGCTGCATGAAGGCGGTGTGCTCGCGGAGGGTCCGATGGAGAAAATCCAAAACGATGAGCGCGTAATCGAAGTATATTTGGGGCGCTGAACCATGCTTACCGTCAGCGGACTCAATCATTACTACGGCGGCAGTCACATTTTGCGCGACATCAGTTTCACCGTCCCGCAAGGCGCCTGCACCACACTGCTGGGACGCAACGGCGTAGGTAAAACCACACTATTGAAGTGCTTGATGGGCGTGCTGCCCGTCGCTTCCGGCATCATTACCTTTGCCGGTCTCGATATCACAACATCTCCGCCCCATCAGCGCGCCAAGCTGGGTATGTCCTACGTCCCGCAGGGACGTGAAATCTTCGCGCGCCTGACGGTGGAGGAAAATTTGCTGACCGGTTCAGCGGTCGGGCCGCGCGCCGGAGCGAATCCCATCCCCGATGAGATTCTCGCGCTGTTCCCGGTGCTCAAGGAAATGCTGCACCGGCGCGGCGGCGATTTATCCGGCGGCCAGCAGCAGCAACTAGCCATTGCGCGCGCGCTGATGATGCGGCCGAAGCTGTTGATTCTCGATGAGCCCACAGAGGGTATTCAGCCTTCCATTATCAAGGACATCGAGCGGGTTATCCGGCTGCTCGCGCGGCGCGGCGACATGGCCATTTTGCTGGTGGAGCAATATTATGATTTCGCCAAGGCGTTGGCGGATCACTATTTAGTGATGGCGCGTGGTGAAATTATCAAGAGCGGTGCGGGTGCTGCGATGGAGGAGCAACAGGTACGAAGTTATCTGGCCCTATAAACGCCGTTTTGAAACAGTGCACAAATTTGGTGCACTATTGTGGAAATTAAAAATATTTTGGTGCAAAAATCTGTTTGGTTATCGACAGGATAGAAAATAAATATTTATCATTCAATAACTTATCCTGTGGCATAAAAACTGCTAAAAGTTTATGGACATAAAATCCATAAGAAAAATTCCGCTAAATAAGCATCCCCAAACACCAGAGGGAGGTTAAATGAAATTAGTTACCGCAATCATTAAGCCGTTCAAGCTGGACGACGTGCGTGAGGCGCTGTCGGAGGTCGGCGTGAAGGGCATCACCGTGACCGAGGTGCGCGGCTTTGGCCGCCAGAAGGGTCACACCGAGCTGTACCGCGGCGCGGAATACGTCGTCGATTTTCTGCCCAAGGTCAAAGTCGAGGCGGCGGTGAACGATGACCAGGTGGAGCGCGTCATCGAGGCCATCGAAAAATCGGCCAACACCGGCAAGATCGGCGATGGCAAGATTTTCGTATTCAATCTGGAACAAGTTGTGCGCATCCGCACCGGCGAAACCGGTGTGGACGCGCTCTAGGGGGGGGCGGCATGAGAGCGTTAAAGTTTTTGTTGATGATTGCGGCGTTGTGCGGCGCGTTGGGCTTCACCGGCGTAAGTTTCGCGGAGGAGCCGGCGGCGCCCGCCGAGGCCGCGGCGGAAGCGCCCGCCGCGCCCGCGCCGACGCTGAATTCGGGCGACACCGCCTGGATGCTCACCTCCACCGCGCTGGTGTTGTTCATGACCATCCCCGGCCTCGCCTTGTTCTACGCCGGCATGGTGCGCAGTAAAAACGTGCTGTCGGTGCTGATGCAATGCTTCGCCATCGCCTCATTGGTCACGGTGCTGTGGGCGCTATACGTCTACAGCCTGGCCTTCGACGTCACCGGCATGGCCAAGGGCGAGACCAATTTTTACTCGTTCTTCGGCGGTTTAGGGAAAGCATTCTTGAGCGGCGTGGGCGTGGACTCGCTCACCTTCACCGTGCCGGAAACGGTGTTCATGACCTTCCAGATGACCTTCGCCATCATCACCCCCGCGCTCATCGTCGGCGCCTTCGCCGAACGCATGAAATTCTCCGCCATGCTGTGGTTCATGGGGCTGTGGGTCACTTTCGTGTACGCGCCCATCGCGCACATGGTGTGGAGCGGCGACGGCGCGCTGATGTGGGATTGGGGCGTGCTTGACTTCGCGGGCGGCACCGTGGTGCACATCAACGCCGGTATCGCGGGCCTGATCGCGGCCTTAGTGTTGGGCAAGCGCAAGGGTTATCCCACCACCGCCATGCCGCCGCATAATTTAACGCTTACCGTAATGGGCGCCTGTATGCTGTGGGTCGGCTGGTTCGGCTTCAACGCCGGCAGCGCGGTGGCGGCGAACGGCACGGCGGGCATGGCCATGGCGGTCACGCAAATCGCCACGGCCGCCGCGGCGCTGGCTTGGATGTTCTCCGAATGGCTGAGGCACGGCAAACCCAGCGTGCTCGGCATCGTCACCGGCGCGGTGGCGGGTTTGGTCGCCATCACCCCCGCGTCGGGCTTTGTCGGGCCAATGGGCGCGATCGTCATCGGCGCCGTCGCGGGCGTGGTGTGCTACTGGGCGGCCTCCAGCCTAAAGCGCAAGCTCGGCTACGACGACGCGCTGGATGCGTTCGGCGTGCACGCCGTCGGCGGTGTCGTCGGCGCGCTGCTGACCGGCATCTTCGCCGCGGCCAGCCTGGGCGGCTCCAAGGCCGATCTCGATATCGCCGCGCAGTTGTTCATTCAGTTCAAGGGCGTGCTGGTCACCATTATCTGGTGCGGCGTTGTGACCTTCATCATCCTCAAAGTGCTGGACGCCGTCATGGGTCTGCGCGTCAACGAGGAACAAGAAACCGAAGGCTTGGATCTCTCGCAACACGACGAGCGCGGTTACAACCTATAACGATACACGGTAGTTGACTCCCCCACACGGGCGCCCAAGGGCGCCCGTTTTTTATTCAAAGCTCCCGTTCAGCCTCGGTTCAGAGTTGCCGCGTTAGGCTAGTGCCGTACCAATGACCGGTGCATTCCACGCGCCGGCGCAACGAAAAGGAGCGAGCAATGAAACACACACATTTGGCATGGGGGCTGGCCCTGTTGACGCTTACCGTTTCTCCGCTGAGTTTGGCCAAGGACAAGGGTTGGAGGGACGACTACGATTATGCCAGGGTCATCGACGTTGATCCCGTCTATGAAACCACCTATGTTTCCACGCCGCGGCGTGAATGCTACGAAGAGCCGGTGACGCGCCATCGCAGCGCCAACGATTCCTACACCGGCATCATCGCCGGCGGCATCGTCGGTGGCGTGCTGGGCAACCAGGTCGGCAAGGGGCGCGGCAAGGACGTGGCCACCGTGGCCGGCACGCTGCTGGGCGGCTCCATCGGGCGCGACTTAACACGCGGCGATGATTACGCCTATACTAGTTATGAGCGCCGCTGCGACGTGGTGGAGGATTATCATGAGCGCGAGCGCGTCAGCGGCTACCGTGTGAAGTATCGCTACGACGGCGATGTATATACGACGTACACCGATCATCACCCGGGCGCGCGCATCCGCGTCAAGGTGACGCACGGCCATCACCACCATCATCATCACTATTATCACGATGATTGAGGCGCGGTTAGGATACGGGAGCGGTAGAGCATGAAAAAATGCGCGACATGGCTCGCGTTGTGCATCCTGTGCATGGTTTTTTCCGTGCAGGCCAAGCCGCGCGGCGAAGAAGACCACAAGGAGCGCGGTCACGCCGCGCGCGGCGAGCGCAGCCTGGACGAAACCGTCTCGCGCGTGCGCCGCGAAACGCGCGGGCGCGTACTGTCGGCGGACACCGAACAGCGCGACGGCGAAAGCGTGCACCGCATCAAAGTGCTCACCCCCGACGGGCGCGTGCGCGTACTCACCGTCGACGAAGACGAATAGGTAGGGCGGGCACGTCTTTTGTGCCCGCGCGAAAGAAGGGGGCGACGTGCGAATACTGGTCATCGAAGATGAGGCGGCGCTCCATGCGCAACTCGTCACGCGCTTGCGCGCCGCAGGCTACGCCGTGGAAGGCGCGCACGACGGCGAGCAAGGCCTGTACCTGGGGCGTGAATTTCCCTGCGACGCGGCGGTTATCGATTTAGGCTTGCCGAAACTGTCCGGCATGGAAGTGATCAAACGCCTGCGCGCGGCGGGCAAAAAATTTCCCATACTCATCCTCACCGCGCGGGCGCGCTGGGAAGAAAAAGTGGAAGGCTTGCAAGCCGGCGCGGACGATTATCTGGTCAAGCCGTTCCACATGGAGGAATTGCTGGCGCGCCTCAAGGCCCTGGTGCGGCGCTCCAACGGCTGGGCGCAGACCGTGTTGCGCTGCGGGCCGCTGGAGTTGGACAGCGTCGCGCAAACCGTCAAGGTGGAAGGGCGCGACGTGGAACTCACCGCGTTCGAGTACAAGGTGCTGGAATATCTCGTGCTGCACGCCGGGCAACCCATTTCCAAAAACGAACTCACCGAACATTTGTATGAACAAGATTTCGAACGCGACAGTAACGTCATCGAAGTCTTCGTCGGTCGCCTGCGCCGCAAACTCGACCCTGACAATCAGATCAATCCCATCGAAACCTTACGCGGCCGCGGCTACCGCCTCACCCTGGCGCGCGCCAGTGCCTAGTGCTTTCCATTAACACCCGTTTACTCGCGGCGGCCAGTGTGGTGCTGGCGGCGTTTCTGGGCCTGACCGGACTGGTGTTGGATCGCGCCTTTCGCGACGCCGCCGACACCGCCCTGCGCGAGCGCTTGCAGGCGCACGTCTATGCCCTGCTGGCGGCGGCCGATGTCAACGCCGGCGGCGAACTCAGTCTGCCCGATACTCTGCCGGAACCGCGCTACGCCACGCCCGGCTCCGGCTTGTACGCGCAGGTGCGGCGCGCCGATAACGGCCCGCTGTGGCGCTCGCCTTCCGCCGTCGGCCTGGAGATAAGCTGGCCCACCGTGGCCGATGCGGGCAAGCCGCACTTCGACACGTTCGTTTTGGCCGAGCGCGGCATCGCGTTGCAGATGCTGAGTTTCGGCGTGGTGTGGGAGACGGCGCCCAACACGGCGGCGCATTACACCTTCAATGTGGCCGAGGATTTAAGCGCGACGCACGCGCAAGTGCGCCGCTTCCGCCGTAGCCTGTGGAGTTGGCTGGGCGGCGCGGCCGCGCTGCTGCTGATCGCGCAAGGCGTCATCCTGCGCTGGAGCCTGGCGCCGCTGCGCAAGGCCGCGTTTGAAGTGAACGAGATCGGAGCCGGGCGCCAAACGCAACTCGAAGGCGCGTACCCGCGCGAATTGCACGGCCTCACGCACAGTTTAAATACCTTGATTCGCCACGAGCGCACACATCTTGAACGTTACCGCAACAGCCTCGCCGATCTCGCGCACAGCCTCAAGACGCCGCTCGCGGTGCTGCGCGGCATCATCGAATCGCATAATCCATCCGACGCCGCAACGCAACGCACACTGCAAGAACACGTGCGGCGCATGGATCAAATCGTCCACTACCAACTGCAACGCGCCGCGGCCGTGGGCCGCACCGCCTTCGCCGCGCCGGTTGATGTGTCAAGCGTGGTAAAAAAATTATGCGCAAGCCTTGATAAAGTGTACGCCGAGAAAAATGTTTTCTGCGCTATACAAACGGATAACGGCCTCGTCTTCCACGGCGATGAAGCGGACCTGCTGGAAGCGCTGGGCAACGTGCTGGATAACGCTTACAAATATTGCCGCGGCAAGGTAAATGTAACCGCGTGCGCAACGGCAAACGATAAACCGGGCCTAATGGTTGAAATCGAAGACGACGGCCCCGGTATTCCCGCGGACATGGCGCAAAGCGTCACGCAACGCGGCACGCGCCTCGACACCGCCACCCCCGGCCAAGGCATCGGCCTCGCCGTGGCGCACGACATCGTGCGACTTTATCACGGCGCGCTGGAAATTGACCGGAGCGGATTAGGTGGCGCAAAAATCTCACTACGTCTGCCCGCTACTGAACCTGATATCACGTCGGTTTGACTCATCGTAAGCCTGACACCCGATTCTATAGTAACATGTTTATTTTAATTAAATTTATAATGACGCTCTATGGACATAGGCCAGTGTTCGATTAGGATCTATTTCTAGTCCTCGGAATAGTGTTAGCATTAATTATGAAACAATTCTCTATTGCCGAAATTCTTGAGCTTCCTGTGCAGGAGCGTATTCGTCTTGTAGAGCTAATTTGGGAAAGCATCGCAGCGGTTCCTGAGGCTGTGGAAGTTGCGCCCGAATTAAAGGCTGAACTCAAAAAGCGTTTGAAAGAGTTCGAGACAAACCCCGAGGCCGGTTATTCCTGGGAACAAGTCAGATCATGCCTTAAAAGCGGTACATGGCGTTCCGCTTAAGGTTTCTTCACGGGCATTGCGCGAAATTGGCGAGGCCCAAGAGTGGTACGAGATACAAAGCCCGGGCCTCGGTTAGGAGTTCATTGTCGCTACCGAGTTGCAGCTCAAACGTCTGGAGCAAGCGCCTCTGCCCTATGCCGAAGTAATTGCCGGTGTTCGCCGTGCGCTCCTTCCACGATTTCCTTACGGCCTATCCTACGCAGTGCGTGGAGATCTCGTGCATACGTAAGCTTCCCCGAACCGTAGACAGACTGGAAGTAGAGCTTTCTGGCACTATTACGTCAGGAGGCTGCGATGAAGAAGACACGATTTACGGAGACCCAGATTGTCTCGATCCTGAAATCGGC
>JBFLZV010000043.1:0-19957 GCA_040756035.1 Pseudomonadota bacterium
CCCGCCCCTCTCCCAAAGGGAGAGGGAGGAAGGGCTTGGTGGGTTTTCCGCAGGCGTTACTTTTTGAAGTGGCCGTTGCCGCCGTGGCTGCTGCCTTTGGCGCTCACGCTCTGGCCGCCGCCGTGGCCAGCGCTCGTTGTGGCGCCGCCGGAGCCGTGCGAGGAATAGGTCTTGCCGGACACCGCGACGGTGCTGCCGCCGGCGGCGTTGACGATGCGGCTTTTGGCGTGACCGTGGCCGGATTTCGCCGTGGCCGCGCTATGGCCGCCTTTGGTCTTGACCGCGCCGTCCGCGCCGACCGTTTTGCCCTTTGCGCCACTCTTGGCGGTGGCGCGCACGGCGCCGCCTTCGGCGTTGACGATGGCGCCGTCGGCGCCGCTTGTCGCGCTCGCAGCGACATCCACGTCTACTTCCACGTCGGCGTCGGCTGTGTTTTCGATATGCGCGTTGGCGGCCTTCATGGATTTCATCACCGTGCCGAGCTTGGCGCCGTTGGCTTGGGCGATCCGGCCCCAGCCCATCCCGTCGCTGCGCATTTGCAGAATGCCGTTCATGTCGTGCGTGGTGGTGTTGGCGCCGTCGTTTACGGTGATGGAGCCGCCCATCAGTGCGGTTTGGATTTGGTCGGGCGTGGGATCGGTGATGCCGATGTCGGCGAGTTGCTGCTCGGCCAGCGCCAATGATTTGTAGACGTTGCCGTTGCCCATGTGGCCGGTGGGCGGCGTGAAGGTCACCGAGGCGCCGCCGGCGTCCGGCGCGGACAGTGTGATCTCGGTGCCGTTGCGCAGACCGCTGGCCAGGGCTTGGGCGTTATCCTCGGAACCGGCGAACGCGGCGAAGTCCGCCGCGATCTTGCTCGACACGGCCTTCTCACCTTGCGTCGCGGCCAGTTCGTCCATGTGCTGCGTCTGTATCTCGACTTCCGCTTCCACGGAGACGCTGCTATCTTCCGTGGAGAAATCGGCGTCGGTTGCGGAAGCGGCGTCCGTCTGCACCGTGGCCGCATCCGCCGGCGCATCCTCCGCCGCGACGGACTGCATCACTAAACCCAGCAGCAGTATCCCCGCCACCGTGAGGAGGACGATGTATTTAGCATCTCCTCTCTTATACACTCTCTGAATCGTATACGTTGCATACTTATCCATACAGCCCCCTTATGCCCCCAGCGCTTTTTCAGTTTGTACGATAATCTCGGTCGCCGTGGCCGCGTCCATCAACAAAGTCTCGCGCCGCGCGATGGAGCGCATACGCGTGGTCTTGCTGCTGATCTTCTCCAAGGTCAGTTCGATGTTGCGGTCGGCGGCCTTGGCGTTGATGATTTCGCCTTCCTCGGTTTTCTGCACCGACTCGACTTTGATATCCATATTTTTCAGCGCCGTGAGCGTGGCCTTTTTCACCTTGGGCAGGGACTCGTTAAACGTGCGATAGTTATAACCACCCATGGTGTGGGAAACCCCGGCGCCGCCGCCGATACCGAGCGCGGTGAGACTGACCGGATCGCACGCCGTCAACAGCGTGAGCAGTGCTAGGAGTAGAACTCTTTTCATACAGCCCCCCTTAATACTGGGATAGTGCTACGAGTGGAACGTCCGCTTAGGGATTTTTACCGGGCAGGCGTGTTACGGTCGCCCGGTTTTGATGACCATTATTGTGGGATATTTTCCCACAGTCAAGGGTTTGATGAACTATTTTTTCCCTTTAAAAACGGGCACTTGCTGCTTTGGAGCGCTTCTTTTACCATGACACATGCGCCAAATATCCATCATTATCCCCGCGCTGAACGAGGCGGCATCCCTTCCCGCCACGCTGACGGCGCTACAATCCCTGCGCCGGGCGGGTCATGAGGTCATCGTGGCGGACGGCGGCAGCACGGACGGCACGGCGGCGCTGGCCCAACCGTGGGCCGATCAAGTTATCCACGCCCCGCGTGGCCGGGCTGTGCAAATGAATGCCGGGGCGCAAGCGGCGCGCGGCGCGGTGCTGCTGTTTTTGCACGCCGACACGCGCCTGCCCGACCTTGCCGATCGACTCATCGACGCAGGTCTGACGCGCAGCGGCCGCGGCTGGGGGCGTTTCGACGTGCGCTTGTCGGGCGCTCACCCGTTGCTGCGCGCAGTGGAGCTTTTAATGAACGCGCGCTCCCGGCTCACGCATATCGCCACCGGCGACCAAGCGATGTTCGTGCGGCGCGACTGGTTCGAGGCGGTGGGCGGCTTCCCCGCCATCCCGCTCATGGAAGATATTGCGTTGAGCCGCGCGCTGAAGCGGCGCGGGCCGCCGCTGTGTTTGCGCGCGCGCGTCGTCACCTCCAGCCGCCGCTGGGAACAGCACGGCGTGCTGCGCACGATACTTTTAATGTGGCGTTTGCGCCTGGCCTACGCGCTCGGCGCCGATCCGCGGCGGCTGGCGCGGCGTTACACTAAGCAATGACGGAATTTCCCGACGCGCGCATTATTGTGTTCGCCAAAGCACCGCTGCCCGGCGAGGTGAAAACGCGTTTGATCCCTAATTTGGGCGCGCATGGCGCGGCGCGCCTGCACGAGGCCTTGGCGCGCCGCACACTCGCTACCGCGGCGCAGGCGGAGCTAAGCCCGGTGCATTTGTGGTGCGCGCCTTCCGCGCAGCATCCCTTTTTCGCGGACTGCCGCGCGCGCTTCAGCGTGACGTTGCACACGCAGCAGGGCGCGGATTTGGGCGCGCGCATGGCGCACGCCTTGGAAAAAACGCTGCACGAATGCGCGTATGCGGTTATCATCGGCGCCGATTGTCCGACGCTCACGCGCGACGATCTGCGCGAGGCGCTGCAGGCGTTGCGCGACGGCTGCGACGCGGTGCTCGGCCCGGCGGAGGACGGCGGCTATGTTTTGCTCGGCGTGCGCCGCGCGGATACCGCATTGTTCGATAACATCGACTGGGGCGGCGCGGAGGTACTCGACGCGACACGCGCGCGGCTGACCGCACTGGGTTGGCGCCGGCATGAACTCGCGCCGCGCTGGGACGTGGACAGGCCGGAAGACATCGAGCGTATGCGCCGCGCGCGGTTGTTGCCGGAATGGTAATGGGTGATGGGTAAACGGTGATGGGTTTTACTCATCACTCATCACTCACCACCCATTACCCATTACCGTTTACTCATCTTACTCATCACCAACAAGGTTGATATGAAATGAAACATGATCCCGTTTGCATCGGCATCGTCACCGTATCCGACCGCGCGAGCCGCGGCGAGTATGAAGACTTGGGCGGGCCGGCGATCCGCGCGGAGCTGCAAAAAATTCTCGCCACGCCGTGGGAAGCGTTGTGCTGCGTGATCCCGGACGAACGGCCGCTCATCGAGGAAACGCTCATCGATTTGTGCGACGCGCAGGGATGTTGCTTGGTGGTCACCACCGGCGGCACCGGCCCCGCGCTGCGCGACGTTACGCCGGAAGCGACCGCCGCGGTGTGCGATAAAATTTTGGACGGCTTCGCCGAGCAAATGCGCGCGGTGTCGTTGAAGGTGGTGCCCACCGCGATTTTGTCGCGCCAGATCGCGGGCGTGCGCGGGCGCTCGTTGATTATCAATCTGCCCGGCAAACCCTCCGCCATCGCCGATTGTTTGCATGCGGTGTTTCCGGCGGTGCCGTATTGCATCGACCTGATCGAAGGACCTTATTTGGAGACGCACTCGGAAGTCGTTACGGCGTTTCGTCCTAAGAGTAAGTGAAGAGTAAGGAGTGAGGAGAAAAAAACTTTCTCTATTTCTTTACTCCTTACTCCTTACTCCTTACCCCTCACTCCTCACTAATCAAATATGCTCGATTACTTAAAAACCCTGCCGCAGTATTTTCTGCCGCAACATTTATTGTCGCGTCTCATGTATGCGTTTACCCGCTGCCGCGTGCGCGTGTGGAAAGACGCGCAAATACGCTGGTTCATTCGCCATTACCAGGTGGACATGAGCATCGCCCAGGAGCCGGATGCGCGCCGCTATCCCGACTTCAACAGTTTTTTCACACGCGCACTCGCTGCCTCCGCGCGCCCGTTGGTGAACGAACCCGGCGCCATCCTCTGTCCGGTGGACGGCACGGTGAGCCAGATAGGCGATATCAGCGCGGGGCGCATCTTTCAAGCCAAGGGCCATGAGTACAGTCTGGTGCAATTGCTGGGCAGCTCGCCGCGCCGCGCCGCGCCGTTCGAAAACGGCCGCTACGCGACACTGTATTTGTCGCCTAAGGATTATCATCGCATTCACATGCCGCTCGCCGGACGTCTGCGCGAGATGGTGTACGTGCCGGGGCGTTTGTTCAGCGTGAACGCATGCACCACGCGCGTGGTGCCGCGCGTGTTTGCGCGCAATGAGCGCGTGGTGTGCATCTTCGATACCGAAGCCGGTCCGATGGCTATCGTGATGGTCGGCGCGCTGTTCGTGGCCAGCATGGAAACCGTGTGGGCGGGCGCGGTGACGCCGCCGTTCGGCCGGTCGATCGTTACATGGGATTACAGCGGAGATAGCGAACCGCTGGAATTGGCGCGCGGCGCGGAGCTGGGACGCTTCAACATGGGTTCCACGGTGATCGTGCTGTTCGGCGCGCGGCACACGGCGTGGAACCCGGCGCTCACGCCGGACGCGACGGTGCGCATGGGGCAATTGCTGGGGCGGATTGTGTAACCGTCTCACGCAAAGACGCAAAAACGCAAAGAAAAACCAAGTAAATGTAGATCGGATCAACCCCGCGCTTGATGCGGGGATCCGATTTAAGGAATTTCAAAAGAATTCCGTCGGCTCTGGCATTTCATCCTCCCCCTCCCTCCTCCTCTCAAGGGAGGGGGAATTATTTTTTTGCGGCTTTGCGCCTTTGCGTGAGATTTTTAAATTTTATTACTCCTGATTTTTTTCGATCTTCAACGCCAGGAACAATGCGCCGCTGCCGCGCTGCACCAGCACCGGCACGGATTTGTCCACCGGCAACTCCTTCACGATATTGTTGAATTGCTCGGTGTTCTGGATGTCGATGTTGTTGATTGACAGGATCACGTCGCCGCGCTGGATGCCGGCGCGCATCGCCGGGCCGTTGTTGACTTGCTGCACGACCACGCCGTTCTTGATCTCCAGTTGCTTGCGCTGCTCCGGCGTGAGGTCGGCGACGACGATTTGCAGCCTGTTTTCCTCGGACACTTGCGGTTCTCTATCCGCCAGTTTGGTTTCTTCGTCCTTGGGTAGTTCCTCGATCTTGACGGTGCGCGTCAGGGTATCGCCCTTGCGGATGATCTTGAGCGGCACTTCGGAGCCGATCTTGCTGCGCCCCACCAGCTTCGGCAGTTCGGAAGACTCGGAGATATCCTTGCCGTTGAACGCCACCACCACGTCGCCAGGCTGCAAGCCGGCCTTTTCCGCGGGACTGTTGGGCAGCACGCGGGCCACCAGCGCGCCGCGCGGACTGGACATGCCGAATGATTCGGCCAAGTCACTGGTCACGTCTTGGATGAGTATGCCTAGCCAGCCGCGCGTGACGCGGCCCTTGGTCTTCAATTGCTCCACCACGTCCATGGCCACGTCCATGGGGATGGCGAACGACAATCCCATGAAGCCGCCGGTGCGGCTGAAGATTTGCGAGTTGATGCCGATCACTTCGCCGTTCAGGTTGAACAGCGGCCCGCCGGAATTGCCGGGGTTGATGGCCACGTCGGTTTGGATGAACGGCACGTAGCTTTCCGTGGGCAGGCTGCGGCCTATGGCGCTGACGATGCCGACCGTGGCGGAGTGGTCGAAGCCGAACGGCGAGCCGATGGCGAGCACCCATTCGCCCACTTTGAGATTGTTGGAGTTGCCCATTTTCACCACCGGCAGATTCTCGGCCTTGATGCGCAGCAGGGCGATGTCGCTGCGCTCGTCCATGCCGACCACCTGCGCCGGCATCTCGCGCTTGTCGCTCAGGCGCACCAAAATTTTGTCGGCGTTTTTGACCACGTGACTGTTGGTGAGCACGTAGCCTTCCGGGGAGATGATGAATCCAGAACCCAGCGACTGCACGTCGAACTCCTGCGGCGCGCCGTTGCCGCGGCCGTCGCCGAAGAAGTGGCGGAACCAGTCGTTGAACGGACTGTCTTCCGGGATGTTCGGTATATCCATGCCCGGCGGCAGGCGCGGCATGGAGCGTTTGATTTTCTGCGTGGTGCTGATGTTGACCACCGCGGGGCTGTTTTGCTCGACCAGCCCGGTGAAATCGGGCAACTGCGCGCGAGCGGGCGCGAACGCCGCGAGTAATACAATGAGCGCGCCCAGGTAACCGATGCGCTTCGCGAGAACGTGATTAAACGTCAAAGAGGCCATGAATGCTCCTAAATACAAGACTTAAACAACAATTGAATTATTCGATGTATCGCCCGGCGATTGCGTCGCATTCCGGCCACTCCCTGCATGTCTGAGTACGACCGGCTGATAGCGCGCGTCTTTCGCCACTTTCAGCGCGTAGCGGCGCAACCAGAAAAATCCGACGGCCAATCCTCCGAGACCGAATAAAATATTCGGCGCTTCCGTTTGCGTGAATTCCCAATGGGCGTTGAGCGCCTCGCCGAACAGCGCGAATATCAACATGGCCAGCAGCGGCACGGCGTACACGGCCAGCGAACCTTGCAGCAGCGCATTTTCCCGCAGGCCGATCACCACGTCGTCGCCCGCTTGCACGGCCAGCGTGTTGAGCGCCTTGATGCGCGTGCGCCGCGTTCCCAAAAACTTCGCCAGCACCGCCGTGCCGCAGCCCTTGTTGAGCGAGCACGCGCCGCAGGTGGTGTTGCGCTGCGTCTCCACCCATACGGCGTCGCCGTCCACCGCCACCACGCGGGCGTTTTCTTCCATCATGGCGCGATACGCTCCACCGATTGCCCGATCAACTGCACCGTCGCGCGCGGCACTTCGCCGACCACGGTGATTTGGTGGTCTTGATAGATGATGCCGTAGGCATTGACCGCGCCGCGATAGGAAGTTCCTACGAACTTGTCGTGGTCGTCATGCTTCTCGATAAATACCGACACCGAGGCCAAGCCGTCGCTGAGCACGATGTGTTCGACCTGCTCGTCGTCGAGCGGCATCGTGTACTTGGTGTGCTCGATCGGCTTGAAACCCTGGGGCGGACGCGTAACGCGCCACTCTTTGGCGCCGCTATCGGTACGGGGCGCGTGCTCCTCGGACCGGGCGCCGTCCTGCGCGGCGGGCGCCGCCAGCGGCGCGGGATTGGCCGGGTTCAGCGTGAGCGTGGTGAACATGAGCTGCTCCACCGGCTGATCGTGCTCGTTCATCATGGCGGCCTTGAGCAGCAGGTTGCTGGCTTGATCGATCCACAGATGATAACCGTAACGGTATTGATCCTTGGGTTTCACCAACACGCGCTGGGCGGCGAGGCCGGCGATGCGCTCCTGGTCGGCCAGCGCGAAATCGTAATAGTCGGCCAATTCGTCGATGCCGCCGGGCAAGGCGTAGGGAAAAGCTTTTCTCGGGTGGATACGCGCCACGCCGGTCTTGTCGTCGGGCAGTATGCAAGTGATGTCATGGCCGCTGCGCAGGACCTCGCGCCCAGCGCCGTCCAGCGTCACCAGCCGCTCGCGCTCGCCGTCGGCGCCGACGATGTGCGTAATGCGCATGGATTTCATCTGCTTGTCGTGCAGGTAAACGAACGTGCCTTCGTAGCTGGTTTGGTGCGCGGCGCGCGACATTTTTTCCAGCCAGGCGCGCGCCGCGGCGGACGTGTCCTGCGCCCAAACGTGAGGGACAGGAAACGCCAGCAGACAAGTAACCCAGATAAGGCCGCGCGTCAGCACAAATTTATTTTGCGGAATCATAGCCGACCATGCGGGCGTAAGGCAGCACGCCCTGCACGTCGGCGGGTTTGGTGTAATGGTTGTGATTGGCCAGATAGCGGTTGAGCTTCGATTCCACGGCGGAGCGGTCCATGTCCCAGCGCGGACCGGGCGCGCGCGCGCGATCGCTCGGCAGCGGCGCGGGAGCCGTGACCAGCATATTTTCTTCGGCGGGATACATGGGGGGAACGGCGGCTTGATTTA
Organism: Pseudomonadota bacterium; assembly: GCA_040756035.1. Taxonomy (GTDB): domain Bacteria; phylum Pseudomonadota; class Gammaproteobacteria; order SURF-13; family SURF-13; genus JBFLZV01. The sequence goes on from JBFLZV010000043.1 coordinate 8,041, forward strand.
ACGAATTGACGGCGGGGGCATTCATTGCGAACTGCGGTGCGGCGGCGGTCGAGTCGTGCGAGGAGGTTTGCACTCCCAGAATAGCGACCGCCGTGACCGAGGCCGCCACCGCCAGCCCGGCGACCTGTTTAAGGGCCGGGGTATAACGGCTGAGTTTGGCCTTGAACAGCATCCCGCGCGGGGCCAGCACCGTAGGCTCCGCCGCGAGCAGAGCGCTGACGCGCGTGCTGATGCGATGTTCGAAGTGGGTGGGCAAATTGCCGCGCAGCGCCGCGCGGATGAGGTGATAACGCTCCCAGGTTTGCTTGAGTCCGGCGTCTTGCTCTAGATCGGCTATGGCCTGTTTGGATTCGCCGCCCCTCAGTTCACCGTCCATCAATGCCGAAATGCGCTCGTGACCATCCGGCGCGGCGCCGGAATGTTCGTCGGTTTTTACATTCATCATGGTTACACCTACTTTAATGACTCAACTGGCTTCCAGCAAGGGCTTGAGCTTGCTGTCGATCGCCTCGCGCGCGCGGAAGATGCGTGAGCGCACCGTGCCCACCGGGCATGCCATGGCCTCGGCGATTTCCTCGTAACTCATGCCTTCCAGTTCGCGCAGCGTGATGGCCATGCGCAAATCTTCCGGCAATTGGCGTATCACCCGGTACACGGTCTGCTCGATGTCATCGCGCAGCAGCACGTGCTCCGGCGTGGCGTAATCCTTCAGCACCGATTCGCCGCTGTATTGTTCGGCCTCGGTGACGTCGATGTCGCCGTCCGGCGGACGCCGTCCTTGCGCCACCAAATAATTTTTAGCCGTATTGATGGCGATACGGTACAGCCACGTATAAAAGGCGCTTTCGCCGCGGAAGTTCGGCAGCGCGCGATACGCCTTTATAAATGACTCCTGAGCGACATCCTGGACTTCACTGGCATCACGGATATAGCGTGATATAAGCTTGACGAGCTTATGCTGATATTTCAGTACCAGGATGTCGAATGCCTTCTTATCGCCCTTCTGAACACGTTCGACCAATTCCTGATCGACGTTGTGTTCACCCATCCGGGCCTTCCCTTTCACTATGGGCACTCCTTTGCACTGCTGTAGACCTTAACATTGAGATATAGTTCGCTAGAGGCGCGTGACACGCCGAAACGCACCGCTGGGCCTGCGGGCCGTGGTCTGGCATGATAGCTTGATTACGCAACCTGCGGATGCCTGATAACGAATAGCTGTGCTGAACTTAGTATAATTTACCCGTAACGGTTTCCAAAATGATAGTCCAATTATGAACTTAAACTCGCTGTTAGCCAACCCGCGGCCGTCCGCCGTATTTTCCCATGCCCCAACAGTGTGATGTACTGATTATCGGCAGCGGCGCGGCTGGACTGAGTCTAGCCCTGCGCCTGGCGCCGCACGCGCACGTGCACGTGGTCACCAAAGGACCGCTCACCGAGAGCGCGAGCTTTTACGCGCAGGGCGGCATTTCGGCGGTGCTGGACAAGAGCGACTCCATCGCTTCGCATATCGCGGACACCTTGGCCGCCGGCGCCGGACTGTGCGATCCGGAAGTGGTGCGCTACACCGTCGAACGCGGCAAGGAAAGCATTCAGTGGCTCATCGAGCGCGGTGTGCCGTTCACCGAGGAAACCGGCAACAGTGACGGCGTGGAGCGGCACTTTCACCTCACGCGCGAGGGCGGGCATAGCCACCGGCGCGTGGTGCACGCCGCCGACGCCACCGGACGCGCCATCGAAACCACGCTCGAACAACAAGTGCGCGCGCATCCTAATATTACGCTGTTCGAGCAGCACATGGCCATCGATCTGATCACCGCCGCCAAGCTGGGCCTGCAACCGCAGCGCTGCTGGGGCGCGTATGTGTTCAACCGCCAGACCCGGCGCGTGGAAGTGTTCAGCGCGCGCTACGTGGTGCTCGCCACCGGCGGCGCCGGCAAGGTGTATCTCTACACCAGCAACCCGGACGTCGCCAGCGGCGACGGCATCGCCATGGCGTGGCGCGCCGGCTGCCGTATCGCCAACATGGAATTTGTGCAGTTTCATCCCACGTGTTTGTATCACCCGAAAGCCAAGTCGTTTCTCATCACCGAGGCGGTGCGCGGCGAGGGCGGGCGTCTGCTGCTGCCCGACGGCAGTCCGTTCATGCACAAGTTCGACACGCGCGGCGAACTCGCGCCGCGCGACATCGTGGCGCGCGCCATCGATCACGAGATGAAACGCCTGGGCGCGCCGTGCGTGTATTTGGACATCAGCCACAAGCCGGCGGAATTCATCACGTCGCATTTTCCCAACGTCTACGCGCGTTGTCTGGAATTCGGCTTCGACATGACCAAGGAGCCGTTGCCGGTGGTGCCCGCCGCGCATTACACCTGCGGCGGCGTGATGACCGACGTGCGCGGGCGCAGCGACATCGCGGGCCTGTACGCCATCGGCGAAGTCGCCTACACCGGCCTGCACGGCGCCAACCGCATGGCCAGTAACTCACTACTGGAGTGCGTGGTGTTCGCGGCGTCCAGCGGCGAAGACATCCGTGCGACGCTGGCCACGGCCCCCGCCCCGCCGCCGCTGCCGGAGTGGGATGAAAGCCGCGTCACCGATTCCGACGAGGAAGTGGTGGTGGCGCACAACTGGGAAGAGCTGCGCCGCTTTATGTGGGACTACGTGGGCATCGTGCGCACCAACAAGCGCCTGCAACGCGCCAAGCGGCGCGTCGATCTGCTGCTGCGCGAAATCGCGGAGTACTACAGCAATTTCCGCGTGACCAATGATTTGATCGAATTACGCAATCTGACACTGGTGGCCGACCTCATCATCCGCTCGGCGCTGTCGCGCAAGGAGAGCCGCGGCCTGCACTACACGCTCGACTACCCGCAGCCGGACAACAGCCGCCCGCCCGCCAATACTGTTTTGGCGCCGGAGAATTACCAGTGAGGGGTGAGGAGTAAGGTGTGAGGAGTAAAATAGAAAAGGCTCTTTCTCCTCACTCCTCACTCCTCACTCCTGACTCCTCACTCCTCACCATCCGCAGTCGCACGCGCAACCGCCGCAGCGTCGCCGCGTCCACGGCGTCGGGCAGCAGCACCACCGAGCGGCGGCGCCAGCGGCCGTCGTCCAGCGCGAAATTGAGGATCACCAGCGCGGCGTTCGCGTAACTCCCCGGCAGCAGGCGCGCCGTGAATTCGCGCCCCGCCGCGGTGTGCAAGCGCCATCGCCCGTCGGCCTCCCACGCCAACCGCGCAATGGCGCGCTTGGCGTACAACAATGCATGGACGTTGAGCGTCACGAGCGCGCTCGCGAGCACCATGCCGCCCAGCAACAGCTTGCCCCACGCGGGCAACGGCAAGGGTAAAATCAACATCAGCGCTCCGCCGTGCAGCACCAGCAGCAGCCCGGCCAAGCGCCATGACGGGCGCAGCGTAAGACGTAATGGCGCAGTAAAATCTCTTTGCGGCGGCGTCATCGGAAAGTTTAGAGTAATATTGTAAAAAACTACGTTTACTATACCGTCATGATAGCCGAGTGGAAGAAATTTTTGGAAAACATCGGCGCGCACATCGAGCATGATACCGTGCGCCATTTCGGCAAGCCGGACGCGGAGCTGCGCGCCGCCGCCGGCGCCACGATCATGGCCGATCTTTCGCACTTGGGGCTAATTCGCGTCAGCGGCCCCGACGCGCAAAGTTTTCTGCACAACCAATTCACTAACGACGTGCGTCAGGTCAGCACGCAGCGTAGTCAGCTCAATGCCTATTGCAGCCCCAAGGGCCGTGTGCTGGCGCTGTTCCGGCTGTTTCAGCGCGGCGCCGATTATTATTTGTGCCTGCCGCAGGAACTGGTCGCCGCCACCATGCAGCGGCTGCGCATGTTCGTGCTGCGCGCACGGGTGACGCTGGACGATGCGTGCAGCCGGTTGATCCATATCGGTCTATCCGGCCCGGCGGCGCGGACGGCGCTGATTGACGCCCTGGGCGCGGCCCCGCACGCCATGGACGAGTGCCTGCAGGTAGAGTACGGCGGCGGCAACGTCACCGTCATGCGCATTCCCAACGCCCCGCAGGATGGCGGCGCGACGGCTTACGAGATCGCCGCCGAACGCGGCGCCCTCGAAACGCTGTGGCAAGCCCTGGCCGCACACGCCCAACCGGTCGGCGCGCCGGCGTGGGCGCTGCTCAATATTCGCAGCGGCCTGCCGACAATATATTCTGCAACCAAGGACGCCTTCGTGCCGCAGATGCTGAATCTGGACGTCATCGGCGCGGTGAGCTTCACCAAGGGCTGCTACCCCGGCCAGGAGATCGTGGCGCGGATGCGCTACCTGGGCACGCTCAAGCGGCGCATGGTCCACGCGCGCGTGGATACGCACGAACCACCCTATCCGGGCGACGCGCTGTACGTGGCGGACAACGAGCAGAGCATCGGCCAGGTCGTCGACGCCCAATCTTCGCCGCTGGGCGGTTTCGAATTGCTGGCGGTGATACAAATCGCCCACGCGCACAGCGATCAGGTAAGATGGCGCGACCGCCAAGGCCCGGTGCTGCAATTTATGGAATTACCCTACTCCTTGGAAACAGAACAGAGCAACTGACACGCGCGCAGGGGGAAAGTGTGGAGTTGGAAAAAAAATTTTTAGCCGACTTGCTCGACGACATCGAGCACAATCGTCTGGTGCTGCCGATCCTGCCCGAGGTGGCGATCAAGGTGCGCAAGGTGGTGGAAAACCCCGACGCCTCGGCCGCGCAAATTTCCAAAGTCGTGGCCATCGACGCCGCCCTATCGGCGCGCTTGATCCAGGTCGCCAACAGCCCGCTGCTGCGCGGACGCGTAGTGGTGGACAATCTGCAAAGCGCCGTCGCGCGCCTGGGCAACGCCATGGTGCGCAACCTCGTCACCAGTTTCATGGTCGGACAACTTTACCAAGGACAATCGGCGCTGGTGAAAGCCCGCCTGCAAGCGGTGTGGCAACACAGCACGCAGGTTGCGGCGATCAGCCATACGCTGGCCGCGCACTTCACCGACCTCAAACCGGACGAAGCCATGCTCGGCGGCCTCACGCACGACATCGGCGCACTGCCCATCCTCACGCGCGCGCAAAAATATCCGGAGTTACTGAACGACGAACAAGCTCTCAATCGCATCGTCGCCACGCTGCATACGCAAGTCGGCAAGGCGATACTGGAGGCATGGAGCTTCCCGCCGGAACTCGTGGCGGTGGCCGCCGAACACGAAAACCTGGAGCGCAACATCGACCAGCCGCTGGACTACGCCGATGTGGTGCTGGTCGCCAATCTGCAAAGCTATATCGGCGTCAACCATCCGCATGCGCACGAAGACTGGAGCGCCATCCCCGCCTTCGCCAAACTGGGCCTGAGCCCGGAAATCAACGTCGTATCCATGGAAGAAACCGCGGAAGACGTAAAAGAAGTGCAGCGCATCCTGACGTCTTAACGTACCTCGCGACGCTACGCTTCCGGCCGCATGTGCGGGAATAGGAGCACGTCGCGGATGGAGGGGGAGTCGGTGAACAGCATCACCAGGCGGTCGATGCCGATACCTTCGCCGGCGGTGGGGGGCATGCCGTGCTCGAGGGCGCGGATGTAGTCGGCGTCGTAGTGCATGGCCTCGTCGTCGCCGGCGTCTTTTTCTTGGGCTTGTTTGCGAAAGCGTTCGGCTTGGTCTTCCGGGTCATTCAACTCGGAAAATCCGTTGGCGATTTCGCGGCCACCGACGAAGAGTTCGAAGCGATCCGTGAACCAGGGATTTTCATCGTTGCAGCGCGCCAGCGGCGATACTTCCGTGGGGAACGCGGTGATGAAGGTCGGATCCTTGAGCCGGTGCTCCGCGGTTTTTTCGAACAGTTCCAGCCAGATTTTGCCGAGGCCGTAGCCGTCCTTGAGCGGCACGCGCAACCGCGCCGCCGCCGCGCGCGCTGCCGCCAATGTTTCCAAGTCCGCCGCGCTGAGGTGCGGATTAAACTTCAAAATGGCTTCTTGCAGCGTCATGCGCGCAAACGGTTTGCCGAAGTCGTATTCCTCGCCTTGATAGCGGATGCGCGTCGCGCCGAGCACGTGCTGGGAAGCCGCGCGTAACATCTCTTCGGTAAGATCCATGACGTCGCGGTAGTCCGCGTAGGCTTGGTAAAACTCCAGCATGGTGAATTCGGGGTTGTGGCGCGTGGACAATCCTTCGTTGCGGAAGCTACGGTTGATCTCGAACACGCGCTCGAAGCCGCCTACCACCAGGCGCTTGAGATACAGTTCCGGCGCGATGCGCAAATACATGTCCATGCCCAACGCGTTGTGGTGGGTCTTGAACGGGCGCGCCGTGGCGCCGCCGGGGATGCTGTGCATCATCGGTGTTTCCACTTCGAGGAAATTGCGCTCGATGAGGAATTGGCGGATGAACGCGATGATGCGCGAACGCGTGTAAAAAATCTGGCGCGCATCGTCGTTCATGATGAGATCGAGATAGCGTTGACGATAACGCAACTCGTGGTCGGTGAGGCCGTGGAATTTTTCCGGCAGCGGGCGCAGCGACTTGGTAAGCAAGCGGATGTTATCTACGCGCACCGACAACTCGCCGGTCTTGGTCTTGAACAGCGTGCCCGCGGCGCCTATGATGTCGCCGATATCCCATTTCTTGAATTCTTCATAGACGTCCGCCGGCAGCGCGTCGCGCTGCACGAATAATTGAATCTGCCCGGACATGTCCTGCACGTGCGTGAACGATGCCTTGCCCATGACGCGCTTGGCCATCATGCGTCCGGCCACCCGCACGCGTCGCGGCTGCGCCTCCAGCGCGGCGTTGTCCAGGGCGCCGTATGCACGGTGCAGATCGGCGGCCAGCGCGTCGCGGCGGAAATCGTTGGGGAAGGCGTTGCCGCGCGCGCGCAGTTCGGCGAGTTTTTCGCGCCTTAACTCGACAATTAAAGATTCTTCAACGCCCTCTGCTGGTTCCTTTCGAAGAGTTTTACCACTATCCTTTTCTTTCATTTTAAAGTCCACTCTTGAGACTGGCTTCGATGAATTTATCCAGGTCGCCATCCAGCACGGCTTGCGTATTCGCCACCTCCACGCCGGTACGTAAATCCTTGATGCGCGATTGGTCCAGCACATAGGAACGAATCTGGCTGCCCCAACCGATGTCGGCCTTGGTTTCTTCCAGCGCCTGCTTGGTGGCGTTGCGCTTTTGCATTTCCATTTCGTAGAGCTTGGCCTTCAACTGGCTCATGGCGGTGGCGCGGTTTTTGTGTTGCGAGCGGTCGCTTTGGCATTGCACGACGATGCCGCTCGGCGCGTGCGTGATGCGTATCGCCGACTCGGTGCGATTCACGTGCTGCCCACCCGCGCCGCTGGCGCGATAGGTATCGATCTTGAGATCGGCGGGATTGATGTCGATGTCGATGCTGTCGTCCACTTCCGGCGATACGAACACCGAGGCGAATGAAGTATGGCGGCGGTTGCCGGAATCGAACGGCGATTTGCGCACCAGGCGATGCACGCCGGTTTCGGTGCGCAGCCAGCCGTAGGCGTAGGGCCCTTCGAATTTCACCGTCGCGCTCTTGATGCCCGCCACTTCGCCGGGCGAGACTTCGATCAATTCCGTATGAAAGCCGCGCCGCTCGCCCCAGCGCAGATATTGGCGCAGCAGCATGTTCGCCCAATCCTGCGCCTCGGTGCCGCCGGAGCCGGCCTGGATATCGAGGAAGGCGTTGTGCGCGTCCATCTCGCCGGAAAACATGCGGCGGAATTCCAACTCGGCCAATTGCTTTTCCCAGGCGTCAAGATCTTGCGTGAGCGCCTGCACCGCCGCCGCGTCGTTTTCCTCGGCGGCCATGTGCAGCAGTTCCTGCGCCTCGTTCAAACCGTCGCGCAAACCTGACAGGGTATCGACAATCTGGCGCAGTTGCGCGCGCTCGCGCCCCAGTTCTTGCGCGCGTTCCGGGTTGCTCCACACCGCGGGATTGGCCAGCTCGCGCTCGACTTCCACCAGGCGCTCGCTTTTGGTATCGAAGTCAAAGATACCCCCTAAGCTGCGCGGCGCGCGCCTGCATGTCTTTGATGCGGTTGAATAGAGGATTAAGTTCAAGCATGATTAAGTTATTAATTTTAACCTAAAATGCACATGGGGGCTATTTCTCAAGGGGGAAAGTCGTGGAAATTCTCATCACCCGCAGCATTGAAACGCTGTTGTTTCCGCCGGGCAATGTCATTTTATTAATGGTCCTCGGCCTGGTGTTGCTGCGCCGCCATCGACGCACCGCCGTGGCCGCGCTGCTGCTGGCCGCGCTCGGCCTGTATGCGTCCAGCATCCATGTCGCTTCCAAGGCGCTGCTACGCGCGTTGGAGACTTATCCGGCGCTGCAACCGCGCGACTTGGCGGACAGCGGCGCGCAGGCCATCGTGGTGCTCGGCAGCGGACGCTATCCGCTCGCGCCGGAATACGGCGGCGATTCGCTGGCCGATTGGGGCTTGGAGCGCGTGCGCTACGGCGCGTGGTTGCACCGGCACACCGGCCTGCCGCTGGTGGTGACGGGCGGCGATCCGCTGAACGAGGGTTCTCCGGAGGCCGCGGTCATGCAAAAGGTGCTGCGCGACGATTACGGCATCGAAGACGTGTGGACGGAAGGCGCCAGCCGCACCACCGGCGAGAATGCGCTGTTTACGCGCGAGTTGCTCGCCCGGCACGGCATCAAGCGCGTGTATCTGGTCACGCAGGCTTGGCACATGCCGCGCGCCGTGCGCGTTTTTCAGCGCGCTGGACTCGAAGTAATCCCCGCGCCTACGCATTTTCTGTCCTTGGATTCCAACGCCCGGAGCGGCCCGCTCGATTGGCTGCCCGATGCCGGCGCTCTGGCAAATACCAATCTCGTCCTGCACGAATTGGCGGGCAGTTTGTGGTATCGCGTGCGTTACTAAACGGTAATGAGTGATGGGTGAACGGTGATGGGTTTTACTCATCACTCATCACTCATCACTCATTACTCATTACCCACTCATCACCTTCAACTCCGTAAACAAGCACTGTGCTCCTTCTTCGGTACCTGTAGGCTTGGGAACGGTTGGAGCGGACATCTCCCACAGCGCACGCAGCGGTTCATAGATATCGCCGCGGGCAAGCGCGTCGCGCTCGATTTCCAGACAGCGTCCGTGGCGCGCCAGCCATTCGACGAGATACGGTTCCTCGGGCCAGTCGTGGCGTTTGAGATAAAGCACCGGCACGCCGTTGCACGCGGCCTCGGCGAAACTGCCGTAGCCGGGCTTGCCGATGAGCGCGTCGCAACTGTGCAGGATGTCGACGAAATGCATACCGAGCCGCTCCAAGGGAATGGCGTCGGGATGCTGCACGCGCCACGCTTCCGCCACCAGCCAGCGCACGTGCGGCAGGCGCGGCCAATCTTCCATGGGCAGACGCAGCGCGATGCCGCCGGGCGCGATCAACACCAAGCGTTCATGCTCGGATAAGCCCAGCAGCGCGTTGATCTCGGCGCGCCGATTCTTGCCGACGCGCGCCACCGGGCCGATGGGCCGGCGCCGCGCGATGTCCGCCATCGGCATGTGCGGTTCGGTTTGCAAAAAAACCGCCGCGCTGTTGTAGGCGGCCAGCATGTGCGCGTGAATCTCCGCGGCTTCCGGGCGCGCGCCGCAATAGTGCAGGTAAATGTCCGCCCAGTTGAGCGAGCACAGCGCGCAGGCGGGAATGCCCGCGCGCGCCGCGCCGGCCAGCGGCAGATAGGGCACGTTGGCCAGCACCAGATCGGGTTTCAGCGCGGCGAGCGCCTGCGCTTCGTGCGCGACTTTTTGTTCCCAATTTTCGTGCAGGCGCGCATAGCGGGCCGCGCTGTGCTCAACCTGCACGTCCACCGCCGAGGCCATGCTCATGCCGAAATCGCTCGCCACAGGAACGTGCTCGAACGCGCCCTCGAAACGTGCCTCCAGCAGCGCGCGCGGCACGGTGGTGCGCAGCGTGAGGCGCAGATCGGGGATGCGCCGGCGCAGCGCGTTGATGACCGGCGCGGTTTGCGTGGTGTGGCCGAAGCCGTGCGGCGAAATCGCCACAAGCAGGTGTGGAGTATCCGGCATTCAACCTTGTCGTGCTTGCAGAAATTGTTCGAGTTCGCGCAGGCGCTGCGGCGTGCCGATGTCCATCCAGCACCCTGTGTAATGTTCGCCACGCACTTGTCCCGCGCGCATCGCATCGCGCAACAGCGGCGCGAGCGGAAAGGCGCCCGGGGCGCAACGCGCGAAGAGTTGCGGCTGATAGACGCCGATGCCGCTGAAAGTCAGGCGCTGCTGCATGAGGGAAGCCGGTGTATCGCTTACGCCCCCATCGCTGTGTAGCACAAAGTCGCCCTGCGGATGGTGCGCGGGATTATCGACCAATATCAAATAAGCCAAGCCGTCCGGATTTTGCGGCAGACGTGCGTAGGGATAATCCGTCCACACGTCGGCGTTGACCACCAGGAACGGCGCATCGCCCAACAACGGCAGGGCGTTATAAATGCCGCCGCCGGTTTCCAGCGCCTGCTCGCCCTCGCGCGAATAATGGATGCGCGCGCCGTAACGGCTGCCGTCGCCGAGCACCTGTTCGATCAAGTGGCCGAGGCGCGCGTGATTGATGACGATGTCGCGGATGCCCGCTTGCGTCAGGGCGGTTAGATGGTATTCGATGAGGTGTTTGCCGCCCGCTTTGAGCAGGGGCTTGGGCGTGTGGTCGGTAAGCGGGCGCATGCGTTCGCCGCGGCCCGCGGCCAGGATCAGCGCCTTCACGCGGCGAGCGCCGCCATGCGCGGCACGACGGCGTCGCGCAGCAAATCGTGCAGCGGCGCGAGCTCCGCGTAGCGGCGGCTGACCGCCGTGACGTAGCCCAGTGTGCGCGGGATGTCCCGGAGATAGCCCGGTTTGCCGTCGCGGATATTGAGGCGCGCGAAAATGCCGATGGCCTTGAGGTGACGCTGCACGCCCATCCAGTCGAACCAGCGCAGGAAGTGCTCGACGCCGACGTCGCGCAGGATGCCGGCGTGCAGCGCGCGTTCATAATAAGCCGCCGCCCAAGCGTGCACGCGCTGCGGCGCCCAGGCGATATAGCAGTCGCGCAGCAGCGAGACCAGATCATACGTCACCGGGCCGAACACCGCGTCTTGAAAATCCAGGATGCCGGGGTTGTTGCGCTCCGTCACCATGAGGTTGCGCGAATGGTAATCGCGGTGCACGCACACGCGCGGCTGTTCGAGCGCGGCGCGCGCCAGTAGCTCGAAGGCTGCGTGCAGCGTTGCGCTCTGCCGCATGTCGAGCGCAAGCCCCAAATGCTTGGCGACGAACCACTCCGCGAACAGACTCATTTCACGCATCAACAGCGCATGATCGTAGGGCGGCAATTCCAGTGTCGCCTCGGTGCAACGTGCTTGCAGCGTTAATAAAGCGTCGAGCGCGTCGCCGTATAATTTATCGACGCTCGCGTCGTTCAACTCGTGCAGATATTGGCGCGCGCCCAAATCGCTGAGCAACAGAAAGCCCTGCGCCAGGTCTTGCGCGAAAATCTCCGGCACGTTCAGGCCCAGGGTGTGAAACGCGCGCGCCACGGCCAAGTACGGGCGGCAATCCTCGTGCGCCGGGGGCGCGTCCATGACGATGCGCGTGCAGCCATCGTAGCGCACGCGGAAATAACGCCGGAAGCTCGCGTCACCGGAGGCCGGCGTCAGGTCGAACTGCCGCAGACCGAGGTCCGCGCGCAGCCAGTGCTCAAGTTGTGCCAGCCTCTCAGTCAAAAAAACCTCCCATTTTTAGCTTATTAACCCGGCGGTCTTCATTGCCGGGTTAATTCAAGGCACGGACGCCTTGACGCGGCCCTCAGCCGCGCGAGACCAGGCCGGGCGTGTACCGGCCTGGTCGAGGGCGACAAAATATACGGATAT
>JBFLZV010000044.1:0-19552 GCA_040756035.1 Pseudomonadota bacterium
GACCCAAGGGGGAGAAGCGCGATTCTCCCCCTTGGGAATCCCCCATCGCGCAAGGTCCCGCCGCAAGCGGCGGGGTATTGAGAATTAAATATGGCAAAACCTGCTATAACCAGCCGCGTTCGTAAGCGCGTCAAGAAAAGCGTCGCCGACGGCGTCGCGCATATTCATGCTTCGTTCAATAACACGATCATCACCATTACTGATCGTCAAGGTAACGCGCTGGCATGGGCGACGGCCGGCGGTTGTGGTTTCCGCGGCTCGCGCAAGAGCACGCCGTTCGCCGCACAGGTCGCCGCCGAAAAGGTGGGCGCGGCGGTGCATGAGTTCGGCATGAAGAATTTGGAAGTGTACGTGAAAGGCCCGGGGCCGGGCCGCGAATCCGCCGTGCGCGCGCTCAACGCCGCGGGATTCAAAATTACGAATATCACCGACGTGACGCCGATTCCGCACAACGGCTGCCGTCCGCCTAAAAAGCGTCGCGTTTAAGTTGGAGGCTCGTTTTGGCTAAATATACTGGTCCGAAGTGTCGTCTGTGTCGCCGCGAGGGGGGGAAACTGTTCCTCAAGGGCGAGAAATGTTTCACCAGCAAGTGCACGATTGAAAATCGCGCCTTCCCGCCCGGCCAGCACGGTCAGCGGCGCTCGCGTCTATCAGACTATGCTACACAGCTGCGCGAGAAGCAGAAGCTGCGCAGAATTTACGGCGTCTTGGAGTCGCAGTTCCGCTTGTATTACGAAGAGGCCGACCGCCGCAAGGGTTCCACCGGCGAAAATCTTCTGCAGCTGCTGGAAGGACGCTTGGACAACGTGGTGTACCGCATGGGTTTCGCCGCCTCGCGCTCCGAGGCGCGCCAATTGGTGCGTCACAACGCGATCACCGTGAACGGCAAGAAAGTGAACATTCCCACTTATCAGGTCAATCCCAGCGACGTGATTGCGGTGGACGAGAAGGCCAAGAAACAATTGCGCGTGCAGGCGGCGCTGGAGATGGCGCAGCAGCGCGGCTTTTCCGATTGGCTGGACGTGGACGTCACCAAAATGCAGGGCGTGTTCAAGGCGCGCCCGGAGCGCAGCGAACTGCCGCCGGAAATCAACGAACATCTAATCGTCGAGCTTTACTCCAAGTAAGGATGCTTCTGATTTAGAAGCGCCGCTGAGTGAATTTAGGAGGAGTTTTTTTCATGCAAGGCTCTGTTACGGAATTTTTGAAGCCGCGTCTGGTGGACGTGGAAATTATCAACGACCGGCACGCCAAGGTGACGCTGGAGCCGCTGGAGCGCGGTTTCGGCCACACGCTGGGCAATGCGCTGCGCCGCATCCTGCTGTCGTCCATGCCGGGCTGCGCCGTGGTCGAGGCGGAGATCGAGGGCGTGCTGCATGAATACACCAGCATCGAGGGCGTGCAGGAGGATGTGGTCGATATTTTACTCAACCTCAAGGGCCTGGCGATACGCATGCACAATCGCGATGAGCTGGCGCTGACTCTGAACAAGAAAGGTCCGGGCGTGGTGCTGGCGAGCGATATCGCGCTGGGACACGACGTGGAGATCGTGAATCCCGACCACGTCATCGCGCATCTCACCAAGTCCGGCGCGCTGAACATGACGCTCAAGGTCAAGCGTGGCCGCGGTTATCAGCCGTCGTCCATGCGCCTGGGCGCGGAAAATGAGGATCGTCCGATCGGCCGTTTGCAGCTTGACGCTTCGTTCAGCCCGGTGCGCCGCGTCACCTACGCGGTGGAAAGCGCGCGTGTCGAGCAGCGCACCGATCTGGATAAGCTGATCATCGACATCGAGACCAACGGCACCGTCGATCCGGAAGAGGCGATCCGCCGCGCCGCGAATATTCTGCAAGATCAATTGTCGGTGTTCGTCGAGCTGAAGGGCAAAGAGGAGTCGCGTCCCGCTTCCATGCCGCAAGTGGAAATCGATCCGATTCTGCTGCGTCCGGTGGATGATTTGGAATTGACGGTGCGTTCCGCCAATTGCCTGAAGGCGGAGAGCATTCACTATATCGGTGATCTGATTCAGCGCACGGAAACGGAGCTGCTCAAAACGCCCAACCTCGGCAAGAAATCGCTGACCGAGATCAAGGATGTGCTGGCGACTCACGGTTTGTCGCTGGGCATGAAGCTGGAGAACTGGCCGCCGCCCAATCTGCACGAGCGTGAAAAGGCGTCCGCTTAATAAGCTTTACTGGAAAATAACTTATGCGTCATAGAAATACCGGGCGGCAACTGAGCCGCAACAGCAGTCACAGGGCGGCCATGCTCAAGAACATGGCGGCGGCTCTGATGCGCCACGAGATCATCACCACTACGCTGCCTAAGGCCAAGGAGCTGCGCCGCGTCGCCGAGCCGCTGATTACGTTGGCCAAGATCGACACCGTGGCGAAGCGCCGCTTGGCCTTCGCGCGCCTGCGCGACCGCGAGATGGTGACCAAATTGTTCAACGAACTCGGTCCGCGCTACAAGGCGCGCGCCGGCGGCTACTTGCGCATACTCAAGTGCGGTTTTCGCGCCGGCGACGCCGCGCCGATGGCGATAGTGGAACTGGTGGACAGGCCGGAGCCGCAGAAGCAAGCGAGCCCGGCTGCTGAATAGTACGCTGCAAGCAAACAAATAAATAAGCCGGGCAAAGCCCGGCTTATTCGTTTCTAGAAGCTTTGAAAAGTCCATCTGGTCGAGGATTTTTACTGCCCATGAATCGCTTCCTGTTAATCGTCTCCGGCGCGACGCTGCTATTGCTTGGCGCGCGGGCCGTGGCCTATGACACTATGCCGGCCTTGCCGGCGCGTCCTCCGATTCCCGCGGACAATCCCATGACGCCGGCGAAGATTGCGCTGGGCAAGAAGCTGTACTTCGACGCGCGCTTATCTGTAACAGATAAAGTTTCCTGCAACACCTGTCACAATCTCAAAACCGGCGGCGCCGACGGTGTTGCGAAATCGGTGGGCGCCCTGGGCAAGGCGACGCGCCGCTCCACGCCCACGGTGCTCAACGCGGCGTTTCAGAGTGCGCAATTTTGGGACGGCAGGGCGGAAACCTTGGAGGACGTGGTCAAGGATCATTTTCATGATCTCGCGGTGATGGGTATGCCCGACGAGAGCGGCGTGACGGCCAAGATCAATTCCATCCCCGGCTACGCGCAGCAATTCGACAAGGCGTTCGGCACCAAGCACGCGCTGAACTATGACAACGTCGCCAAGGCGCTGGCTACGTATGTACGCACGCTGATTACGCCGAACAGTCCGTTCGATCGTTATAAAAAGGGCGATAAGAACGCGCTTTCCGAGCAGGCGCTGCGCGGCATGCGCGCGTTTCAAGAGGTCGGCTGCGTGGCCTGCCATTTCGGCGATAATTTTTCCGGCCCGCCGTTGCCGATGGGCGAGGGATTTTATGAATTGTTCCCGAATTATTTAGGCAGCGTGTACGATGAAAAATATCAACTGGTCACCGACGATCAAGGCCGCGCCGAGGTGACGCATAATCCGCTGCACAAACGCTTGTTCCATGTGCCGACGCTGCGCAACATCGCGCTCACCGCGCCGTATTTCCACACCGGCAGCGTGCCGACGCTGGAGGAGGCGGTGCGCGTGATGGCCAAGACGCAGTTGGACAAGGATTTGTCGGATCAGCAGACGCGTGACATCAGTGTCTTTCTGGAAAGTCTGAGCGGGCAACTGCCCAAGCCGTAGTCCCCCGTATCGTCATGCAGCCCCGCCCGAACTTTTTCGGCGCGCCGTCTTCTAATTTCACGGTACATTCGGCATTCTTGCCCCCGAAGTTCGTCGTGCATAGCTCGACACATGGATGTGGCTCAATAAGAACAGATCGAGGAAACTCCCATGCGATATAAATACCGTCTAATGGTTTGGGCGCTTTGCTGGTGCGCCGTGATCGGATCCGCAAGCGCGGCGTTGCCCGTCGTCGACAGTCAGGGCGCGATGCTGCCTAGTCTCGCCCCCATGCTGGATGAAGTAACGCCGGGAGTGGTAAACATCGCTACGCGCGGCCGCGTGGCGATACAAAACCCCATGCTCAACGATCCGCTGTTCCGGCGTTTTTTCCCCAATTTGCCGTCACAGCGTCCCACCCAAAGCCTGGGTTCGGGCGTCATCGTCGACGCCGCCAAGGGTTACGTGCTTACCAACGGCCACGTGATTGCGAACGCTGATGAGATTACGGTGACCATGCGCGATGGACGCACGTTCAATGCGCAGGTAAAAGGCGCGGATCCGGAGACCGATGTCGCGGTGATACAAATCCCCGCGCAGGAGTTGACTGCGGTGCCGCTCGGAACGTCATCCGATCTGCGCGTGGGCGACTTCGTGGTCGCGGTGGGTAATCCGTTTGGACTCGGGCAAACCGTAACCTCCGGCATCGTGAGCGCGGTCGGGCGTACCGGCCTCGGCATCGAGGGCTACGAGGATTTTATTCAAACCGACGCTTCCATCAATCCCGGTAATTCGGGTGGCGCGCTGGTGAATTTACGCGGACAACTGGTGGGCATCAACACCGCCATCCTGAGTCCGGCGGGCGGCAATATCGGTATCGGCTTCGCCATTCCCATCGACATGGCGCGCGAGATCATGGCGCAGCTCATCGAGTTCGGCGAAGTGCGGCGCGGCCGCCTGGGTATGCAGTTACAAACGCTGACGCCGGAATTGGCGCGCGCGCTGAATTTGAAATTCGACCCGGCGCGGCCCGGCGTGGTGGTGGCGCAGGTGGAGCCGGGCGCGCCCGCCGACAAGGCCGGCATCAAGCCGGGCGACGTGGTGACGGCGGTGGACGGGCAGCCGGTGCGTGGAGTCGGCAGCCTGCGCAACGTGATAGGTTTGATGCGCGTGGGCGAGAAGGTGAAACTCGAATTGCTGCGCAACGGCGAGCGTATCGACGCGGAGATGGTGATCGCCGCGCAGGAGGATATGGCCGGCGTGCGCAGCCGTCACGAAGACCCGCGCCTCGCCGGCGTCACGTTCGGCGCCCTCGATCCGAACTCCGCGCTGCGCGGGAGCGTGGACGGCATCCCGGTGCTGAATGTGGAGCCCGACAGCCCGGCGGGTCGCGCCGGCTTGCAAGCGGGTGACATGGTGGTTTCCATCAATCGCCGGCCGGTGCGCACCCCGGACGATTTGGTCGACGCGATTCAGCGGCCCGGACCGCTGCTGTTCAACGTAAGGCGTGACGACAGTTCGCTATTTATTGTCATCGAAAAATAAGGAATCTCTGATTTATTCAGAAATTCCTGCGGCACACGGATGTGCCGCTATTTTTCAATTACGCAAGTATTTGAAAAATGAAGAGGAGCCAAGACTTTGTTTTGGCCTCTCGTGCTCTGATAATTCCCGGGTGAGCAGCGAAGCTGCGAACGGGTGGCCATGGGCAAGCGGCGCAAGCCGCGCGCGGGTTACAAGGTGTAACCCTGGACTTTACGCGCAGCCGGGAAGGCGTAGCGTAAAGGCCACCCTGGACATCCCGCGCAGCAGGATGCGTAGCGCAGGATGGAATTATTCAGAGCTTCCTTAAAGCGATGCACTGCGGCGCATTTTGCGTGCGGTGCGCTCGGTGTGGAGAAATTCTTTCTCCAGCATCGTCTTGAGATATTGCCCGGTGTAGGATTGCGGACACGCCGCGATATCCTCCGGTGTGCCGACGGCGATGATGCGGCCGCCCTTGTCGCCGCCTTCGGGGCCGAGATCAATGATCCAGTCGGCGGTCTTGATGACGTGCAGGTTGTGCTCGATGACCACGATGGTGTTGTTGCGGTCGCGCAGGCTGTGTAGCACGCCGAGCAGTTGTTCGATGTCGTGGAAGTGCAGGCCGGTGGTGGGCTCGTCGAGGATATATAAAGTATTGCCGGTGTCGCGCCGCGACAGTTCGCGCGAGAGTTTGACGCGCTGCGCCTCGCCGCCGGACAAAGTGGTCGCGTTCTGGCCCAGCTTGATGTAGGACAGGCCTACGTCGATCAGCGTTTGCAGTTTGTGCGCGATGGCCGGCACCGCATCGAAGAAGGCGCGCGCGTCTTCCACCGTCATTTCCAGTACTTCGTGGATGTTCTTGCCTTTGTAGCGCACCTCCAGCGTCTCGCGGTTGTAACGCTTGCCTTTACAGATATCGCAGGCAACGTAGATGTCGGGTAGAAAATGCATTTCCACTTTGATGAGTCCGTCGCCCTGACAGGCTTCGCAGCGTCCGCCCTTGACATTGAAGCTGAAGCGCCCCGGCTGATAGCCGCGCGCGCGCGCCTCTTGCGTGCCGGCGAACAATTCGCGCACCGGCGTAAATACGCCGGTGTAGGTGGCGGGATTGGAACGCGGCGTGCGCCCGATCGGGCTTTGGTCGATATCGACGACTTTATCGAATAAGTCCAAGCCGTCCAGGGAATCGTAGGGCGCGGGGTCTTCCGCGGCGGCGCCGTGCAGTTCGCGCGCGGCGACGCGGTACAGCGTGTCGTTGATGAGCGTGGACTTGCCGGAGCCGGACACGCCGGTGATGCAGGTCATCAGGCCGGCGGGGATATCGACGTCGACGTTTTTTAAATTGTTGCCGCGCGCGCCGCGCAAGCGCAGACAACGCTGTTTGTCGATGTGTGTGCGTTTGTCCGGCACGCCGATGGATTTCACGCCGGATAAATATTGTCCGGTGAGCGAGGCCGGGTGCGCGGCGATTTCGGCGGGCGTGCCTTGCGCGACGATGCGTCCGCCGTGCACGCCCGCGCCGGGGCCGATGTCGACCACGTGATCGGCGGCGTGGATCGCGTCCTCGTCGTGCTCCACCACGATCACGGTGTTGCCCAGATCGCGCAAATAGGTGAGCGTGTTGAGCAGGCGTTGATTGTCGCGCTGGTGCAGGCCGATGGACGGCTCGTCGAGAATATACATTACGCCCACTAGGCCCGCGCCGATCTGGCTGGCGAGCCGGATACGCTGCGCCTCGCCGCCGGACAGGCTTTCCGCGCTGCGCTCCAGAGTCAAGTAATCCAGGCCGACGTTGACCAGGAAATCCAAACGCTGACTGATCTCCTTCAAAATTTTTCCGGCAATTTGGCCGCGTCGCCCAGGCAGCGTGAGCTCAACGAAGAATTTTTGCGCGCGCTCCACCGGCAGCGCGGTGACGGCCGGTAGTGTCATGCCGGCGACGTAGACGTGGCGCGCCGCAAGGGTGAGGCGTGTGCCAGCGCATTCCGGACACACCTGCGTGCCGAGATATTTGGCGAGTTCCTCGCGCACCGCGTTCGATTCGGTTTCGTGATAGCGCCGCTGCATGTTGGGGATGATGCCCTCGAAGCGATGGCGCTTGACGGTAGCGCCGCCGCGCTCGTTGTAATAGCTGAAACCGATGATTTCGTTGCCGCTGCCGTACAGCACGATATCGCGGATGCGTTTGGGCAGGTCCTCGAACGGCGTGTCGAGATCGAATTTATAATGTTTGGCCAGCGCGCTGATGAGCTGAAAATAATAGGCGTTGCGGCGGTCCCAGCCGCGCACCGCGCCGCTCGCGAGACTCAGATGCGGATGCGCCACCACGCGCGCGGGATCAAAGAATTGTTTGACGCCCAAGCCGTCGCAACTCGGACACGCGCCGACCGGGTTGTTGAAGGAAAATAAACGCGGCTCCAGTTCGCTGATGCTGTAGCCGCACAGCGGGCAGGCGAACTTCGCCGAGAACACCAAGTCCGCCTGCGGCGCGCCGCCGGGCGCGGGTTCCATAAAGGCGACGCGCACCACGCCGTCGCTCAGACGCAGCGCGGTTTCGAAGGACTCCGCGAGGCGCGCGGCGAGATCGGCGCGCACGCGGAAACGGTCGATGACGGCCTCGATGCTGTGTTTCTTGCGCAGGCCGAGGCTGGGCGCTTCGTCCAATTCCACCAACTTGCCGTCGATGCGCGCGCGCACGTAGCCCTGCGCGCGCAACTCTTCCAGCACTTGCAGGTGCTCGCCCTTGCGCTCGCTCACCACCGGCGCGAGCAGCATGAGCGGCGTGCCCTCCGGCAGCGCCAGCACTTGATCGACCATTTGGCTCACGGTCTGCGCGTCCAGCACGATGTCGTGCTGCGGGCAGTGCGGCTCGCCGGCGCGCGCGTACAGCAGGCGCAGATAATCATAAATCTCCGTGATGGTGCCCACGGTGGAGCGCGGATTGTGCGAAGTCGACTTCTGCTCGATGGAAATGGCCGGCGACAGGCCCTCGATGTGATCGACGTCGGGTTTTTCCATGATGGCCAGGAACTGGCGCGCATAGCTGGACAGCGACTCCACGTAGCGGCGCTGACCCTCCGCGTAGATGGTGTCGAATGCCAGCGAGGATTTGCCGGAGCCGGACAGACCGGTGATGACGATCAGTTTATTGCGCGGTAGATCAAGGTCGATGCCCTGCAAATTGTGGGTGCGCGCCCCGCGAATTTGGATGGTATCCATAGTTCCTTCGCAGCCTGCTGGAAACAATATATTAACCCGGCGGGATGTATTGCCGGGTTGCGCAAGGCACGGATGCCTTGCCGCGGCCTTAAGCCGTGCGAGACCAGGCCGGGTATGTACCGGGCTGGCCGAGGGCGACAAAATATAGGGATATAGTTTGTCGCCGAGTTAATAAATAAAGCTGTGGTAGCTTTGCTTACATCGCCTTCGGCAAATTTCCTATTTTAACCCATCCCGCTCTGCCGCGCCTCCTTAAGGGGGGGCGGGGAGCTGGCGTTTCGTGAGGCATTCTTAACGGGATTATTGGTAAATCTGTTAATATACGTGGACTATGAGACAAAAGAAAACTCCCGGCGCGCCCAGCGAGGGCATGACCCGCACCGAGCGCCGCGCCACGCTCGGCTTGGCCGGCATTTATGCGCTGCGTATGCTGGGTTTGTTCCTGATCCTGCCGGTGTTCTCTCTCTATGCTGCCGATCATCTGAGCGGCGCGACGCCGCTATTGATCGGCCTGGCCATCGGCGCCTACGGGCTGAGCCAGGCGCTGTTGCAAATTCCGTTCGGCGTGTTGTCCGATCGTTATGGGCGCAAACCCGTCATCGTCGGCGGCCTGCTGATTTTCGCGCTGGGCAGCGTGGTGGCGGCGCTGTCGGACTCTATTACCGGCGTCATTATCGGCCGCGTCCTGCAAGGCGCGGGGGCGATCGCCGCCGCCGTGATGGCGCTGGCCGCGGACCTGACGCGCGAGGAGCAGCGCACCAAGGCCATGGCGTCCATCGGCGTGACCATTGGTTTGTCGTTCGCGTTCGCGCTGGTCGCCGGGCCGATACTCAATACCTGGATCGGCGTGCCGGGAATATTCTGGCTCACCGCGCTGCTTGCGCTGGGCGGTATCGGCGTGCTGTACGCGGCCGTGCCGCGCGTAGTGCACAGCCGTTTTCACCGTGACACCGAAGCGGCGCCGGGACAGTTCAAGCGTGTGCTGGCCGACGCTGAATTGATGCGCTTGAACACCGGCATCCTGACGCTGCACATGATCCTGATGGCGAGTTTCGTGGCCCTGCCGCCGGCGTTGCGCGATCACGCCGGTCTCGCCGGCGAGCATCATTGGTACGTGTATTTGCCGGTGCTGCTGCTCGGTATGCTGGCCATGGTGCCGTTCATCATCGTGGCCGAAAAGAAGCGGCGTATGAAACAGGTGTTCGTCGGCGCCATTGTGTTGCTCAGTCTGTCGGAGGCGCTGCTGGGGCTGACCTATCAATCGGCGGCCGGCATCGCATTTGCGTTGTTCTTGTTCTTCACCGCCTTTAATATA
Organism: Pseudomonadota bacterium; assembly: GCA_040756035.1. GTDB lineage: Bacteria > Pseudomonadota > Gammaproteobacteria > SURF-13 > SURF-13 > JBFLZV01. Next base: position 9,733 of record JBFLZV010000044.1, read on the forward strand.
CTGGAAGCGAGCCTGCCGTCGCTGGTGTCCAAAGCCGCACCGCTGGACGGTAAGGGTACCGCGCTGGGCGTTTATTCCACGGCGCAGTTTTTGGGCGCGTTCCTGGGCGGTGCGACGGGCGGCTGGTTGTACGGCGCTTACGGACTGGCGGGCGTGTTCGCATTTTGCGCCGTGGCGGCGGCGCTGTGGGCGTTGCTGGCGCTGGGAATGCCGCAACCGCGCTACGTGCGCACGCATATGCTCAACGTGGGCAAGGTGGACGCCGCGCAAGCCCAGAGCCTCGCGCAGCGGCTGCTGACGGTGCCCGGCGTGAAGGAAGCGACGGTGATCGCCGAGGACGGCATCGCCTACCTAAAGGTGGACAGCAAGGTGCTGGACGAGCGAGCGCTGCACGAATTTTCCGCCGCGCGGGCGTAAAATGGCTCACGCAAAGGCGCAAAGACGCAGAATTAATTGCTTTATGTACCGATGGTGTGGAAATGCTGCTTATTTTGAATCGAACTGATGTAATTTATCAATTTGCGCCTCGGCGGCTTTGCGTGAGCGCATAGGGGAGGGTGTATGGCAAGAGGGGTAAATAAAGTAATCCTGATCGGTAATCTCGGCAAGGACCCGGAAGTCCGCTACATGCCGAGCGGCGCGGCGGTGGCGAACGTCACGCTGGCGACCACCGAGAGCTGGAAAGACAAGCAGAGCGGCGAGCAGCAAGAACGTACCGAGTGGCACAACATTGTGTTCTACAACCGCCTCGCGGAAATCGTCGGCGAGTATCTGAAAAAAGGTTCGCAAATCTACGTGGAAGGCAGCCTACGCACGCGCAAGTGGCAGGATAAAAATACCGGCGCCGATCGTTACACCACCGAGATCATCGCCAACGAAATGCAAATGCTCGGCAGCAAGGGCGGTGGCGGCGGCAGCGCCGCATATAAAGAAGACGCCGCGAGCGCCGCGCCGGGTGCGGCATCCAGCGGCGCCAAACCGCAGCCGGCCGCAAGCGGCGGCGATTTCGACGACGACATTCCGTTCTAAGTACGGTAGTGGTAGGTGTAGGTTGGGGTGAGCTAAGCGAACCCCAACGTTACTCTGACGTAGGCAAGCAACGATTTAATTAATAAGGCGTATTTTGGGGCAAGCATCACGTAAGAAAAATCCGGGGCACACCTTCGCGCCGCTGGCTCGCCACATCAGCCACGGGCTGCGCGAAGGTGCGATGCTCGTGTGCGGCGCGATCGCCGTTTATTTGTTCATTTCTCTCTATACCTATCACCCTGCCGATCCGGGTTGGTCGCACAGCGGCGCAATTAATAAAGTAGCCAACTTCGGCGGCATGGCGGGCGCGTGGTTCGCCGATGTATTTCTGCACTTGTTCGGCTACCTCGCTTATTTGATTCCGCTTATGGTCGGTTACAGCGCTTGGTTGGTGCTCAAGAAACGCGGTGAGTTCAATGCTCGGCAATTCGCCGCGCGCTTTGCCGGATTTGTGGTCGCGCTGTGCGCCGGCGCCACGTTGGCTACGTTGCAATTCACCGAATTGGGTGCGCAGCTGCCGCAAAGCGCGGGCGGTATCCTGGGCCAGGAATTGAGCGACCACTTGGTTCCGGTGTTCAGCTTCATGGGCGCGACGCTGCTGTTGCTGGCGTTATTCCTGGCCGGCGTGACGCTGGCGACCGGCTTGTCGTGGCTGTGGGTGATGGACAACACCGGCCGCTACACTTTATTTTTGCTGACGCGCGCAAAACCGCTGTGGCTGAGTTTGCGCGATTATCTCATCGGGCGGCGCGCGCGTTTGCAGCGCGAGGACGTGGTTAAAAACGAAAAGAAAAAGTTCGAGAGTCGTCCGCCGCCGCGCATCGAACCGGTCATCACTATTCCCACCGTCAGCGAGCGCGTGCAGAAGGAGCGCCAGGTGCCGCTGTTCGAGCAGCCCGCCACGCTGCCGCCACTGGCGCTGCTCGATGCGCCGGAACCGCCCAAGCAAAGCGTGTCGGAGGCGGCGCTGGAGGCGATGTCGCGGCAAGTGGAATTGAAGTTGATGGACTTCGGCATCGAGGTGCAAGTGGTGGCGGTGCATCCCGGACCGGTCATCACGCGCTTCGAGTTGCAGCCCATGCCCGGTCTCAAGGTCAGTCAGATTACTAATCTCGTGAAGGATTTGGCGCGCAGTTTGTCGGTGACCAGCGTGCGCGTGGTCGAAGTGATTCCCGGCAAATCGGTGATCGGTTTGGAGATTCCCAATGAGCACCGCAGCATCGTGCGCCTTTCCGAGACCTTGCAATCGAAGGAGTACGACAGCGCGGCGTCGCCGCTGACGTTGGCCTTGGGCAAGGACATCGGCGGACAGCCGGTGATCGCCGATCTCGCCAAGATGCCGCACCTGCTGGTGGCCGGCACTACCGGCTCCGGCAAGTCGGTGGCGATCAACGCCATGATCTTGAGCCTGCTCTATAACGCCACGCCCAACGACGTGCGGCTTATTCTGATCGATCCCAAAATGCTGGAGTTGTCGGTGTACGAAGGCATCCCGCATTTGCTGACGCCGGTGGTCACGGATATGAAGGAGGCGGCCAACGCGCTGCGTTGGTGCGTCGCGGAAATGGACAAGCGTTACCGGCTCATGGCCGCGCTCGGCGTGCGCAATATCACCGGTTTCAACAAGCGCATCAAGGACGCGAAAGAGGCCGGCAAGGCGCTGCCCGATCCGCTCGCCAAACTCGTGGAAGGCATGGAACCGCCCACGCTGCACGCGCTGCCTTACATCGTCGTCGTCATCGACGAGTTGGCCGATATGATGATGGTGGTCGGCAAAAAAGTCGAAGACCTCATCGCGCGGCTCGCGCAAAAGGCGCGCGCCTCCGGCATTCATTTGATACTCGCCACGCAGCGCCCATCGGTGGACGTGATTACCGGGCTCATCAAGGCCAACATCCCCACGCGCATCGCCTTTCAGGTGTCATCGAAGATCGACTCACGTACCATCCTCGATCAAATGGGCGCGGAGCAATTGCTCGGCCACGGCGACATGCTGTATCTGCCGCCCGGCGCCGGTGTGCCGATCCGTATCCACGGCGCGTTCGTGGCCGACCATGAAGTGCACAAGGTGGTCGATAAAATCAAGCGCCAGGGCGAACCGGATTATCTCGACGAAGTGCTACGCGGCGGGGCCTCTCCCGAGGAAGGCAACTATCAGGGCGAGGACGTGTCCAACGGTGAAACCGATCCGCTCTATGACCAAGCGCTGCATATCGTCACCGAAACGCGCCGCGCGTCGATCTCCGGCATACAGCGGCGGCTCAAGATCGGCTACAACCGCGCCGCGCGGTTGATCGAGGACATGGAGCGCGCCGGCGTAGTCGGGCCGCTGCAATCCAACGGCATGCGCGAAGTGCTCGCGCCGCCTCCGCCCAAGTAACAAGTGGCAAGTCACAAGTAGCAAGTTGCAAGAAAAAACGATTTTGCTGCTTGTATTTAAATCCCTTTGATCGAGATGAGACTAATTAGTGATGAGTATCATCAACTATTTTAAATGGATGTTGGGTTTATTTTTATTGTTGCCGTTGGCCGCGAGCGCCGATTCGGCAAGTCAGCGTCTGGACGATTTTTTCAATAACGTGCAGGCCTTGCAAGCCGACTTCCATCAGGAATTATTCAATGACAAAGGCAAGAAAGTAAAAGAGGCGCACGGGACTCTGGTCATGCAGCGCCCGGGAAAATTCCGCTGGGATTATCAAGAGCCGTATAAACAATTAATCGTCGCGGACGGCAAGAACATTTGGATTTACGACAGCGATCTGGAACAGGTGACGGTCAAGCCCATGGACGCCGCGCTCGGCGACACGCCGGCGCTGCTGCTGAGCGGTGCGCAGCCGCTGCAAGAGGATTTCCTCATCACCGATCTCGGCGCAAGCGAGGGGCTGGAGTGGGTAGAGTTACTGCCGAAAGCGCCGGAAACAACTTTCGAGCGGGTACGCCTGGGGTTCGGAGCGCGTGATCTGGAGCAAATGGAACTGCTGGACAACTTCGGCCAGATGACGCGCCTGCGTTTTACCAATCTGCAACGCAACGGCCACCCCGACCCTGCATTGTTTACTTTCACTCCGCCGCCCGGCGTGGATGTGATGGGCGAAGGATCGAAGTAGCTGCCTACCAAAAATACATCAGCACGATCAGGCCGAACACGATGCGGTAATAGGCGAACGGCTTGAAAGTGTGATGCGCAATGAAATGCAATAAAAACTTCACGGCGGCAAATGCGCTCGCGAATGCCGCGATGAAACCCGCCGTAAACATCATAACGTCGTCGCCGTGCAGCAGATGCCAATTTTTATAAAGATCGTAAAACGTGGCGGCGAACATGGTGGGGACGGCCAGAAAGAATGAAAACTCGGTCGCGGCCTGGCGCGACAGACCGAACAATATTCCGCCCATGATGGTCGCGCCGGAGCGCGAGGTGCCGGGTATCAGCGCGAAAGACTGGCACAGGCCGATCTTCAGCGCGTCGCCCCAGCGCATGTCGTCGACGCTGTGAATGCGCGGCGCCGCGCGGCGCGATTCGATGAGTAAAATAATACCGCCGCCGATTATCAGGGCGAGCGCGACGTTGAAAGGATTGAACAGGTGTTCCTTGATAATCTTGTGGAACGCGACGCCTAAAAATACGGCGGGCAAAAAAGCGACCAACAAATTACCGATAAAACGCCGCGCCGCGCCGTCGTTGCGCGCCAACCCGACCGCTACGCTGCTGATTTTCGCGCGATAGTGCCAGCACACGGCGAGAATGGCGCCAAGCTGGATGACGATTTCGAAGGTCTTGGCCTTTTCGCCGGTGAAGCTCATCAAGTCCGCCGCGATGATGAGGTGTCCGGTGCTGGAGATCGGTAGGAATTCGGTGAGGCCCTCCACCAGGCCGAGCAGCAGCGCTTTTACATATAAGATAGTATCCATTTATAATTTTAATCGCCAAGGCGCCAAGAAAAACTTTTACATACGGGCGCAAAACATCAAAGGTGGATCGGTAGTTAACTCACTTGTATTATCTTATGCTCATAATTTTAAACCTTTGTGACCTTGGCGTCTCGGCGGTGAAGCCTTAAACGTGCTTGATCGCGCTGCGTGCGAATAAATAATCCAGCCACAGATTGGTGAGATGCTCCGGTAAACGGTTTTGTGCAAGGCGCGCATCCAAATTATCGAGGTCGACCCAATCCAACGGTTGATCCTGTCCGGCGCAGGAGAATACCGCGCGCACGCGTTTGCCGGTGGCCGGATCGACTTGCCATTGCAGGCACTGCGCGCACACGCCCTGCAACATGCATTGCATGGGGCTGCCCACCGAACCGATGGCCTGTACGCCGTCGCGGAAATAGCCGGATAATCTGCCGTGCAGCTCTTTTTGCACCATGCGCAGCAGACGCTCGCTGCCGATGGCGAGGATGCGATCGATGTTGCGCAGCGCGAAGACCGGTTGCGCGCCGGCGGGTTCCAGCAGTCCGTCGCCGTAGCGCGCCACGATATCGATGACATCGCCGCTGGCGGCGCGGTCTTGCGCGCGGCGCGGCGTGATGGGTGGGCCGCTGGCGGCGCACCACACCACCACGTCCGCGGCCTGTTCCAGACGGTCTTCCAAATACACTTCATCGGCGGTGCGAAAGCCGGCGAAATACAGTACGCGATTGCCGGCGCGCCGCAGCGCGGGGCCGAGACTGGCCATGACCGCCGCGCCGCGGCGTCCGCCCGCAACCAAAATGGTTTCGTTATGCGGTATCTCGGTTGCTTTGCCGGTGGGACCCATGAGCACGATGGGGTCGCCTTCGCGCAGCGTCGCGCACAGGCGTGAGCTGGCGCCGACTTCCAACACCATGAGCGCCACGGAATCGAGATCGGACTCCATGGGCACGCCGGTCAGCGCCATGGCCTCGGTTTGCAGGCGGCTCCCTTCGACGAGTGGACTCAAGCTCTCGAAATTTTGCAGACGGAAAAATTGGCCGGGGCGCAGATTGCGCGCCGCCAGCGGCGCGCGCACTTGCACCTCCACGACGCTGGGGCTGTGGCGTGTCACGCGCGTCACGCGCGGCTGCAACAAGTCCGTCATGCGTTCATGGAACGCGCGGTATTCAGCTAACGGTGCATGATCGTCGACAGCGCCCATGCCGGCCATGATATGCGGATAACTGCGCAGCGCCGAGGCGATGGCTTTCACCACGCTGCCGGCGAACACCGGGTGCGTGTCGCCCAGAAAACTCACGCGCCGGCCATGCTGCGCGTACGAAGTGAACGGCCCGAATGCCTCTGCTTTAGGATGCGGCGCGACGTCGATGGGTTGCAGCACGCCGTCGTCATCCAAGTGTGGTAGGAAATGCTGCTCCTGCATGGTGAACGTGCCGGGATATTCGCGCTCGTAAATCGTGTTAGGGATGGCGCCTGCGGCGATGAACACGGCGCGCGCCGGCAGCGTGACTTCTTCATTCGTGGCCAGCCACTGTCCGGCCGCGCTTTGCGCGCGGCGGCGGAACAGTAAGCTTTCCACGTGGCCGTAGCGATCCAGCTTGGCGCTCAGTGGTTCCAGACCCTCGGCGTAATAAATGCCTTCCTCCAGCGCCTTGGCGATTTCTTCGTGATTACGGATGTAGGCGGGCGATTGGTTGAGCCCCTGTCGATAAGTGACGGTCACGCCGCCCCAGGCGCGCAGCAACGGTAAAAAGTTCGGCGCCTCACCTTGCGCGGCGGCGCGCGCGCGCTCATTGCGCACCGCGCGGCCGTGTTCGAGAAATTCTTCTAAAATGCCCAGCGATTCCTCATCGAGCTGGCTGCGCACGCGCGCCGCGCCGAATGCCTGCGCGAGTTTCTCGTAGCGCACCAGTGTTTTTTCCACTTGCGCGATGTAATAGGCTTGCACCTCGGTGGCGGTATCGATGCCGGTGAGGCCGCCGCCGATGACCACCGCGGGCAGGCGCACTTGCAGATTGGTGAGGCTCGCGGCCTTGGCCGCGCCGGTGAGCTGCAAGGCCATGAGAAAATCATTGGCTTGACGCATGCCGCGCGCCAGGCTGTTTTCCATGGGCACCACTTTCGGCAGACCCGCGCCCATGGCGATACTCACGTGATCGAAGCCGAGTTCCCAGGCATTGTCCAGCGTGAGCGTGCCGCCCAGGCGCACGCCGCCGAACACCTGAAAAGTGGAACGGCGCGCCAGGCTGAGATAAATTAATTTCAGAAAATTCTTGTCCCAGCGCACGGTGATGCCGTATTCGGCAACGCCGCCGAAACCGGCCATGACGCGGTTGTCCAGAGCTTCCTCCATAATCGAGTAATCGCGCACCGGTTCTTCCAATAGAATTTTGGGCAGCGGCTCGATTTTCAAACCGTCGATACCGACCACGGCGCAGCCTTCCATAGTCAGGTGATGCGCGAGCGTGAAGCCCGCCGGACCCATGCCCACGATCAGCACTTTTTTGCCGTTGTACGGTTTGGGCAGGTATTGTTTTTGGCGCAGCGGATTCCAGCGTGTGAGCAAGTGGTAAATCTCCACGCCCCACGGCAGCGTCAGCACGTCGGTGAGGCAGCGCGTTTCAATTTGCGGGATATCGACCGGCTCTTGCTTTTGGTAGATGCAGCCCTTCATGCAGTCGTTGCAAATACGGTGGCCGGTGGCCGGCACCATGGGATTGTCCACCATCGCCACGGCCAGCGCGGCGATGGTGCGGCCGTCGCGCTTCAAGGTGTGCATCTCGGAAATTTTTTCTTCCAGCGGGCAGCCGGTGAGCGTGACGCCGAGCGGATTTACTTTCAAACCGAGTTCCGGCTTGCCTTTCTTTTCCGGGAAACCCTTGGAGCAGAAGTCGCCGTCGTGATCGTGGCAGTATATGCAGTAATGCACCTGATCTTGCACGGCGCGCGCGCTCATGCGCGGATCGGTGAGCTTAAAGCCGTCGCGGCTGCGCCGTTGAGCAGGCGCGCCTTCCAAGCGGCTTAGTGGATCATCCGGCGCCTTGTGCAGTTCGACGAGATGGGGATAATCCAGCGGACGCGGAATTTTGAAACTCACCCAGCCCGCCACGCGCGCCTGGCCCGCGGAGTCGTGCAGCGCGCGTACGCACCAGCGTGTGAGCCGTTCGATGGACGCGGCGTGGGCCGTGGGATCGGTCAGCAACTGCATGGCGAAATTCGCTACGGCGCGTTCGCGGTCCATGTCGGCGTAGCGCGCTTCGCGCAACATGTCGTCGAGCCAGGCGTCGAGTTCGGCGAAACTTTCCGGCACGTCGCCGATTTTCATGCGCCGCGCGCGGCGCTGCACGAATAATTTTTTGAAATCCATCACCGCGTTATGTGTGACGGTGGCGTCGTGCGCGTGTTGCAGTTCTTGCGCGATGCCGAACAGTTCCGCGATGAAGTTTTCCAGGTGGGGCGCGCAGCTAAGCAACAGCTCACTGACTTCCAGAGGCGGATAAGGGCGTTGCGCCGCGCGGTAGTCGAGCAGGTGAGTGTGCAACGCGGCGTTGTGCGCCGCGAGCCGTTTCAGGAACAGTGCATCCAGGCGTTGCAATCCTTCCACCTGTAACAAATCGGTGAAGGTAACGCCGTCCAGACCAATGGGAATTGAGGATGCGGGAGCCGCCATGGCCCGCCTATTCTACAGGAATCTCTGATTTATTCAGAGATTCCTGCGGTACATGGGCGCGCAGCGAAGCTGCAAGCGGGTAAGCCAGGGAGGGCTTACCCTGGGCTTGCCAGCGAAGCAGGATTGCGTAGCGTCGCAAGTGCCGCCATTTTTCAATTGCGCAAGTAATTGAAAAATGAAGAAAAACGAAAATCGCTTTTTCGTTTTTCGTCTCTGAAAATTCCATGGATGGAATTTTCAGAGTTTCCTACATTAGCTACGTCCATAAAGCTGACTCAAATGATGCAAACGCGCCGGCACGTCGAGCGGCAGTTGTTCCCAGGAAAATTGCCATTGCCAGTTGCCGGTGGAAGTGCCGGGCGTATTCATGCGGTGCTCACTGCCGAGCATGAGAATATCCTGCATCGGGATGACCGCCCAACGCGCCACCGAGGCCAGCGCGCAGCGTATCAGCGGCCAGGGCATGGGCTCGCCGGGCGCGCCGAGATAGTCATCCACGTAGTTTTTGTTTTCCCAGGGCAGGGCGCTGAACCAGCCCAGCGTGGTATCGTTGTCGTGCGTGCCGGTGTAGACTACACTGTTGACCTCGTGCCGGTACGGCACATAGGGATTTTCCGGGCTGCCGTCGAAGGCGAAGTGCAAGACCAACATGCGCGGGAAACCGTATTTGTTGCGCAGTGCGTGCACCTCCGGTGTAATTAAACCCAAGTCCTCCGCAACCACCGGCAGCGTGCCGAATTTTTCTTGCAGGAGCTGGAAAAGTTCGTCGCCCGGCGCCTTCACCCAGCGGCCTTCTTTCGCCGTCGCGCTGGTCGCCGGGATTTCCCAATACGACTCGAAGCCGCGAAAGTGGTCGATGCGCAGTATGTCGAACAATTGCAGTTGCACTTTCATGCGCTCCACCCAGTAACCGAAACCATCCGCGCGCATGACTTCCCAGCGGTAGTGCGGATGGCCCCAGCGCTGGCCGTCCGCGGAGAAGTAATCCGGCGGCACGCCGGTGACCAGCAACGCCCGGCCCTGATCGTCCAATTCAAAATAGCGGCGCTGCGCCCACACGTCGGCGCTGTCGTGCGCTACAAAGATCGGCATGTCGCCGAAGATCAGCACACCGTGTGCGTTGGCGTACTGCTTCAGGGCGTGCCATTGACGGAAAAAAATAAATTGTTCGAAATAGATTTGCGCGATATGTTTTTGCAGGCGCGA
>JBFLZV010000045.1:0-19309 GCA_040756035.1 Pseudomonadota bacterium
TGATTTTTTACACATTCGGGGTAATTGTAGGTTATACTTTACGTCAAAGGTCCCTCCCCGATGATAAGAGCCCATGGGGCTCTCCCGAAAGGGTAGTCGGGGGGGTCACTTTTTATAGTAGTGCGTAGTACCCGTCCTGAGGATATCAAATTCGCTCATTATCTGAGTTTTGATCAGATCGTATGAACGAGCATCCCCACTCTCCCACTTTCGGTAAATTGCCCAGTTGCAGTAATCGGCCACTTGTAACCCAAAATTGGACTTCGATGCGTGGTGCATGACGCGGTATCGAATTGTGTCAGGTAACATTTTTCTCAAGGTCATCTTTATCGCCTTTTCCACTGCCTTCTTCTTTTTCTGAATCGGGATGTTGTCAGTAATCACGACCACTTCATCAATACCTGTCAGGGAATGATTTTTTAGTGGGTGGCGCAAAAGATAACCCAGCATCTTCGGATAAAATTCCAGAGTATCTTGTAGAGCAGGGCCTGTCTTGCTTTTCTCCACGATTAAGTTGTCTATACGCAAATTCGGCAAGTGGCGCCGGATAACGCCAAAGACCCGATCTCGCACGGGCTGCTTATCCTCTGCGGCATGAAAACATTCAATATCAAGCCCGAGTTCGATCAAGTCAAATTTGAGGTTATCCAACTCTGGGGCAATTAAGAAAGGACGGAGTTTAATTACACTGGTCAAAGAAAAATATTTCGTCCCGGATGGAGAAAAGTCCATGTTTCCGCCTTCATCCAAGAAAATATAAAGATGCCTTGGCGAAGCAGGAGTATTCTGATTCGTCATACCTGCTCCACCACCTCCGACTCAAACCCGAACACGTCCACCACCCGAACCGCCACCTGCCGCGGCCCCGGCTTCGCGGGCAGGTTGTCCAGCCGCGCCTCGCGCACCACACGCAAGGGATCGGCGTCGTTCTCGGTGTTGCTGCGGTAGTCCTGCCACACGGAGCGGAAGGTCACGCCGTCGAAGTCCGGGTCCACGCTCCAGTATTCGATGAGGCTCAAGGGATCGCGGGCGATGATCGCCTGCAACTTCTCGCGGTTGGCGTCGTCGAGGTTCAGCGCATCCGGCGAGAGCAGGATGTAGTTGTCGAGCTTCACCACAAGGGATTCGGTCTCGCCCGTCTTTCTCCGCTCAATGGGCTTGATGGTGAGATATTGCAGCGACGAAAACCGCACCTCGTCGGGCCGCAGCTTCTTGCCGGATTTCTTGGCGAGCTTATCGAGCAAATCGGGCGGAATTACCAGCACCTCCAGCCGCTCGTCGCTGAGGCCGGTAATGTCCATGCCGATGCTGGGCGTGAAGTTCCAGCCGAGCACGACAACTTTCCCCCAGCCGCCCATAAGGCTGTCGCGCAGCGACTGCGCCTTTTTCAGGGTCGGCAGCCCCGTCATCTTGTTGGGCGAATCCACGAACACCAGCGTCTTGCCCTGCGCCAGCCGCCCGAGGTTACGGTTTGGGTTGTGTTCCGGCGGCAGCGGCAGCGCGCCGTAAAGCCCCAGCACCACCTGCGCCAGATCGCCGATACGGTACGTCCGGCCCAGGCTGCTGCGCATCTGTTCGGTTTGGTAATCACCGATGGATTGGTACAGGAATGGCTTTGCGTTCTGATCTATCATCCGCTTGCGCATGATCATGCAGGCAGGTTTGCCGAGGTCGGAAACGATCCAGCGACGATTAAGGCGCTCAGCAACGGCAGCTACCGTTCCTGAACCGCCGAAGAAATCAGCTACCAAACCGTTTTCTGGCGAAGAGGCTTGAATTACGCGCTCAAGAATCTTCTCCGGCTTTTGCGTGTCGTAATTAATACGCTCGGTGCTATCTGATGCATGAATAGGGTTAATGTCAGTCCATAGCGACCCAACGATGACACCCGGCATCTCATCTAAATAAAGCTTCTTCCAAGGAAGGCCGCTCTCTGAGTAATAAAGTCGTCCTTCCTCATGCGCCTTGCGCATGTTTTCTTCGGAGTATCGCCAGTGTCTATCAAAGCCGTTCCACACATATCTCGGCCCTCGGTTTCCTGGTGCCTTTAGTTGACCGAGTGCAAACAATCCTTTCTCATCACGATACCGGTAGTTCTCTTTAATGTGCTTCTCGGTGTATGGAACGTATTGCGGATTGAATAAAAAGTCCGCCGATTTCCCGTAGAACAGCAGCGTGTCGTGTAAGTTTGCAAACGATGTGATCGAGTCACTATGCGCGACTTGCCTCTTCCATATTATCTCGTTGACGAAATTATCTTTCCCGAAAATCTCATCGAGCACGATCTTGACGTAATGCCCAACATGCCAATCCAGATGTACGTAAATGGAGCCCGTGTCTGCCAATAGCTCGCGCGCAAGAACCAAGCGCGGCGCAATCATGGCGAGATACGAGGCCGTGCCGTCAGCCCAAGTGTCGGAGTAGGCAAACTGCTCGATCACCGTCGGTTTCTGTTCCACTTCCGCGCCCGGCAAAACTACTTTCGTCCGGTAATCGGCCTTTGAGTCGAACGGCGGGTCAATGTAGATCAGGTCAACCTTGCCGCGCAGTGACGGCACGCCATTCTCCTCGTCCCCAGCCAGCAGCGCCTGCATAGTCAGCAGGTTGTCGCCGTAGATCAGCCGGTTCAGCCAGCCGACCTCGCCCGGATTGCTTTGGTGAAACTGCGCCTGCCGTTCGCGCTGCTCGACAGACTTGAACAAATCCTGCCAGTTCGACTCCCGTGACGGAATCACCAACTCGTTCGTCTGAAGCCGAACCCGATATCGCCCGTCCAACCCTTCCAGAATCTGCTCGGCCCGGCGTTTCCCCTCCGCGACAATCTGCGGCAACTGCTCAAGAAGACTTTTTTTCATTTTTAGATCATACCTTTCCTACCGTCTCTGTGGGTCGCATGCTCGATGTAATCAATTTCTTGGTGAACAAGAAATCATAGGTCGCTTTATCCGCCAGCGACCTCACAAGATGATCCACCCACTCCTGAGTATACAAATAGTCACGATGTGCCGTGTCGTAGACACAGTATCGTGTATCACATGCTTTTGGATCAGGCGCCCCGTTCATGGGACGCGCATTGAAGTGACGGTAACAGATAACGTGATGATGACCTACATTGAATGGCTTTCCGATCTTCACAGCCACTTTCTTTGCCACCTCGCTCGGCTTCAATAAATCGAGATTTGCAACTCGCACCTCTTTCGGCTTTATCAAGGCGACGACCCTTTCATATTGCTTCATTTCATCATGTTTAGCTGGATCGTACTTGACCCACTCAACGGCTACGGTATCTTTGCTATTATGTACACTCACTTTTGGCACAAGATACACCTTAAAACTATAGGCAAGATCGCTGTAAATCTCAGTACTAAGACTCGATCTGAATTGATCGACGTATGATTTCACCAAGCTGAAGGTCTTGGCCTCCTGTGTTTTCCCAGCCGGTGGTTTCTGCTTCGCACTCAATTTTGAGGACTGTAAAGCTAACGACAAACCGCCGTTTATCGCGTAACGATCTCCGAATTCCGAACAAATCATGTCCTCGAAATTCAGTAGCATCGCCTGACATTCGCCAAAAATCCCTGGGTCAAGTGCCGGCATTGACCGATGCTCAATCTTGTTTCGCAGCCCAACGAAAAACTCCAGGTTCCTCCGAATGGCTGGGTTGTCGGTCTTAAAGTATTGGCGTATGCATTCTGCAAGCTCCCATCGCTTATAGTCGCCGTCGATCTTTTCAAAGCGCTTTGAATTCGGCTTTCTGTGATATGGTCTTATGTTCTTGTGCAGAAATATGGCATGGAAGAGCGACGTCCAGGCAATCACCATCAACACGATATATGCGCCGGAGCGGAAACTCGCACTCGGTCGATTGTATGTTTCGACCGCGAGAATGGCAGACTCGTGGGCTTTTGTTAATAGTGCCTTTACTTCTAGCGGTAGACCTTTCATGCGTGTGGGCATCTCACCTGTATTCGACACAAATCGCCACACCCGCTGCAATTTCCTCCATCATTGACTCGGGAAGCCATCCTAGTTTCTTGGCTAAACGTGCTTGGTCAACAGAACGGATCTGGAACGTATCGGCTCCCGATTTCTTGATGAGGCCGTTCTGTTTGTCGGGCTCAATGTGGATCATCCACGGGTAGCCGGCGTAAGACGGTTTCCAGTCCGTGATCGGAATGATGATTTTTAATGGCAGCTTGCCGATGCTGTTGGAACTCACCACGACGGCGGGCCGGGTCTTTTTTATTTCTTGCCCGATGGTAGGATCAAGGTTGACCAGCCAAATTTCGCCCCGTTTAATCATTCACCGCCCAATCAAGATCAGTGAAGGCGGTCAATTCCTTGTCTGCTCCATAGTCATGAGCGGCGCGCTCCGCCGCCGCTTCAAGCAATTTCCTGCGCTCCTCGATCGGCATGGCCGCGATGTTTTTGTGCTTGCTTGTCACTTCTTGACTTCTACCTCCCAGCGACACTACGCCTGGATTAAGGACCTCCGCTTGCTCCCGTGAAATGATTCCCTCCGCCATCGCTCGCAACACCAGTTGTTTGAAGCGCAGTGGTTTTTCAGGTGCAATTTGTTCACCGGGCTCGCGCTTGTGCCACCCGCGCTTGCGGAAACTTACGAGTGTGTTTTTATACCAGCTTGGGGAAATAATTCCAAGTTCTTTGGCGCGACGCAGCCAAGCCTGCATACTCAAGCCGTATTTGTGTTTCAACAGCAGCAGCTCGTCGAATTCGATGCGGCTTCGCGATCGGCCCAGTTCCTTATAAGCAGCCTCATCGGGCACAAGAAACGCGGCGGCAAACCGATGGGCGATGTCCTCGTCCTCTTTTGTCGATCCCTGCTTAATTACCAGATGCCCCAGTTCATGGGCGAGATTAAAGCGCTGGCGATCCCCCGACATGCCGGCGTTGGTGACGAGTACGGGAATTTTGTCGCGGCCTCCGTCAAGAATCGTAGCCCATGCGGAAATGCCGTCGAATCGCCCGTCGGCATCCAGCGCCAGCACGGCAGCCGCATGGTCTTCCAGTGTTTCGACCACGTTTTCGATGGGGTCCATGCCGATTTTCCATGCATCCCGCAGTTCCTTGGCGATTTTTTCCGCGTCTTCAGGGGATTTGGCCTGTTTATGCTTCGGCACGTTGGCCGCTTTATACCATTCTGATTTCCCGTTGGATGTGGCGAACAGGCCGGCCAGCCGGCAATACTGCTCAAGATGATCCGTGATCCGAGCTTGCAGCCGATCGGCTTCGGCCTTAGGCAGGCGGGTGTGTTTGCGGTAGGCGATGAATTCCACCTGCACCTTGGGTTCTTCCAGAAAATAGCCGGTTTTAACGCCCAAGGCGTCGGCGAGGCGCACGAGCGCTTCCGCGCCGGGAATGCTTTTGCCCGTCTCATACTTGGAAATGGCTTGTTTGGTAAGGAAGTGACCCATCCTTGCCACCAAGGCATCCATGGACAGACCGGCGCCGAGTCGGGCTTGTCTCAGCCGTTCCCCGATCATAATGGTTTCCTCAAAAGTTGACCTCTCGGAAATTTATTGATACTTTGTCAACTGTTTACGATTTTAGCATTTAACTCTATATTGTCAACCAGCAAGAGCGAAGAGGACTATGATATGGCAAAGAATCCGCCGATTGGAGATAACCACCGCAAAGGCGCGGTAACAGGCCGTTCTCAGACTTACAACCCGAAGATCGAGGCGTGGGTAAAGCGTGATACCTCAACGGGCCGCTTTATTGATCAAAAATCAGACGATAAGCCTTTTAAAGGCATCCGGCGCGAGAAATAGCGACCGCGAGCTTATTTTCCCGTCAATTCGCCTTCCCCCAGAGCTGTTCCAAGCGCTGATCGCGGCCGCAGTTGAAGCGGTAGAATTTATAGCGCAGCGGGTTCTTTTTGTAAAAGTTTTGGTGATAGTCTTCCGCCGGGTAGAACGCGCCCGCCGGCGTGATTTCGGTCACGATGGATTCCTTGAAGGGCTTGGTTTTTTCCAGCGCTTGCTTGGATTGTTCAGCGAGTTGGCGTTGTTTGTCGTTGTGATAAAAAATGGCGGTGCGGTATTGATCGCCGTGGTCGCAAAATTGCGCGTTGCGCGTGGTTGGGTCGATGCTGCGCCAGAACACCTTGAGTAATTCTTCATAGCTGACGCGCTGGGAATCGTAGGTGATCTGTACGGCCTCGGCGTGGCCGGTGCCGCCGGCGGATACTTGCTCG
The DNA here is from genome assembly GCA_040756035.1 of Pseudomonadota bacterium. Taxonomy (GTDB): domain Bacteria; phylum Pseudomonadota; class Gammaproteobacteria; order SURF-13; family SURF-13; genus JBFLZV01. The sequence goes on from JBFLZV010000045.1 coordinate 6,218, forward strand.
TAGGTCGGATCGGCCTTTTGTCCGCCGGTATAGCCGGAAACGGTTTCGGTCACGCCAGGCACTTTGTCAAAGTCCGCTTCCACGCACCAGAAGCAGCCGCCGGCGAACGTCGCTTTTTCCAGGCGTTCAGGGCTTGATCCGGCGGCTTGCGCGGCGCCCTGCCCGGCAAAAAACATGGAGGCCAGCATAAACCACTTGAGAAATTTCATGCGCCGTTACGCCGGAATGAATTTCAGCGCCACGCCGTTGTTGCAGTAGCGCTTGCCGGTGGGTGGCGGCCCATCGTTGAACACGTGACCTTGGTGGCCGCCGCAGCGCGCGCAGTGGTATTCGGTGCGCGGATAGATGAGCTTGAAGTCCAGCTTGGTCTCGACGTGCCCTTTGATGGCGGTGGTGAAGCTCGGCCAGCCGGTGCCGCTGTCATATTTCATGTCGGAGGTGAACAAAGGGAGTTCACAGCCGGCGCATACGAAGGTACCGGGCCTTTTTTCATTGTTCAACGGGCTGGTATGCGGGCGCTCGGTGCCCTCTTCGCGCAGCACGTCGAATTGTTCGGGCGTCAATAACTTCTTCCATTCCGCCTCGGTTTTGTGTATTTTTTCGATTGTGGTTGAGGTTTCCATAGCGCCTCCCGGAGGTGCCTTGCTGAGTAACGGTAAACTCGCCAGTGCAACTATTGTAGTCAAAAATTTACGTCTATTCATGGCCTCCTTCCTCATCTCTGCTACCTTCATTTGATTCTATTGTGACAGTGATGGTTCTCTAGTTCCTCACGGAATTATCACAACTCCATGACAAATGAGTAAATTCGAAAACGGCCGCGCATGATGTTGTAAAATAAGGCCGTGGCAACGGAAACATCAAGAACAGCCAAGATCGATGTTACCGGCGTTATTCTCGCCGGTGGGCAGGCCAGCCGCCTGGGCGGCGTGGACAAGGGCCTGCTGCCCGTCGCGGGCAAGCCGCTCATCGAGCACGTGCTCGCCGCGCTCGCCCCGCAAGTGGCGCGCGTGCTGATCAGCGCCAATCGCAACCTCGATCATTACGCTGGCTACGGCTGGCCCGTGTTGCCCGATGCGCCGGGCGGCTACGCGGGGCCGCTGGCGGGCGTGCTCAGCGCGTTGCGCGCGGCGCGCGGCGGCTATATTTTAACCGTGCCCTGCGATTGCCCCCTGCTCCCGTCCGATCTCTCCGCGCGTCTGCGGGAAAAGATTGCGCAGCGCAACGTCTGCGTGGCGCACGATGGTACCAGGATGCAACCGTTGTTCGCCTTGCTGTCCTGCGCGCTGGCGGAAGACCTGCAACGCTACCTGGACGGCGGCGGGCGTAAAGTGGAAACCTGGATTACCGGTCAGCGGCCCGCGCTCGCCGATTTTGCGAATCAGCCCGAGAGTTTCTTGAATATCAACACCGCGCGGGAACGCGATATAGTCGAACGTCGCATGATGGATTCCATTCATGTCTGATCCGAGACGCGTTCCCGTGCTAGGCTTCGCCGCGCCCAGTGGCGTCGGTAAGACCACGTTGCTCGCTAAATTATTGCCCTTGTTCAAGGCGCGCGGCGTGCGCGTGGGCATGATTAAACACGCGCATCACAGTTTCGATATCGACCAGCCCGGTAAAGACAGTTATATTCTGCGCAAGGCCGGCGCGCAACAAATGCTGATCGCTTCGGAACAGCGCTGGGCGTTGATGGTGGAACATGAGCAGCCCACGCCGCCGTGTCTGGAGGAATTGTTGGCGCGTTTGGACCACGCTAATCTAGATATCATTTTAGTGGAAGGTTTCAAGCACGAAACCTTCCCAAAAATTGAATTACACCGCACCGGTTTGGAGCAGCCCTTGCTGTTTCCGCGCGATAACAGCATCATTGCCGTGGCCGGCGATGCGCCGTTGACGCCCGCACCGGGCATTCCGCAGTTGGATATCAATAATGAACGGGCTATATTCGATTTTATTCTGCGTTATTTTTCGATCAGATCATGAAAAAATCTTCCTGCATGGATGAACACGATCCCGACGCGCTGAGCGTGGCCGAGGCGCAACGGCGCATCGCCGCCGCCGTGCAACCGATCGGCGCGTCCGAGACCGTGCCGCTGCACGCCGCGCTCGGACGCGTGTTGGCCGAAGACATTGTTTCGCCTATCGACGTGCCCCCGCACGCCAATTCGGCGATGGACGGCTACGCCCTGCGCGGCGCCGATTTGCCGGAATCCGGCGCGCGCGATTTGCGCGTGATCGGCACCGCCTGGGCGGGCAAACCTTTTGACGGATTCGTGCACACCGGCCAGTGCGTGCGCATCATGACCGGCGCGTTGATCCCGGAAGGCGCGGACACCGTGGTCATGCAGGAACACGTGCGGCGCACGGATGACAGCGCGCGCGTGAGCGCGGGCGGCAAACCGGGCCAACACGTGCGCCGCGCCGGCGAGGATGTCGCCCGAGGTCAACCGGTGTTAACCGCCGGGAAACGTCTTAGCCCCGCCGAACTCGGCGTGCTGGCGTCGCTGGGCATTGCCGAGGTGCGTGTCACACGCCGCGCGCGTGTTGCGTTTTTCACCACCGGTGATGAGTTACGCACTCTCGGCGCACCCTTGGGGCCCGGCCAGATTTACGACAGCAATCGCTACACCCTGCACGGCATGTTGAGCCGCCTGGGCGCGGAGTTGATCGACTTGGGCATCGTGCGTGACACGCGCGCGGCCGTTGCCGCGGCCTTTGAAGAAGCCGCGCGTCAGGCGGACGCTATAGTTACCTCCGGCGGCGTTTCAGTAGGCGATGCCGATTATGTGCAGGAAACGCTGGAGCGCTTGGGGCAGGTGAACTTTTGGAAAATCGCCATGAAGCCGGGGCGGCCGTTGGCGTTCGGGCGCGTGGGCGATGCGTGGTTCTTCGGGCTGCCGGGCAATCCGGTGTCGGTGATGGCGACTTTTTATCAATTCGCGCAACCGGCGCTGCGACGCTTGATGGGCGAACACGTCGGTGAACCGATTTTGATCAAACTCCCTACCGCCACGCGCCTGAAAAAAGCGCCGGGGCGCACGGAATTTCAACGCGGCGTCGTGGAAACCGGCGCCGCCGGACAACTCGTGGTGCGCAGCACCGGCGCGCAAGGCTCCGGCATGTTGAGTTCCATGAGCAAGGCGAACTGCTTCATTATATTACCCGCCGATTCCGGCGACGTGGAGGCCGGCGGTCTCGTTGATGTACAGTTGTTCGAAGGATTGGTATAGGCTTCAAAGAAGCAACGTTAACAACAGCAGTAAATTCACCAGCAGCGAGACAATGAACAACGCCTTCCAATGCTCCGGACGAATGCGCTCCAATAACGGCGGTTTGCGCTGCGGGAAATCGCTTTGCGGGGGCGGCGCGGCGAGCGCGGCGGCGAAATCGGCGGCGTGCGGATAGCGCTGCTCGGGGTCGGGCGCGCAGGCTTTTCTCAATACTTCGGACAGCCACGCGGGCACTTCCGGGTTGTAGCGCTCCACGGCGATGTAACGGTTGAAGCGCGGGTGCGTGAACGGCTCGATTTCACCGTAGGGATATTTGCCGGTCAGCATTTCATACACGGTGACGCCCGCGGAATACACATCGGAACACTCGTCGGCTTCCTGGCCCGCGATGATTTCAGGCGCCATGTAACTGGGCGTGCCGATGGGCGCTTGGCTTGCCGCGCCCGCGCTCACGCGCTCGATGCGGCTGACGCCGAGATCGATCAGGCGCACGTGATGGTGCGCGTCGATTAGAATATTTTCCGGCTTCACGTCACGGTGGATGACGCCCTTGCGGTGCAGGTGGTCGAGGCCGGTGAGGAGTTGCTGCGCCACCGCCAGGGCCTCCGGCACGGAAAGACCGTTGTGCCGCTTGATGCGCGCGGCCAGAGTTTCACCTTCATGGAAGGCCATCGCCGAGTAAAGACGCGTGCGCCGTCCGGCGCGCAACGGCAGTACCGCCACCAAGTGCGGACTGTTGACGCAGCGCCCTATCCATTCCTCGTGCAGAAAATAATCGACGAACGTCGCGTCATCGGCGTGGCGCGGATTGGGAAATTTCAAAACGGCGGTCGCACCGCTTTCGCCGTCCTGCGCCTTGAACAGCGTGGACATGCGCCCGCTGTGCAGACGCTCGCCGATGATGAAACCATCGACGTTGTCGCCACGCGCGGGCAGCGGCTTGATGGGCAGCGCGGTAATGTTGGCGCCGACGTCGGACAGCGTTTCCGAGGCGAGTTTCAGCACGCGCGCCACGCAGACGCTGGCGTTATCCTGGCTGCCCGCCTCCAGCGCGCGTTGGCTCAAGTGCTCGGCGAGTTCCTGTGCGCTGAGTTCATGCCGGCGCAGGCATGCGCCGAACTCCTCGGCGGACAACGATTCGTGTACGCCGTCGCTGGTGATGATAAACATATCATTCTCACCCAGTTCGCCTTGTTGCACGTCGGCGTGCAACACTTCATCCAGGCCGCAGGCGCGCGTAATCATGGAACCGACGTGCGCATGGCGGCGCGCGTGGTCGCGCGTGAGTTGCTTGAGTTCATGATTGCGGTACAACCACACGCGCGTGTCGCCGACGTGCGCCACGCCCCAGCGCCGGTTGCGCAGCACCAGCGCCGACAACGTAGTGGCGCACCCGACCGGCTCATTGTCCAGCACCGCCTGATTCACCGCGCTGAAACAATTTTGCAGCGCGTGTTCCAGACTCCAACTTTGCGGGCTGTTGTAATACGCCTCGCGTAACGTCTCCACCGCGCACGCGGACGCGGCGGCGCCGCCCGGTAATCCGCCCACGCCGTCGGCCACGGCCAGCAACGCGCCGTATTCGACGTATTGGCCGGTGCTGGGCGTGATGACCAGGCAGCGGTCTTCGTTAGTTTTACGCTTTCCTTGTTGCGAGGAAAAACCGACATCTAATGCGAGTGACACGTCGGACTCTACATGATTATTAGTGCGCGTCGGGCACCACGCCGACCTGTGGCATGTTCGCCAAGCCGGTCTTGCGTGCGTGCGCTTCGAAGTATTTGTTGTTCCAGAAAAACGCGCCGGGCATCGTTGTGGGCGTGACCAATACATAGAACAGGGCGCGTCCGATGGTTTCATGCGCGAGCGCCAGGATGAACAAGCCCGTCCATGCAGCCAGCAGCCATGCGCCTTCCGGCATCCACACGTTTAACAGCACGCTGCCGATGAATAGTACACCGAAACTGATCCAGCGCGCGATATAGGTCTTGCCGTAAGTGGTCAACATCTGCACACGCGAGACGTCGGCCTCCGCGCCGCGCCGTTGCAGATAGCGCAGATGCACGGCCAGCGCCACGCCTTGCAACAGCAAACCGGCGAGCAGAGGCCAACTGAGCAAGTGCAGTAAATCGTCAACGCGGTTTCCGGCCAGGAACGAGGCCGTGCCGAACACCAGACCCAGGCCGAGACTTCCGAGGATCAGTAACGTGGCGAAGAACGCGCCCCCTGTGTGCCAGTGATCCCAGAACGGCCGCGCCTTGATGCGGTAAATGCGCGTCATGCAGTAGATGGCGAACAGGCCGAAGATCACGGCGCCTGCACTTGCCACAGTGGGTAATGCAGCGGCGAGCGGCTCCGGCAGCCAGGATGCCAGCACCGGGAAAGTCGTCACCATCGCATACGCGCCCAGCAGGCCGAAAAACACGCTCAAGGCCGCCGCCTCGCGGCTCAGCCAGGAATGGCGCAGATTATTGAAACCGCGATAGAAATAGCGCGTCTTGCCGAGGTGCAAGGCCGAGCTCAGTAGCCCCAACGCTTGCAGCGCGATCAGGCCGAACAGCGTGCCCGTCCAGGCGATGGGATGGCTTACGGGCGTAAGCGCCGCGGCGGCAGGCGACAGTTGCGGCAATAGCATCAATAATACAAACGCACCCACCACGAATTGCGACAACAGCGTGAACAACACCAGCGGATTCTCGCGCGAGCTCAGTTTATCAAAACCGAATTCGGGTTTTTTGCCGCTGTTGCGCACCTTGGGCTTGAACACGTCCTTGCCCTGCTCGTCGCGCTGGTAATGGATAGGCACGCCGTCGGTGCGGCGGAAATCGGCGGGCAACGAACGCTTTTGCTGGAAGCGGATATTGGGACGCGAGATGGAGGGATCGGGGAAGCCGGGTATGCTGAGCTTGGCCTGTTCACGTCCGTCGGGCAGTTCTTCGATCACGCCGAACTCCAGCGCGTTGCCGAGGCACGCGGCGACGCACGCTGGCTTCAGTCCTTGCTCCAGGCGATCCACGCACATATTGCACTTTTCCACTTGCCCTTTCACCGGGTCGAGCTGCGGCGCGTTATACGGACACGCCCAGGTGCAGTAGCCGCAGCCGAAACAGATGTCGGGGTCTTGCAGCACCGCGCCGTACTCGGCGTATTTGGTGTAGGCGCGCGTCGGACAGGCCTTGAGGCACACCGGGTCTTCGCAATGGTTGCAGGCCATGGAGACATTCACGCGCAGCACGTCCGGATACGATCCGCCCTCGATGTAGCCCACCTTGCGGAAGGCCAGGTGCGCGGGCAGATTATTCTTTTCGGAACAGGCCGATTCGCAGGCGTGACAGGCGATGCAGTTATCGGCGTTGAAATGAAAGCCGTGTTGCTTGTAGCGGTTGGGATTGTCCGAACTGGACAATTTTCCGTTGACCGTAAGCGGTTCGCCGACCAACTCCGGATAGGCCTGATCGAGATCGAGCAGCGTACCGTGCTGACTGACCAGGATTTGGCTGCGCAGCTTCTTCAGAAAGGAATATTCGGCTGCCTGGGTTTGAGTGGTGTTCATTTTTCAATCCTCACTAAAACGTACGCGCCGCGACGTTGGCAATCGCCGCGGTCTCCTGGTCGGCAATAGGTTCGATGCGCACCGCCGATTGTTTGTAGGCCGGCTGGCGCGAGTGGGGGTCGAGCAGGCCGAGCACCAGACGATTCACGCATTCGTGAAAGTGCATGGGGATGAACACCGCGTTCGGCGCCACGCGCTCGGTGAGTTGCACCATCACCACGGCGTCGGAGCGGCGCGACACGACGCGCGCGTACTCCATGTGGCGGATGCCGAGCCGCTCCGCCGCCGCGGGATTCATCTCCATATACGGCGTCGGGCTGAATTTATTCAGATTGCCGATCTTGCCGGTCTTGGTGCGCGTGTGCCAGTGCTCCACCACACGCCCGCTGTTGAGCCAGAACGGATATTGCTCGTCGGGACGCTCATTGTTGTCAATAAAAGGCAAGGGAATCAGCTTGGCCTTGCCGTCGTAGTGCTGGAATTTGCCGTCGGTATAGATGCGCGGCGAACCGTTGGGATGCGCCTCGTTGCACGGCCACTGCAAGCCGCGGCTCGCTTCGAGTTTGTCGTGTGTCATGCCGGAGTAGTCGCACAGTCGTCCCTTCGACAACTCGCGCATCTCCTCGAACACTTGCGCGGGTGTTTCCGGGAAACGCATCTTGCGCCCCTGCTCCCAGCGCTTGGCCATCTGCGTGAAGATCCACAAATCCGGCTTCGCCTCGCCCGGCGGCTCCATCACCTTGCGCACCAGATTCACGCGCCGCTCGGTGTTGGTGAACACACCCTCCTTCTCGCCCCACATGGCGGCGGGGAAATACACGTGTGCGTACTTCGTGGTCTCCACGTCGGCGTAGGCGTCTTGCACCACCAGGAATTCGAGCTTTTCTAAAGTCTTACGGATGCGCGGGGTGTTCGGCATGGAACTCATGGGATTGGTGGCGATGAGCCACAGCCCTTTGATCTGGCCGGTCTCGATGGCCGGGAAGATGTCGGTCTGAAACAGGCCGCGCTTGGTGGGGAAAAAATCTTTTTCCACACCCCAATACTGCGCCATGAACTCCCGGTCGGCCTCTTTTTCCAGCGCGCGATAGGCGGGCAGACCGGAGCAGGAGGAAAATTCGCGCGTGCCCATGGCGTTGCACTGCCCGGTGATGGACAGCGAGGTGCCGCCGGGCTTGCCGATGTTGCCGGTGATGAGGTTGAGATTGTTGATGCCGACCACGCCGTCGGAGCCGTGCGTGGACTGGTTGATGCCCATGGTCCAGATGCTCATGGCGGCTTTGGCCTTGGCGTACAGGCGCGCGACGTTGCGTATGGTGTCTTCGTCTATGCCGCAAATCTTCGATGCCGAAACGGGATCATACTGTGCTACCAGTTTTGCGAAATCATCAAACCCGGTGGTATGCGCGTTAATGTAGGCGCTGTCGTGCAACCCTTCGGCGAGGATCACATGCGCCAGACTGTTCAGCAGCACCACGTCGGTGCCGGGGTTGATGGGCAGGTGCATGTCGGCCATCTGCGCGAACACGGTCACGCGCGGGTCCACCACGATGAGCGGGAACTTGCGCCTGTCGCGCGCCTCCTTCAGACGCCAGTAGATGATCGGATGCTGCTCGGGCAGGTTGGAGCCGATCGCGAGCAGACATTCGGTGTGATTGAAGTCGTCGTAGCAACCGGGTGGGCCGTCGCTGCCGAACGAGCGCTTGTAGCCGGACACGGCGGAGGCCATGCACAAGGTGGTGTTGCCGTCGTAGTTGTTGGTGCCGATCACGCCGCGCGCGAGTTTGCCCAGCGTGTAAAATTCCTCGGTGAGGATTTGCCCGGTGGAGACGATGGCGAAAGCGTCGCGCCCGTAGGCCTTCTGGATACGCTGAATCTCAGAGGCCGTGCGATCCAGCGCCTGATCCCAGCCCACTTCTTTATAGGCATCGAAAAAATGCTCGCGCATGAGCGGCGCGCGCCCGCGATTGGCGGAGTCGAACAGTTCGAACTCGAAGATGCCCTTCAGGCACAGCTTGCCCTGGTTCACCGAGGCGTTGTGCACGCCGCGCGCGCTGACGGCCTTGCCGTTCTTGTCCACGCCGACCTCGATGGAACAGCCGGTGGAACAATAGCCGCAGGTGGTGTAGGCCCACTTCTCCACGGGCTTGGGCGGAATCTTGATTGGGTTTTTGTGATGACGTCCGAATAACATCTATGGCTCCTTAACTAATGCTTTAAACTTTTGCCGTCGTCACGCTGGAAGCGCCCCACGTGGTGCGCCAGCGCGTCTTTACCAAGGCAAGCCCGACGAGGCCGATCAGGGCCAATCCCGCGAACAGCCAAAACCCCGCGGCGAATCCGCCCGTCGCGCCCTTGGATAGACCCAGCGCCTTCGCCAGAAAAAATCCGCCGATACCGCCCGCCGCGCCGACCAGGCCAGTGACCACGCCCATCTCGCGGCGAAAACGCAGCGGCACTAACTGGAACACCGAGCCGTTGCCCATGCCCAGCGCCATGGCGCCGACAAAAAAGATCAGCACCGCAAGCCATGCCACGGCGGGTAGTTCAAACAAACCCCAACCGGCAACCTTGGACGCGGCGGGAACCAACCCAAGGGGCGCGGGCCCTTCCGGCATGAGGCCGATGGCGAGATAGCACAGGGCCACGATGCTCAGCAATATCTGCAACGCCTTGATGCCGCCGACGCGGTCTGCCACCCAGCCTCCGATCGGGCGGCACATGGAACCGGCGGCGACCACGATGGCCGCCATCATGCCCGCCGTGATGCCCGAGGCGTGGTACCAGTGGGTGAAATACAAAGGCAGGGCGTTGCTGAGGCCGACAAAGCCGCCGAAGGTTATCGAATAAAAAAACATGAACCACCAGGTGTCGCTGTCCTGCAATACCAGCGCGTAATTTTTCAGGGTGACGGGGGCCCGCTTGTCGGGCGCATCCTTGGCCATCCAGCTATAAAATAGAAATACGATGACCACGGGTATCAGCAGAAACCCAAATACAGCCTGCCAGCCGAAGCTTTCCGCCAGCCACGGAACCAGCAGTGAATCGAACACCACGCCGACGTTGCCCGCGCCGGCGATGCCGAGCGCGATGCCCTGATATTCCGGCGGATACCAGCGGCTCGCCTGCGGAATGGCGACGGCGAAGCTTGCGCCGGCCAGCCCCAGCACCGCGCCGAAAATCTCCACCTCCAGTTTGGAGTGCAAACCCACCAGCCAGGCATAGGCCAACGCCACGATAATCACCAACTGACCGAACTGCCCGGCGCGCTTGGGCCCGATGTGATCGGCCAGCATGCCCATGGGCACGCGCAGCAAGGCGCCCGCCAGAATGGGAATGGCGACGACCGTGAATTTCTCCTCGATACTAAGCCCCAAGCCTTGTGTCAGATAAAGCGACAACGGCCCCAGCACCACCCACACCATGAAGCTCACGTCGAAGTACAAAAACGCCGCCAGCAAGGTTGGCCAATGGCCGACTTTGGTGAAGCCTTTAAATTTCATTTGCAACGTCTCCATTACGCACGGGGTGGTAAGACAAGTAAACCGTGTCGCCTTCCAATTTCACGGAAAAACTTTGCGTGCAACCTACATCCGGCGCCACGGCTTGTCCGGAATCCAGTTCGATGTTCCAGCCGTGCAGCGGGCAGGCCACTTTACGTCCGTACACGATGCCCTGCGACAACGGGCCGCCGCGGTGCGGACACTTGTCGCGCAGCGCGAACAACTCGTCGGCGCCGGTGCGGAACACGGCGACGTCGCCGTGCGGCGTTTGCACCACGCGCGCGCCTAGGCGTGGGATGTCGGCGAGCCTGCCCACCTCGATCCAGCGAGTCGGTTCGTCAAGCGATTTGTTTAATGGGGATATATTCATCTTTATACATTCCTGTTGCGCGTTCTTCCCAGGGATCGCGGACGTATTGCTGCGAATCTAAAAAGCGCGCATACAGCGCCTTGCGATTTGCGGCGTCTTCCACGATTTTTTGCTTCACATAAGACAAACCGACGCGCTCAATCCAGTGCGAGGTGCGTTCCAGATAGCGCGCCTCCTCGCGGTAGAGCTGCATATACGCCCCACAGTATTCCAACACTTCATCTTCCGTGCTGACCTTGCACAGCAAATCGGTGACGCGCACCTTGATGCCGCCGTTGCCGCCCACGTGCAATTCCCAACCGGAGTCCACCGCCACCACGCCGAAGTCCTTGATGCTGGCCTCGGCGCAGTTGCGCGGACAACCGCTCACCGCCATCTTTACCTTGTGCGGCGTCCACGAACCCCAGGTCATTTTTTCCAGCTTGATGCCCATGGTGGTGGAGTCCTGCGTGCCGAAGCGGCACCACTCCTTGCCCACGCAAGTCTTCACGGTGCGCAGCGCCTTGGCGTAGGCGTGGCCCGACACCAGGCCACCCTTGTTCAAATCCGCCCACACCGACGGCAAATCTTCTTTCTTCACGCCGAGCAGATCGATGCGTTGGCCGCCGGTGATCTTTACGGTAGGAATCTTGAATTTATCCGCGACGTCGGCGATGGTGCGCAATTCGCTGGGATTGGTGAGACCGCCCCACATGCGCGGCACCACCGAATAAGTGCCGTCCTTCTGGATGTTGGCGTGCGCGCGCTCGTTGATGAAGCGCGATTGATAATCGTCCTGCGCCTCGTGCGGCCAGGTCGAGATCAGATAATAATTCAGCGCCGGACGGCACTTGGCACAGCCGTCCGGCGTGCGCCATTTAAGACGTTCCATCACCGCGCGGATGCTGGTGAGGCGCTGTTCGCGGATGAGTCTGCGCACCTCGTCATGCGGATAATCGGTGCACGGGCACATGGGCTTCACTTCGGGGGCGGAGTAGTCACCCACCGTGGAGGCCAGAATCTGCTCCACCAGACCGGTGCAAGAACCGCACGACGACGAGGCCTTGGTGTGCGCGCGCACTTCCTCCAGCGTAAATAAACCCTTCTGCGTGATCGCCTTGACGATCGTGCCCTTGCACACGCCGTTGCAGCCGCACACCTCCATGTCGTCACTCATCTGCGAGGCGCGCGACGCGCCGCCGCGCCCGGCGTCACCCAAATGCGCCTGCCCGAACAGCAGATGATCGCGGATGTCGGCGACATTGGCGCCCTCGCGCATTAATTGAAAATACCAGGCGCCGTCGCCGGTGTCGCCGACCATCACCGCGCCGTGAATGCGGTTGTCCTTGAGCACGATCTTTTTGTACACGCCGCGCGCCGCGTCTTGCAGGACGATGTCCTCGGTGGTGTCGTCGCCGCTGAAATCGCCCGCGGAAAACACGTCGATGCCGGTCACCTTGAGCTTGGTCGAGGTGATCGAGCCTTGATAACGGCCGTAGCCGATCTGCGCCAGATGATTCGCGCACACCTTGGCCTGCTCGAACAACGGCGCGACCAGGCCGTAGGTCTTGCCGCGATGCTGTGTGCATTCGCCGACCGCGTAGATGCGCGGGTCGTAGGTCTGCATGGTGTCGCTCACCACGACGCCGCGCTCGCAATGGATGCCGGCGCGCTTGGCGAGTTCGATGTTGGGCCGTATGCCCACCGCCATCACCACCAGGTCGGCGGTGATCTCGCGGCCGTCCTTGAAGCGCACGCCCTGCACATACTGTTTGCCGATGATCTCCTCGGTGACCGCACCCATGAGGAATTGCAGACCGCGCTCCAGCAGCGATTTTTTCAGCAACTGCGCCGCCGCGGCATCCAACTGGCGTTCCATCAACGTATCACACAGGTGCACGACTGTGACTTTCATGCCCTGCTTCAACAAGCCGTTGGCCGCTTCCAATCCGAGCAATCCGCCGCCGATCACCACCGCGTGACGGTGGTGTCTGGCCGCATTCAGCATCGTGTCCACGTCGTGAATATCGCGGAACGTCACCACGCCCGGTAATTTATTGCCGGGCACCGGGATGATGAATGGATCGGAGCCGGTGGCGAGCAGCAAACGGTCGTAACGCTCGATGGCGCCGTCTTGCGCGGTCACCAGGCACTTGCCGCGGTCGATTTCCACGACCTGTTTGCCTTTGTGCAGCGTTATATTATTGTCCGCGTACCATTGCTCGCTGTTGAGCATGATCTCATCGATGGATTTTTCGCCCGCCAGCACGGGCGACAACAAAATACGGTTGTAGTTGCCATAAGGTTCGGCGCCGAACACCGTGATGTCGTACATGTCCGGCGCGAGCTGTAGCAATTCCTCGACGGTGCGCATACCGGCCATGCCGTTGCCGACGAGTACGAGTTTCTCTTTCATAAGATTGGCCTCCAACCATCCACTCCATTCCTTGCTTT
>JBFLZV010000046.1:0-18440 GCA_040756035.1 Pseudomonadota bacterium
AGAGCCCATAGAATCCATAGGTTGGGGTGAATGAAATGAACCCCAACGATGAGATGTTGAGAGTTGCGCTGCTCGCCGCAGCCATACACTATGGTAATATTTCGCGCCGCTTAAAAGCGGCGTTAATCAACTTTGTTCAAAACCCATGATAGGAGTTCGCGCGTGAGCCAGCATCACCCAGCGCAACCTGTTGTTGCGGAGCAAGGTCGCAGAAAATTTTTGCAGCTTGCCGCGCTTGGCGGCGGCGTTAGTTTGTTGGGCGCCGCGTCGCTGCTTGGCGAGGCGCGCGCGGCGGGGAAAACCGACGTGCTGTTGCTGAGCTGCATGGATTTCCGCTTGATGGACGACGTTGAGCGTTACATGTCCGAGCGCGGGCTGCGCGATAAATACGATCACATCGTGCTGGCCGGCGCTTCGCTGGGCGCGCTTACCGATAAGTATCCGGCTTGGAACAAGACTTTTTGGGAACACCTGGATATCGCGATCAAGCTGCACAACATCCACACAGTGATGATTATGGATCACCGCGATTGCGGCGCTTATAAGGTGATTCTCGGCCCTGAGCATGCGCAAGAAGCAAAGCTCGAAACCGAAACGCACGCCACGCACTTGAGGAAACTTCAAGCACGGATCGCCGAAAAGTATCCGGCGCTCAAGGTCGAGATGCTGTTGATGGCGCTCGACGGTAAGGTCGAAGCCATCAGCTAGGGACGGGAGTTCTCCGCACCGCAAGGTGCGGAGAACTCTTAAACAGAGCGTTTAATAATATTTCACGGCGGACTCTACTCGATGGTTACCTTTTCCATCGTCACCGCCTCGATAGGCCGGTCACTGCGATCCTTGGCCACGGTGGCGATGGCGTCGATCACTTCCTGGCCTTCCGTGACGCGGCCGAAGATGGTGTAGCTCGGCGGCAGCGGGTAATCCGCGTGCATGATGAAAAACTGCGAACCGTTGGTGTTGGGCCCGGCGTTGGCCATCGCCACCGTGCCGGCCTTGTAGCCGCGCCGGTATACCTCTGAAGACGGGTCGATTTCATCCCTGAAGCGTCCGCCCCACGCGGATTCGCCGCCGCGGCCGGTGCCGGTGGGGTCGCCGCCCTGGATCATGAAGCCTTTTATCACGCGATGAAAGATCACGCCGTCATAGTAGCCGCGCTCGGCCAGGGTGATGAAGTTTTCGGTGGTTCTGGGCGCGTCGCGTTCCAGCAATTCGAAGCGGACGACGCCCTTGTTGGTTTGAATAACGGCTGTGCGGTTAGTCATGAATCAGTTTCCTTGCTTGAGACGTTTAGTGTTGTTTGACGCTTAAGTTTAAACCGACCACACCCACGATAATCAACAGGATTGAAATTATTTTCAGCGCGGTCAGCGGCTCATTAAAATACACAAAGCCGATTAGCGCGATCACCGCCGTGCCGACGCCGGACCACACCGCGTAGGTGATGCTGACGTCCAGGCGCTTGAGCGTGAGCGTCAGCGCAATGAAAGAGGCGATGTAGAACACGAACAATAACACCGAAGGCACCAGCTTGGTAAAGCCTTCGGAAAGTTTCATGGAAATCGTGCCCGCCACCTCAAGAAAAATCGCGGCAAAAAGATAGGTCCACGCCGACATTATTCCCCCTTGATTGGAGTTCTTTAAGGAATCTCTGAATTATTCAGAGCTTCCTTAAATTCTACAGGAAGCCAGACCGCGCTTTTCCAGATATTGCTGATGATACTCCTCGGCACGGTAAAACGGTGCAGCGGGTATGATTTCCGTGACGATCGGATGGCTGTATTTTCCGCTTTTCTGGAGCCGCTCTTTTGAGGCGACAGCGGCGGCCTGCTGTTCGGGGTCATGAAAAAATATCACCGAGCGGTATTGCGTGCCGACGTCCGGGCCTTGGCGGTTGAGCGTGGTGGGATTGTGCGCTTCCCAAAACACGTTCAAAAGATCATCGTAGGAAACCTGCGCCGGGTCGTAGGTTACTTCGACCACCTCGGCGTGCCCGGTGGCGCCGCTGCATACGTCTTGATAAGTGGGACACGCGAGCGTGCCGCCGCTGTAACCGACCGCGGTGGACGTTACGCCTTTAACCTTGCGGAACGCCGCCTCCACGCCCCAGAAGCAACCGGCTCCGAACGTCGCTTTTTGCATAACTCACCTCACTCGGCCTTGCGCGGATTTCCAGCCACCGCGGCCTGATACAGTTGGGCAAGCTCTTCCTGGTTTCTGACGCATAACGATAAATCGCGCAACAGACCGTCCGCGATACTGTACACCCAGCCGTTCACTGATAGATTCTGGCCTTGTTCCCAGGCGCTTTGCACAATGGTGGTCTGGCATACATTCTGGACTTGTTCGATGACGTTCAGTTCACAAAGTTTGTCCAGGCGCGCTTGTTCACCGGAAACATTCGCAAGCAGTCCCGCGTGTTTCTTCATCACGTCCTGCACGTGGCGCAGCCAGTTGTCGATCAGCCCAAGCTTATTGTTGCGCATGGCCGCCTGGACGCCGCTGCACCCGTAGTGCCCGCACACAATAATGTGTTCCACCTTGAGCACTTCCACGGCGTACTGGATCACCGACAGGCAATTCAGGTCGGTGTGCACCACCACGTTCGCCACGTTGCGGTGCACGAACAATTCACCGGGATAGAGTCCGACTATTTCGTTGGCGGGCACGCGACTGTCCGCGCAGCCTATCCAAAGGAAATCGGGGGATTGCTGGTGGACGAGTTTGGAAAAAAATTCGGGGTCGCTGGCGTTGACGGACGCGGCCCAGGCGCGATTGTTTTCGAAGAGTTTGCGCAGTGTTCGCATGAGGCTGGCGTTTTCGAATGTTTACGGACGGATTTTTAAAAATGGCGGCGCGAAACGTCTCTTTTAAGGTTCATTCGGCGCATCTTGTGTTCCGCTACCGGTGTGCCGGCATTTTAGCATTTAATCGGTTGGCGGCCTAACTATACTGTCTTTACCTCTTTCTTTACCCCTTTAGCAACACCGCCTCCGCGCGCTCCAGCGCGTGCGCGCTGCCGTACAGCGTGAGTACGTCGCCGGCGCGCAGGCGCGTGTGCGGCTCAGGTTGCGGACCGCGTATGCCGCTGCGGCGCACGGCGGTGACTTGCACGCCCAGCCTGTCCAGCTCCAGGTCCGCCAGTGTGCGGCCCACTGCGTACGCGTCCGGCGGCAACATCACGGTGTGCAGACGCTCGCCGCGACTGCCGAGTCCTTCCGCCGCGCCGGGCTCGCGCCCCGGGAACAAACCGCGCAGCAAGCTGTAACGATCGTTGCGCACGTCGCGGATACCGCGTATGACGTCGGACAGCGGCGTGCCGAGCAACAGTAATAGTTGCGACGACAGCATGAGACTCGCTTCCAGCGTTTCCGGCACCACTTCGGTGGCGCCGGCGTCGTACAGGCGTTCCATGTCGGTGTCGTTGCGCGTGCGCGCCAGCACCGGCATGTCCGGACGCAGGCGGCGCGTGTGCTCCAGCACGCGCAGCGTCGGCGCCACGTCGCCGAAGCTGACCACCACCGCACGTGCGCGGCTTAGGCCCGCCGCTTCCAGAATCGCCTGGCGCGTGCAATCGCCGTAGCTCACCGGATCGCCGGCGTTGCGCGCCTCGTGCACGCGCATGGGATCGAGATCGAGCGCGACGAAGTTGATGCCTTCACGCTCCAGGATGCGCGCGATGTTCTGCCCGACGCGCCCATAGCCGCAGATGATGACGTGCTGTTCCATGCTCTGCGCGTTGACGCGCACGTCGTCCTCGATGTGCGTGTGATTCTGACCGTAGCTGAGTGTGAACAGGCGCTTGGCCAACACGCCGTTGTAGCGGATCAGCACCGGCGCCAGCGCCATGCTCAGCAACACGGAGGCCAGCACGATTTGATTGGCGCGTTCGCTCATCAGTTCGTAACCGGCGGCCTGCGCCAGCAGCACGAAGCCAAACTCGCCGCATTGCGCCAGGCATAATCCGGCGCGCAGCCCCACACCCCGCTCCACGCCCGCCATACGGCTCAGCGCCATCACCAGCAAGATTTTAAACGCCACCAGAACAGCCACCAGCAGCAGCACCCAATGCCAAATTTGCGGCAGGATCAGCAAATTCAGACGCATGCCGATGGTCACGAAAAACAGGCCGAGCAGCACGTCCTGGAACGGGCGTATGTCCACTTCCACTTGATGGCGAAACTCCGTTTCGCTGATCACCATGCCCGCCAGAAACGCGCCCAGCGCCAGCGACAGACCGGCCTGTTGCGTAAGCCACGCGGCGGCCAGCGATACCAGCAGCACGGTCAACACAAACAACTCGGAGGAACGTTCCGCGGCGATGGCGCGAAACAGCGGACGCAGCAGCCAGCGACCCGCCGCCAGCAGCAGCAAAAACACCAGCACGCCCTTGAACAGCGCCGTGCCCAGCGACACCGCAAGCGCCCCTTGCGCGTGATCGGCCGCCAGCGCCGGGATGATAATCAAGAACGGGATGACCGCCACGTCCTGGAACAGCAGCACACCCATGGCGAGCCGCCCGTGGCGCGAACCGAGTTCCAGTTGTTCGGTCAACTGCTTGCTGACGATGGCCGTGGACGACATGGCCAGCAATCCGCCCACCGCGAATGCGCCCTCCGGCGACATGCCCAGCCACCACGCCACAAGGCCGCCCAGCAGCGTGCTGATCGCCACTTGCGCGCCGCCGAGACCGAGCACCGTGCTGCGCATGGCCAACAACTTGGGCCAGGAGAATTCCAAGCCGATGGCGAACATCAAAAACACCACGCCGAATTCCGCCAGGAAGTGGGTGTTTTCCGACAGCGACAGCCAGCCCATGCCCTGCTGGCCGACCAGCACGCCGACGCACAGATAGGCCATGATCACCGGCAGCTTGAAGCGCCGGAACAGCGCGATCACCAGCACCGCCACGGCCAGCAGCACCAATATCTCTTGAAAGACGCCTTGAGTCATGGAGTTCTAGAATTTCCCGGAAACCTCACGGGTAGAGCACACACTGCGAGCCAACCGCCGCGCCGCTTAATGCGAAAATGAAAAGCGGCGATCTACGCAAGCGATCTACAAGGGCACCAGTTCGGGCGGTTCATAGGAATCGAGAATTAAAATATGATGCTCCGGCACCGGTTGCCAAACCGCCGCGTCGCTGAACGGCTCGGCGGCGATCAACTGGCCGCTCGGATACGCCTCGTCGTCGGCGGTGAAGTACAGCGGGGCGCACTCGGCGTTAATGGCGTGGCGCACGGCGTACAGCCCTTCGCCTTCGCTGACGATGACATTCAACTCGGCGGAAAATTCGCCCAGCGTGTCTTCCAACAGCGCGAACGTTTCACCCAGCGCCTGTTCGATGGACAAATCTTGATCATCGGCTAGAAAGTGGCGCAGCAACGCGAATAAATATTCCGCCACGTCGGCGGTTTTGATGTCGGCCTCGATTTCCGGCGCCAGAAAATTGCGCAGCGCTGGACGCAGCGTGTCGCGGAAACCTTCCACGAAGCCTTGATGCGCGAACACGAATTCCTCGTCGCACAACGGTTGCGGCGCGAGCGCGTCCGGCGCGGGGCCGCCGCCTAAGCGCCGGCCGTGCACCAGCCACAGGCCGCTTTGCAGGCTGCGGCTCAGGTGCGGAAGATTGGCGTCCAGCCACGCCGGCTGCGCACAGGTGTAGAGCGCGGGCAGAGCGTCGGACGCGTACCAGCCCAAGCCGAAGCGGTAGGCGTCGCTCAACAATTGCTCGGCCGGACCCGCCAGCAGCGTCTCCAGGGTAATCGGCGGACCTAAATAAGCAGCGAGTCGACACACGTTACACCCCCTGCGCGAGTTTGCGCTTTATCCTTTGCATGGTAGCTTATGTCAGCCGAGCAATGAAGCGGCTCGATAAAATAAATTGAGAGTACCATGCGGCCATGAACATCGACACCAACAGCGGCCTGCTGCACGCGGCGCGCTATCTGCCTTCGCCCAACCACGACGCGCGTCCGCCGCACGCCGTGGTGGATCTCATCGTGCTGCACGGCATCAGCTTGCCGCCCGGCGAATACGGCGGGCCGTACATCGACGCGCTGTTCACCAACGCCCTGGATCCGCGCGCGCATCCTTATTTCCAAAGCGTGCACGGCCTGCGCGTGTCGGCGCACGCCCTGATTCGCCGCGACGGCGGCATCGTACAATACGTACCGTTCCACAAACGCGCCTGGCACGCCGGCGAGTCGTGTTTCGCGGGGCGTACGCGCTGCAACGATTTTTCCATCGGCATCGAATTGGAAGGCTGCGATGACGCGCCTTATGAAGATGCGCAATACACCGCGCTGGCCGCATTACTGCGCGCCCTGCTGGCGGCGTATCCGGACTTGAGCACAGAGCGCATCGTCGGCCACTGCGACATTGCGCCGGGACGCAAAACCGATCCGGGTCCGCTATTCGACTGGCCACGGTTGTATACTCTACTGGCTTAACGCTTTTTCATGCGCCGCGGCGCGCGTTATGCTATAAAATAGTACGCGGTCATTTGTTCAGGGGGCATCGCCAGGGGAGATCATGACCTTAATCGCTATCCTTATCAGTTTGGGCATGGACAAATCCGTCGCGACGCTCCAAGACCTGCGCCGCTTCGGGTGGTTTGTGCAATTCGCCCGCTGGCTGCGCGCGCGGTTGGCGCAGTTCGGCAACGGCCCGTTCGGCGTGCTGTTGATCGTCGGCCTGCCGGTGCTGGCCGTGGGGGTGGTCTCCTACGCGTTGTACGAAGCGCTCGATCTGCTGGGTTTTCTTTTCGGCGTGGCGGTGCTGCTGTTCGCGCTCGGCCCGAAAAATCTCGACGAGCAAATTCAGGGCTACATCGACGCGCGCGAGCGCGGCGACACCGAGGCGGCGCACCACCTCGCCACCGGCATCCTGCACGAACAACTGCCCGGCTCCGCTTTTCAGCTCACGCGCGCCATCACCGAATCCATCCTGGTGCAGGCCCACGAGCGGATACTCGCGGTGCTGTTCTGGTTCGCCGTGCTCGGCCCGGTGGGCGCGGCGCTGTACCGCCTGTCGGCGATTTTGAACAACGTTACACGCAAGGAGCGCGAAATCAGTCCCTACGCGCAAGCGGCGGCGCGTCTACACGCGATTCTCGATTGGGTGCCGGCGCGCTTGGCCGCGCTGGGCTACGCCGTCACCGGCAGTTTCGTCGACGCCGTCGCCAATTGGCGCGCATCGGGGGAAAAATGGGCCGGTCGCTGGGAAGAATCCAGCACCGGCGTATTGCTGGCCAGCGGACTCGGGGCGTTGCAACTCGACGACAGCCAGCCTGCCGCGCCCGCCGAGTTCGATTTGCAAAGCGAAGTGGATCAAATCAAAGCCACGCAGGCGCTGGTGTGGCGCACACTGGTCGCGTGGGTGGTGGTTATCGCGCTGATGACCCTGGCGGGCTGGGCGACCTAAGCGGCGCCCGCGCCGGTTATTTCGCGCAAATACTGAAACAGCAGCCGCGCCGCGCGCAGCGGCTTATTGTGCGCTTGCTCGGCGTACGCGTTACGCAGCAGTTGGCGCAGGTGTTGACGGTCCGCGTGCGCGTGCAGCGCCACGAACTCCTGCACGGCGGCGTCGCCCTCGTTCAGCAAACGCTCGCGCCAGCGCTCCAGGTCATGATGCGCGGTGGCGCTTTGGCGCTGCGGATTTTTAATCGCCGCTAGCGCCGCGCGGATCGGTTCCGCGTCAACTTCGCGCATCAGCCGCCCAACATACTGCAACTGGCGCTTACGCGCGCCGCGCTGCACGATCGTGCGCGCCGCCGCGACGGCGGCATGCAGCATCTCCGGCAAGGCCAACGCCTGCAACTGCGCGGGTTTGAGCGCCACCAGTTCCTCGCCCAGCTCCTGCAAGGCGGTCATTTCGCGCTTACGCTGTGACTTGCTCTTTTGATCGGGCGCGAGGTCTTCCCCGTGGTCTGCATCATCTGTCATGGATTTATAAATTATTAACTCGGCGATAAACTATATCCCTATAGTTTATCGCCGTCGACCAGGCCGGTACATGCCCGACCTGGTCTCGCGCGGCTTAAGGCCGCGTCAAGACGTCCGTGCCTTGAATTAACCCGGCAATAAAGACCGCCGGGTTAATAACCGCCAAGACGCCAAGTATAAAAATGTATAATACATTGTAATCTTTGCGTCTTCGCGTCTTTGCGTTAGGTTTTAATCTATGTCCATACTTCCCACCCACGCTGCACCCACCACCGACTGGGATCACGAACAGCTCAAGGATCTGGTGCGTGATGCGCTTGCCGAGGGCGTGCGCCAAGGCGCGAGCGCCGCCGAGGCGGGAGTGAATATCAGCTCCGGCCTATCGGTGAACGTGCGGCTGGGCGAGGTGGAAACCCTGGAGCACAACCGCGACAAGGGCCTGGGCGTGACCGTGTACTTCGGCAAGCAAAAAGGCTCGGCCAGCACCACCGACTTCAGCCGCGCCGCCGTGCAAGATACGGTGCGCGCCGCCTGCCGCATCGCCAAGTACACCGCCGCCGACGACTGCGCCGGGCTCGCCGACGCAAATCTCATGGCGCGCGACGTGCCCGATCTCGACTTATATCATCCATGGAATTTGAGCGCCGAGCAGGCCATCGAACTGGCGCGTGAATGCGAACGGGCCGCGCGCGCCTACGACCCGCGCATCACCAATTCCGAGGGCGCCAGCCTGTCCACGCACGAGGGCGTGCATGTGTACGGCAACACGCACGGCTTCGTCGGCGCCTACGCCGGCACGCGCCACAGCTTGAGTTGCGCGGTGATCGGGCGCGATGATGCGGGCATGCAGCGCGATTACTGGTTCACCGTGGCGCGCGACGGCGCCGAACTGGAAACACCCGCCGCCGTCGGGGAACACGCCGCACAGCGCACGTTGCGCCGCCTGAACGCGCGCCGCTTGCCGACGCGCCAGGCGCCGGTGCTGTTCGAGGCGGCGTCCGCCGCCAGCTTGATTTCGCATTTCTCCAACGCCGTGCGCGGCGGAAGTCTGTACCGCAAAGCGTCCTTCCTGCTCGACCATCTCGGCAAGCAAATTTTTCCCGCCGCCGTGCACATTCACGAGCAGCCGCACCTGCCGCGCGCGCTGGGCAGCGCGCCGTTCGACGCGGAGGGCGTGGCCACCCGCGCGCGCGACATCGTGCGCGGCGGCGTGCTGGAGGGCTACGTGCTGGACAGCTACGCGGCGCGCAAACTCGGCATGCAAACCACCGGCAACGCCGGCGGCGTGCACAATTTATTCATCGACCCCGGCGACTACGATTTGGATGGGCTGCTGCGTCTCATGGGCAAGGGCCTGCTGGTCACGGAACTGATCGGCATGGGCGTAAACATTGTCACTGGCGACTACTCGCGCGGCGCGGCGGGCTTTTGGGTGGAGCACGGTGAGATTCAATATCCCGTGGAAGAAATCACCATCGCCGGTAACCTGCGCGACATGTTCCTGCACCTCGCCGCCGTGGGCAACGACATCGACGCGCGCGGCAACATCCGCACCGGCTCGATCTTGATAGAGAATATGACGATTGCGGGGGAGTAAGGGCAAAGGGCAAAGATACAAGGGAAAAGGGGGAAGGCAAGGGAGAGTCCTTTTCCCTTTTCCCTTCACGCCGCCTGTCCGATGTCGCGGCGGGTGGCGGCGAGTTCGGTGAGCAGGCTCGCGGCCCAGCGGTAGATGTTGCGCTCTTCCACGGTATGGTACATGCGCTCCATGCGCGCGCGCCGCTCTTGTTCATCCATCTCCATGCCGTAGCGGATGGCGTCGGCGAACTGTTCCGTGTCATAGGGATTGATGATCAGCGCGTCGGCGAGTTCGCGCGCCGCGCCGGCGAACTCCGACAGAATCAGCACGCCTTCGTAGGAATCCTGCGCGGCGACGTATTCCTTGGCCACCAGGTTCATGCCGTCGTGCAACGAGCTGACGATGCACATCGAGGCCATGCGCAAAAACGCATAAACGGTTTTGGCGTCGTGGTGAGCGGCGAGGAAGTGTATGGGTTTCCAGCCGTTGGTTTGATATTTCCAGTTGATTTCATCCGCCAGCGCCTCCAGCTGCGCGATGTGGTCGCGGTAGCGGCGCAGATGCGTGCGGCTCGGCGCGCCCAGCTCCACGAAGGTAAAGCGTTTGCGATACTGCGGATATTTTTCCAGGAACCGGCCCACGGCGCGGAAGCGCTCCGGCAAGCCCTTGGTGTAGTCGATGCGGTCCACGCCCACCGCGATGTAAGCATCGCCCAATTTGTGCTGCGCTTTGAGCGCGGCGATCTGATGCGCCAGTTCTTCGCCGCTCGCCACTTTGCGCTCCGCCCAATTTTGCACGCTAATCGGGAACGGCCGCACCTGCGACACGCGTCCCTTGAATTCGACCGCGAAGTGATCCCAGTCGAGGCGCGACTCCAGCAGGCGATCCACCGTGTCCAAGAAACTATTGCAGTACTGTTGCAGATGAAAACCCACTAGGTCGGCGCCCAACATCCCGGTGAGAATATCCACGCCCCACGGGCAAATGCGGAATGCCTCCGGGCTCGGCCAGGGGATGTGCCAAAACAGTCCGACTTGCAAATCCGGACGCACCGCCTTGAGCATTTGCGGCACCAGGGCGAGCTGGTAATCCTGCACCAGCACCACGGCCTTGCCGTCGTCGATTTCGTCGAGCACGGCGTCGGCGAAACGCTGATTTACTTCGCGGTAGTAATCCCAGTCGGCGGCGCGGAACACCGGACGCTCGTGCGCCAGATGGCACAGCGGCCACAGTCCTTCGTTGGAAAAGCCGTAGTAGTAGCCCTGCTCTTCCTCGCGCGTCAGCCAGACGCGCCGCAGCGTATAACGCGCGTCGTCCGGCGGCACCGTCAGGCGTCCCGCCGCGTCCGCGGTCTCGCGGTCGGCGTCGCCGCCGCCGTGCGCGATCCATACGCCGCCGCACGCTTGCAGCACCGGATCAAGCGCCGTGACCAATCCGCCCGCCGGCTTGATCATGCGCGGCGCGCCGTCGCGCAGCAAGTGCATGTAAGGCTCGCGGTTGCTGACGATCACGAGTTGGCGATTCTCGCCCAGTGCGGCAATGGCGTGCGCGCGCAGCCGGTCGCGCGTCCATACTTGCTCGGCGTGCAGCGCCGCTTGCGACAATTTACGTCCGGTCGAGCGCGCGGCGCGAAACGACGCGGCGAGCCGGTCGGTCTCGGTGCGCAGCAGCGCCGACGGCAAGCCGGGCAACGCCTCGGAAACGTTCTCGGTGCGCAGCCGCCGCATCCAATCCGCGAGCTTGTGCAGCGGGCGCTCGTAAACAAACCACGCGGCGCCGACTACGAGCATCACCGCGAGCAGCGTCATCGCCAGCACCCAGGAACCGTAGCGCAACAACCGGCCGCTGTTGCGCTCATCGATATAAGTGATATCGTGCGCCACCACCAGCACGCTTTGCGTGATGCCTCGCTCGTTCTTGATCGGCAGGGCGAGGACGTGGATCGGTACATCCCGGAAGCGCACGACTTCGGTCGCGTCTTGCCCCGTCCGCGCCGCCGATTCGATCATCGGTTCGATGCGGTCCGCAAACTCCGCCACCCTCGTGCCGGCCGCCACCAGCCGCCCGTCCGCGCGGAACACGGCATAGCCGATCAAACGGCCGTAACCTTCGAGGCGTGGCTGCAAGGCTACGCGCGCCGGTGCGTCGGGCAATGCGATGGCCTGCTCCACCGTTTGGAAAAGTTGCTGCGCCAGCACGTTGGCGCGGCGGTTTACGTCTTCGATGTCGATGTGGCGCTCATTGCTCATCTGCTGCCAGGCGAACAGACTCGTGGCGACGCCGATGGCGACGGCAATTAAAACCCCCATGCGCAGGGAACGCGCGAGCTTCGGTTGTGACGCGGCAGCCATGGGCCCTCCCTAGTCGCCCTATTTGGGCGTGTAAAAGCGCTACTAAAAACAAACTCTGCTTTAGTAAATCTCCTTCCAACTCTTGCTCAAAGCCATGGCGGAATTTATCAGCCCCACCATGCTGTAGGTTTGCGGAAAATTTCCCCAAAG
Organism: Pseudomonadota bacterium; assembly: GCA_040756035.1. Classification (GTDB taxonomy): domain Bacteria; phylum Pseudomonadota; class Gammaproteobacteria; order SURF-13; family SURF-13; genus JBFLZV01. The sequence continues at coordinate 12,027 of JBFLZV010000046.1, forward strand.
TTTACGCGTGACGGGGTCGATGTGCTCCGACAACAGTCCCAGTGGGTTACGGCACGCGAGCAGCGTTTGAAACAAGGCGCGCGCCTCTTCGCGGCGGCCCAGGGCCGCGAGGGCGTCGATGTACCAGAACGTACAGGCCACGAACGCGGTTTGCGGCGTGCCGAAATCATCTTCTTGCGTATAGCGGAAAATAAAATCGCCCTTCTTGAGCCGCCGCTCGACCGCCGCCACCGTACCGGCGAAGCGCGGGTCGTCGGCGGCCAGGAATCCGAGTTCGTGCAGCAACAGCAGACTGGCGTCGAGTTCCTGTCCGCCGAAACTCTCCACGAAGCTTTGCTGTTGCGCGTCCCAGGCATTCTCGCAAATCACGTTGTGGATGACGTCGGCATGTTCACGCCAGTAGTGCACGCGCTCACGCAAGCCCAGGCGCGCGGCGATGCCGGCCAAGCGGTCGCAGGCGACCCAGCACATGACGCTGGAGAACGTATGAATGCGCGCGGTGTTGCGCAGTTCCCAAATGCCCGCGTCCGGCTGCCGGTACACGGCGCGCGCCATTTCCCCCAGTGCTTCCAGACGCCGGAACAGTCCCTCGCCGCCGGGACGATCAAGGCGCTCGTCGAAGAACATATACGTCGCGGCCAGCACCACCGCACCGTAGACGTCATTTTGCGTCTGCCGGTACGCGGCGTTGCCGACGCGCACCGGCCCCATGCCCAGATAGCCCGGTAGACTGGAAACAGTGAACTCCTGGAGTTCGGCGTGACCGCTGATGCCATACACCGGCTGCAGGCGCCCGCCGGGCAAGCGCGCGGCGATATTCACGATGTAGTGTAAATAGCGTTCCATGGTGCGCGTCGCGCTCAGGCGATTGAGCGCCGCCACCACGAAATAGCTGTCGCGCAGCCAGCAATAACGGTAATCCCAATTGCGTCCGCTGTCCGGCGCCTCCGGCAGCGAGGTGGTCATGGCGGCGACCACGGCGCCGGTGTCCTCGAAGGCGGCGAGCTTGATGGTGATCGCCGCGCGGATCACCGCCTCTTGCCATTCGAAGGCAATGCCGAGAAAACGCACCCAGTTGTGCCAGTAGTTGCGCGTCTCGCCGAAAAAACGCTGGCCCATTTCGCCCGGCGCGTCGGGCAGGGTCTCGTCCGGGCCGATCATCAACGTGACGTCATGTTCGAGCACGAACGGCATCTGCTCCAGCACCGCGGTAATCGAGGCGTCGGTGGTGAGGCGTAGCACCAGCCGCGGCCCGACAAAGCGGATGTGATTGCTGCCCACGGTGACGGCTGGGATGCCCGCGCCGTAGTCGTAGGTCGGTTGCAGGCGAATGCGCACCATCGGACTGCCGGCCAGCGGCCGCACGCGCCGCACGATCATCATGGGATAGAAAGTGCGCCCGAACTGATGAAAGCGTGGCGCAAAATCGGTGATTTCCACCACGCCGCCGGTTTGGTCGTAGAGTGTCGTCACCAGGATGGCGGTGTTGCGCAGGTAGCGCTGCTCGCTGCGCGCGAAGTTTTCGATGTCCACGGCGAATACGCCGCGGTCATTTTCCGGCGCATTGTGCAGCAGCGAGCAGAACACCGGATCGCCGTCGAAGCGCGGCATGCACGACCACACGATGCACGCCCGCGGATCGACGAGCGCGCTGATGCTGCCGTTGCCGATCAGTCCAAGCTCCAGGTTTTCCATAATCTAATCCTCCCTGCATCGCTCCTCCATCCACCGCACATAGCGGTCGAGCCAGTCCAGCACCTGCATGGCGTCGGTAAGCCGCCAGTGCGCCGCCGTCGGTCCGGGGCCGACCTTGATTGCAAGGCCGCCCAAGCGGTTGACCACCACAAAGCCGTCTTCGTCAGTGACGTCGTCGCCCACAAACACCGGCCTGCGCCCCGCAAACGGCGGCTCGTGCATGAACTCGGCGATCGCGCCGCCCTTGTCCAGGCCGCGCGGGCGAATCTCGTACACCATACTGCCCGACCCCAGCACAAATCCGTCGCCGAGCCGACGCAGCGCCCCCCGCGCCGCTTGCAAGGCCTGCGTCTGCAAATGCGGCGCGGCGCGATAATGCAGCGCCAAGCTGAGGCCTTTATCTTCCAGCAGCGTTCCGGGATGGTCCCGTGTCCATGCCGCAAGATCGGCGCGCGCCGGCGCAAGCGCCGTCTCGGCGACTTTGGCGCGATACACCCGCCCGCCGCTGTCGCGGCGCTCGGCGCCGTGCTGGCCGGCCGCCGGCAACGTAAGCGGCGCAAATAACCGGTCGAGATCGGCGATGCGCCGTCCGCTCACCAGCGCCACCGGGACTACACGGTGCAGCCCCTCCAGCGTGTGGATCAAACCGGGTCGCAGCTCGACCTTTTCCGGATGCTCCGCCAGATCGAGCAACGTGCCGTCCACGTCGAGGAAGACCGCCCAGTTGGCATCGAAAGCGGGCGAGGCGTCTTCGGCTAGTGAGGAGTGAGGCGTGAGGCGCGAGGGGAAATCCCTCTGATTGGGAAGCACGGTTTTTTTACTCCTCACACTTCACGCCTCGCTCCTCACTTCTTTTTTAATGCGTCCAGCAAGTCGCTCATCGCCTGATCTTCCACCTCCACCGAGTCGTCAAAAAATTTATTCGCCTTTTTCAAGGTAACCGGATTAGTGCTTTTTTTGCCCAGCCACTCCGTATACGCCGCCTCGCGCAAATCATGGCTGCGCTGGATACCGCCGTCTATGGCCGCGTAAGCGGGCGGCGCCAAGAGCTTTCTGGATTTCAAGTAATTTTCATTCCAATCCTCATTAGTAACGGCTTGAGCCTTCTCCACTGTTTTATGGAAATCGCCGCGCTTGGTTTCGCGCGCCTTGAGCGATTGCATCGCTTTACGCACAAAGACGCCTTGATCTTTTTGGATGTTCAAATAGCGCGCCGCGGCGAACAAGTAGGCGCGGTCGCCGCTGATGCCGGGAAACTCCGTGGGCGCCGACGCCGCCGTGAATGTCGCGGCGGCTAAAATGAATGTTAAAAAAGCAGTGCGCATGGTGCCTCCTTCAAATATCATTAAGAACAAAAAACAGCGCTGCAGCAGGGGCGGGGTTACAGATTCCAGAACGGTTAAGTGTGCCCGCGCTTCTCCGGCGCGTCAACCCCAGGGAATTGACTTCCGCAACGCTATTCCCGATACTTTGAGGCCTTTAAGCGACCCCTACCGGCCCGGCACGCGAGATCATGCAAAATCAACAAACCGAGCGCGCAACGCCGTTAGTGCAAATCCGCGACCTGCGCTTCGCGCGCGGCGCGCGTATGATTTTCGACGGCGTCGATATCGACATCGCGCGCGGCAAAATCACCGCCATCATGGGTCCGAGCGGCACCGGCAAGACCACGCTGCTGCGCCTGATCGGCGGCCAGTTGCGCCCCACCTCCGGCGCCATCACCGTGGACGGCCAAGAAGTGCCGCGCCTCAAGCGCGGCGAACTTTACCAGCTGCGCAAGCGCATGGGCATGTTGTTCCAGAGCGGCGCGCTGCTCACCGACCTGAGCGTCTATGACAACGTCGCCTTTCCGCTGCGCGAACACACCAAGCTGCCGGAGAGCATGATTCGCGATCTGGTGCTCATCAAGCTGCAAGCGGTCGGGCTGCGCGGCGCGCGTAACTTGATGCCGAGCGAACTGTCCGGCGGCATGGCGCGGCGCGTGGCCTTGGCGCGCGCCATCGCGCTCGACCCCATGATGATCATGTACGACGAACCGTTCGCCGGCCAGGACCCCATATCCATGGGCGCCATCGTGGAACTCATCCACAAACTCAACGAGGCGCTGGGCCTCACCAGCATCATCGTCTCGCACGACGTGCACGAAACCGCCGCCATCGCCGATTACATTTATCTGCTCTCGGAAGGCAAAGTGATCGGCGCGGGCGCGCCGCAGGTGCTGCTCAATTCCGACGATACGCGCGTGCGCCAATTCATGCAGGGCCTGGCCGACGGGCCGGTGCCGTTCCACTATCCCGCCGCCGACTACCGCACCGACCTGCTCAACGGTGCGCCCGGAGGCCGCGCATGATCGACACGCTGCGCGCGCTGGGCCGCTGGGGTCTGAACTTTTTCGAGCGCCTGGGACGTGGGCATCTCTTTTTATTACAGGTGCTGATGGGGCTGCCGAGCCTGCTGCGCCGCCCACTGCTTGTCGTGCAGCAGCTTTACGCGGTAGGCGTGCTCACGCTGCTCATCATCATCGTCTCCGGGCTGTTCGTGGGCATGGTGCTGGGTCTGCAAGGCTACAATACGTTGGTGACGTTCGGCGCCGAGAAGTCGCTGGGCATCGTGGTGGCGCTGTCATTGGTGCGCGAACTCGGCCCGGTGATCTCCGCGCTGCTGTTCGCGGGCCGCGCCGGTTCCGCCCTCACTGCCGAGATCGGCCTGATGAAGGCCACCGAGCAGTTGTCCGGCATGGAAATGATGGCGGTGGATCCGCTGGAGCGCGTGATCGCGCCGCGTTTCGTAGCGGGCCTGATCGCCATGCCGCTGCTGGCCGCCATTTTCAGCGCGGTGGGCGTGTTCGGCGGTTACTTCGTGGGCGTGGGCCTGCTCGGCGTGGAGGACGGCGCGTTCTGGTCGCAGATGCAAGCCAAGGTGGACTTTCACGAGGACATCATAAACGGCGTCATCAAGAGCGCGGTGTTCGGCTTCGTGGCGGTGTGGATCGCTGTATACGAAGGCTATGACGCGGTACCGACCTCGGAAGGCGTGAGCCGCGCCACCACGCGCACCGTGGTGCACACGTCGCTGGCCGTGCTGGGATTGGATTTCGTACTGACCGCACTGATGTTTTCGACCTTTTAACTCTAAGTTTCCGAAAGAGAGTGACGTTATGCAAATGAGAACCTTGGAAATCATCGTCGGCCTGTTCGTGGCGGGCGGGCTCGCCGCCCTGCTGGTGCTGGCGCTCAAGGTGAGCAATCTCACCACCTTCACCGACGTCGACGGCTACCGCCTCACCGCCAAGTTCGAGAACATCGGCGGCCTCAAGGTGCGCTCGCCGGTCACCATCGCCGGTGTGCGCGTGGGCCGCGTGTCCTCCATCGGCTTCGATGACGTCAGCCAACAAGCGGTGGTCACGCTCAACATCGATCCCAAATACGACAAAATTCCCGCCGACACCACCGCCAGTATCTTCACCGCCGGTCTGCTCGGCGAGCAATACATCGGGCTGGAGCCGGGCGGCGACGAGAGGACGCTCAAAAACGGCGACGAAATCAGACTCACCCAATCAGCGCTGGTTTTAGAGCAACTGATCGGGCAGTTTTTGTTCAGCAAGGCTCAAGAGGGTAAGACGGAGGATAAAGCCGCCGCCGGCCAGTCCGCCCAGTAAGCCGATTTGTGGCTTACTAGGTGGTGCCTTATAATTAGATTTCACTGGCTATCCCTACCCCGAGGTTATAAAAATGCATCACGCAATCCGGACGCTGGCCGTCGCCCTGCTGTTGTTGGGAAGCGCGTGGGCCGTGGCCAACCCCCCTTCGGCGCAACAGGTGGTGCAGGAAACGTCCGAGCGCATGATCGACGCGCTCACCGCCAACCAAGACCGCATCAAAACGGACCGCTCTTATCTGTTTTCGCTGGTGGAAGAAATCGTATTGCCGCACTTCGACTTCGAGCGCATGTCCAGCTGGGTGCTGGGCAAGCACTGGCGCACCGCCACGCCGGAGCAGCGCGCCAAGTTCACGAAGGAATTCCGTAACCTGCTGGTGCGCACCTACGGCACCGCCATGGCGGAATACTCCGGCCAGAAAATCGTCTATCTGCCGTTCCGCGCGCCGCCCAACGCCAACGACGTCACCGTCAAGACGCAAATCGAACAGGAAGGCGGGCAACCCATCTCGATCAGCTATAGCCTGTATCTCAAGGACAACGATTGGAAAGTGTACGACGTGGTCATCGAAAACACCAGTTTGGTGGCGAATTACCGCAGCTCCTTCGCCACGGAAATCAAAAACGGCGGCCTCGACGGCTTGATCGCCAAACTCGAAACACGCAGTCAACAAGCCCTGACGGGCGGCGCAAATGGCGCAACCGGCGCCGCTCAATAACCTGCGCATCGAGACGCGGGGCGCGGGACGCTATGTGCTGCACGGCGCGCTCACCTTCGACACCGTGCCGCGCCTGTACGGCGAAAGCGACAGCCTGTTAAACCACGACGCCGCCACGCTCACCCTCGACTTGCAGGGCGTGCAGCGCACCGACAGCGCAGGCCTGGCGCTACTCATGGAGTGGCTGCGCAGGGCGCGCAGCCGGAACAAAGACATCCATTTCGAAAATATCCCGCCGCAAATGCTCGCCATGGCGCGCCTCAGCGGGTTGGATAGCATCCTGCCGCTGGATCAGTCCCTATAGGGTGGGCACGGTTTTCGTGCCCACGCGAATGGTGGGCAC
>JBFLZV010000047.1:0-16910 GCA_040756035.1 Pseudomonadota bacterium
ATAATCGAGACAAGGAATAAAACATGCACTTCAAACGTCCAATCATTACTTACAGGTCTTCCGCGCCGCATGGTTCAAACTTTTCTCCCGATCGTGCACCCAACGCCATCGACTACTATTCATCCGGCTCAAATCAAAGCCGCGGTCGTCCTAAGTTGGTATTACCGGCAAAAACCCCTCCTCTGAGGTACCCCCCAACCTCATAGTCAAACGGGTGCCCTGCTGGTAACCCCTCTGGATCAATACCAAGGATGGTCATTGATCCAGAGGTTTTTTTATGTGGTTTTAGAAAGCTCTGAATAATTCCATCCTGGAATTCTCGGAGCAAGAAAAGTAAAAATGGCCGCTCCTGCGCATCCTGCGACGTGCAGGGATGCACAAGTGTCGCGGGTCGATGCGCGCGCATCGTGCACGTCGATCCCATCATCCACGTGGTGCCGCCGCGCCAGCGCCGGGATTTAGCCGACGCCGCGCTGCGCCAGCACATGTCGCAATTCGATTCATGGGACATGCTGGCGGGCTACCAGGCGCCGGAGCTGGGCGGACACCCGCTCTGGACATCGTCGGCGTGAATTATTATCACTCCAACCAGTGAGAGCATCCCGATCAGCGGCCGCTGTTCGTGGCCGAGACCAGCCACTTCGGCGCGGGGCGCGCGCTGGATTAAGGAAACAGCCGAGGAAGTGTACCAAGCGCGCCCGATCGGCGTGCCGATGGAAGGCATCTGCATTTACCCCATCCTAGATCGCCCCGACTGGGACGACCCCAACCACTGGCACAATAGCGGCCTCTGGGATTTAATACCGGACAATTAAGGGTGCCTGCGACGCGTGCTCAACGAAAAATACGCAGCGCAATTGCGCGCTTCGCAACAATTGCCGGCGCAAATAGATTGCATCTAAGATTGGTACCGAGGGTCGGAATCGAACCGACACGGTGTCACCACCACCGGATTTTGAGTCCGGCGCGTCTACCAGTTCCGCCACCCCGGCAATCCTGCATAGTATATAATGTTTGCAGCCGCTTTTGGTAGATTGAGGTATATAATATAGCCGATGCGGCGCAGTGATTTTCATTTCGATCTTCCACCCGAACTCATCGCCCAATATCCCACTCCACGGCGCACGCAAAGCCGTTTACTGTGCCTGGACGGTGCAAGCGGCGCGCTGCAAGACCGGCACTTCACCGATTTGCCGGAGCTGCTGCGCCCTGGCGATCTGCTGGTGTTCAACGACACGCGCGTGATCCCGGCGCGACTGCACGGCCACAAAAACACCGGCGGCAAGGTCGAGGTACTTATCGAGCGACTCCTCGACGAGAAACGCGCGCTGGCCCACGTGCGCGCCAGCAAGGCGCCCGCGCCGGGCAGCCGCCTGATGCTGACCGGCGCGGATGACACCGTTGCCGCGGAAGTCACGGGCCGTCAAGGCGATCTGTTCGAACTCCACTTCGACGACGCGCGCGCGCTGCCGGACATTCTCGACGCCGTCGGCCAGGTGCCGCTGCCGCCCTACATCGCGCGCGGCGCGGAGCCCGCCGACCGCGAGCGCTACCAAACCGTGTACGCGCGCCGGCAAGGCGCGGTGGCCGCGCCCACCGCCGGGCTGCACTTCGACCAACCCCTGCTGGACACACTGGCCGCGCGCGGCGTGCACAGCGCCTTCGTCACGCTGCACGTCGGCGCGGGTACGTTCCAGCCGGTGCGCGCCGAACGCATCGAGGAGCACGTAATGCACCATGAATACGCCGTGGTGACGGAGCACGTATGCGCGCAGGTGCACGCCGCGCGCGCGCGGCGCGCGCGCGTGATCGCGGTCGGCACCACCAGCGTGCGCGCCCTGGAAAGCGCCGCGCATAGCGGACGACTCGCGCCGTTCAGCGGCGACACCGCTATTTTTATTTACCCCGGCTACCGTTTTAAAATCATCGACGCCCTAATTACCAATTTCCATCTGCCGGAATCGACGCTGCTCATGCTGGTGTGCGCCTTCGCCGGATACGATAATGTCATGGCTGCGTACCGCCACGCGGTGGCCGGGCGCTACCGTTTTTTTAGTTATGGGGATGCGATGTTTTTGACATCAGATACAAGAGACAAGAGGCAAGAGGCAAGAGTATTCCAGAAAGGATTTCCTTTCTCTTTTCTCTTGCCTCTTGTCTCCGCCTTTATATGAACTTTGAACTCCTCCGCACCGACGGCCCCGCGCGCAGCGGCCGTTTGAACTTTGCGCGCGGCGCGGTGCACACGCCGGCCTTTATGCCGGTGGGCACCTACGGCACGGTCAAGGCCATGACCCCGGAAGAAGTGCGCGCCGGCGGCGCCGAAATCATCCTCGGTAATACCTTTCACCTGATGTTGCGGCCGGGCGTGGACGTGATCGCCGCACACGGCGATCTGCACGATTTCATGCACTGGGACGGCCCCATCCTCACCGACTCCGGCGGCTATCAAGTCTTCAGCTTGGGGGAGATGAGAAAGATTTCCGAGCAAGGCGTAACCTTCCGCTCACCCGTGGACGGCGAGCGCGTGTTCCTGGGGCCGGAGGAATCCATGGCGGTGCAGCGCGCGCTCGGTTCCGACGTCGTCATGGTGTTCGACGAGTGCACGCCCTACCCCGCCGACGAAACCACGGCGCGCACCTCCATGGAACTATCTCTACGCTGGGCGGCGCGCAGCAAGGCGGCGCACGCCGACAATCCGGCAGCGCTGTTCGGCATCGTGCAGGGTGGCATGTACGACCCGCTGCGCGTGGCCTCGCTGCACGGGCTACTGGAAATCGGCTTCGACGGCTACGCCGTCGGCGGCCTGTCGGTGGGCGAACCCAAGGACGAGCGGCTGCGCGTGCTCGGCCAACTGCTGCCGCACATGCCCGCCGCCCAGCCACGCTATCTAATGGGCGTCGGCACCCCCGAAGACATCGTGCAAGCCGTGCAATTGGGTATCGACATGTTCGATTGCGTGCTGCCCACGCGCAACGCGCGCAACGGCCACCTGTTTACGCACAATGGCGACATCCGCATCCGCAACAGCCGGTACGAATACGACACGCGCCCGCTCGACGAGCAGTGCGCCTGCTACACTTGCCAAAACTACAGCCGCGCCTATCTACGCCATCTCGACAAGGCCCGCGAAATCCTCGGCGCGCGACTCAACACCATCCATAATCTCCATTATTATCAAGAACTCATGCGCGGCCTGCGCCAAGCCATAAATGCCGGCGCCCTGGCCGGTTTCGTGGCCAATTTCCACGCCAAGCGCGCGCACAACCCGCTTGCTGTGGCATAATTAGCAAATTGTGTACTAACGTTATAAAGGATACCCTATGAGCTTTTTTATCACCGACGCCTTTGCGCAAAACGCCCCGGCGGCAACGCCCGAATCCGGCCTGATGAGCTTTTTACCGCTCATCGTCATCTTCGCCATTTTCTATTTCCTGTTGATCCGTCCGCAGATGAAGCGCGCCAAGGAGCATAAGAACATGGTGGCGGCGCTGACCAGCGGCGACGAGATCGTCACCAGCGGCGGCCTGCTGGGGCGCATCACCGAGGCCGGCGACGACTTCGTCACCGTGGAGATCGCCGACGGCGTCAAGGTTAAGGTGCAGCGCCACGCGGTGGCGTCGGTCATGCCCAAGGGGACGATCAAAAGCACATAAAAATACGACAGTTTCCGCGCGACAGCGCCGTTTCCGCGCTGCTGCGTTGAGCCTTTGAATCAACCTCGATCTGCGCCGGAATCGCTTCCATGAACCAATATCCGCTTTGGAAATATTTGCTTGTGCTGGCCATCGTTGTGGTCGGCGCGCTGTACGCCCTGCCCAACCTCTACGGCGAAGACCCCGCGGTGCAGGTATCGTCCACGCGCACCGCCACCGTGGATGCCGCCACGCAGGCCAAGGTCGAGGAGCTGCTCAAGCAAGCCAAACTCCCTTACAAATCCGCCACGCGCGACGAACGCGGGCTGCTGGTGCGCTTCCACAGCACTGAAACACAACTGCGCGCCAAGGACGTTATCAAGGACGGCCTAGATCACGGCTACGTTGTGGCTCTGAACCTGGCGCCCACCACGCCGGGCTGGCTCAGGGCGCTGCACGCCGCGCCCATGTATCTGGGCCTGGATCTGCGCGGCGGCGTGCACTTCTTGATGGAAGTGGACATGGACGCCGCCGTCAAGCAAGCCGAGGAACGCTACGTGGGCGACTTCCGCTCGCTGCTGCGCGATAAAAAACTGCGCTACCTCACCATCGCGCGCACACCGAGCGGCGTGGAGCTGAAATTCCGCTCCGCCGAGGAACGCGACAAGGCGCGCGACCTCATCCGCGACCAGTTCCCCGCCCTGGTGCTCACCGAACAAGAGAGCGGCGGCGATTATTATCTAGTGGCCGCGCTGAGCGAGGCCGAACAGCGCGAAGTGCGCAAATTCGCCGTGCAGCAAAACATCACCACGCTACGCAAGCGCGTCAATGAATTGGGCGTGGCCGAACCGATCATTCAGCAGCAGGGCGAAAATCGCGTGGTCGTGCAGTTGCCGGGCGTGCAGGACACCGCGCGCGCCAAGGAAATCATCGGCGCCACCGCCACCTTGGAATTCCGCCTGGTTGATGAAACCCACAGCGTCGACGAGGCCGTGGCCGGGCGCGTGCCGGCGGGCTCCAAGCTGTACAAACGGCGCGACGGCGGCTACGTGCTGCTGAAAAACCAGGTCATGCTGACCGGTGATTACATCACCGACGCCGCCTCCGGCATCGAACAGCAAACCGGCGGCCCGGCGGTATTCATCACCTTAGACGGCAAGGGCGCCGGCATCTTCAGCAGCGTCACCAAGGACAACGTCGGCAAACTCATGGCCGTGGTATTCATCGAAACCAAGACCGAGACGCGAACCGTCGACGGCAAACAGGAAAAAGTGCGCAGCAAAGTCGAGGAAGTCATCAACGTCGCCACCATTCAAGAACAACTCGGCAAACGCTTCCAGATCACCGGCCTGGACAACACCAGCGAGGCGCGCAACCTCGCTCTGCTGCTGCGCGCCGGCGCGCTGGCCGCGCCGCTGGACATCATAGAGGAACGCACCGTCGGCCCCAGCCTGGGCGCGGAAAACATCAAGAAGGGCTTCGACTCCACGCTCATCGGCTTCGCCGCCATTGCGCTGTTCATGGCGTTCTATTACCGTATATTCGGCATAATCGCCAGCATCGCGCTGGGCGTCAATATCCTACTGCTGATCGCGGTGCTGTCCATGCTGCAAGCCACGCTCACGCTGCCCGGCATCGCCGGCATCGCGCTCACCGTCGGCATGGCCATCGACGCCAACGTGCTGATCTTCGAGCGCATCCGCGAGGAACTGCGCAACGGCAACAGCCCGCAGTCCAGCATCCACGCCGGTTACGAGCGCGCCTTCGACACCATCATCGACTCCAACATCACCACGCTGATCGCCGGCGTCGCGCTGTTCTGGCTCGGCTCCGGCCCGGTGCGCGGCTTCGCGGTGACGCTGTGCATCGGCATCATCACCTCGATGTTCAGCGCCGTGATGGTGTCGCGCGCCATCGTCAATCTGACCTATGGCCGACGCCGCAAACTGACTAAGTTGGCGATTTAAAATATTTAACCGCCAAGACGCCAAAAAACAGTTTCAAGTAACAAGTGACAAGTTCCAAGGAAAGGCATAGAGATTGATTTTTATCTTGTCACTTGTCACTTGTTACTTTTTTTTGGCGTCTTGGCGCCTTTGCGTGAGGTTTTAAACTCAAAGAGGTCACCATGGAATTTTTTAAGATAAAACGCGACATCCCGTTCATGCGCTATGCGCGGCTCACCGCGTATATCTCTGCCGGGACGTTTATTCTCGCGGTGGTTTTCCTTATTGCACGCGGCCTCAATTTCGGCGTCGATTTCACCGGCGGCACGCTCATGGAGCTACGTTATCCGCAGGCCGCCGATCTCGGCGCGATCCGCGCCACACTGGCGGACAACGGCCACGCCGACGCCTCGGTGCAGAATTTCGGCTCGTCGCTGGACGTGCTGGTGCGCCTGCCCGTCAAGGCGGGCGTGACCAGCGCGCAGCTCAGCGAGCAGATCATGGGCATTCTACGCAAACAAGATAATGAGGTGGAATTGCGCCGCGTCGAATTCGTCGGGCCGCAAGTGGGCGCTGAATTGGTCAACGACGGCGGACTGGCGCTGATCCTGGTATCCATCGGCATCATGATCTATTTGGCCATCCGTTTCGAATGGCGCTTCGCGGTGGGCGCCATTATCGCCACCGCGCATGACATCGTGATTATCCTGGGTATGTTTGCCGCATTCCAGTGGGAGTTTTCGCTCACCGTGCTGGCCGCGGTGCTGGCCATCCTCGGCTATTCGGTGAACGACACCGTCGTGGTGTTCGACCGGATACGCGAGAATTTTCGCAAAATGCGCAAGGAAGCGATCCCCGAAATCATCGACAACGCCATCACCCGCACCCTGAGCCGCACCATCATGACGCACGTCACCACGCAGTTGATGGTGTTCTCCATGTTGTTCCTGGGCGGCGAAACGCTGTTCCATTTCGCCTTGGCGCTGACACTCGGCATCGTCGTCGGCACCTACTCCTCCGTGCTGGTCGCCAGCCCCATCGTCATGTGGCTGGGCATCTCGCGCGCCGATCTGATGCCGCCTAAAAAGGAAGGTGCGGAAGCGGACGCGCGGCCTTAAGTGCACACAAAATTATTCCCCGCAATGCAACTTAAGCGGCGTTAACAAGCCTAATTTTGTAGCACCAATTGCACTGACAACAGGTTTACGATCAAGGAAGTCGTGGAGGCATGTCTATGGATAGATACCACGTAATAAAGATATTTCTGACGGGCGTGCTCAGCGCAACGACGTTGGCCGGCTGCGAAAATCTACCCGGCACGCGTGAACAGCAAGGCGCGGCCATCGGCGGCGCGGCGGGCCTCATAGCCGGCAGTTCCATTAGCGACGGTGACTTGTTCGGAACGGTGCTCGGCGGCGCGCTCGGCGCGGGCGCCGGCTACCTGATCGGCGCCAACTCCGACAAACTTTTCGGCGGCAGCAGCGCCAACGACGCGCAGCAAGCCGTAAGCAAGGCCCAGACCAACCCCGCGACCGCCGCCGACGTCAGCCGCTCGAGCACCGCCGACCTCAACAAAGACGGCTTCGTCACCACCGACGAACTCGTGGCCATGGCGGACGCCGGGTTGAGCGATCAGCAAATGATTGATCGGCTGCGCGCCACGAATCAGGTTTTCGATCTCAGCCGCGCGCAAGAAGACCGTCTCGCCAGCCAAGGCGTCAGCCGCAACGTGCTGCGCGAGATGCGCGACATCAACCGCGAGGAACGCGAGCGCGTAATCAGCCGGCAACGCGGCTGATTACTTCTGAATAATCCCATCCAGGAATTATCAGAGCTACATCCTCTGTAGCGCAGGAATCTCTGAATAAATCAGAGATTCCTTAACTCGGTGACAAAATATATCCCTATATTTTGTCGCCATCGACCAGGCGGGCACATGCCCGGCCTGGTCTCGCGCGGCTTAAGGCCGCGGCAAGGCATCCATGCCTTACTCAACCCGGCACCAAATCCCGCCGGGTTAATATCAGCCAAGCCGGCGCCAAGTGGTGCCGCCGGGGCCGTCCTCCAGAATAATGCCGCGCGCCTTCAGCACATCGCGCAGGCGGTCGGATTCCGCCCAGTTTTTATTTTTGCGCGCCAGGTTGCGCTGCGCGATGAGGCGCTCGATTTCTTCCTTGGTGATGGCGTCTTGCGCCGCCGCGCCGGCGGCGGCTTGTAAATAATTTTCCGCGTCGTCTTGCAGTAAACCCAGCAGCCCACCCAGGTGTTTCAGGATGGCGGCCAAACGCGCCGCTTCGTTGGTGTTTTCGCCGCGCAATTTATTGACGTCACGCGCCATATCGAACAACACCGCCAACGCCTCGGGCGTGTTGAAATCGTCGTTCATTGCCTCCATAAAGCGTGAGGGGTGAGGGGTGAGGGGTGAGGTGTTACTCCTCACGCCTCTCTCCTCACTCCTCACCGGCGTAGCCGATAGTCCGCGCAACGCCGTGTACAAGCGCGTCAGCGCGGCGCGCGCTTGCTGTAAATTCTCCTCGGAATAATTGAGCGGGCTGCGGTAGTGGCTGGCGAGAATGAAATAGCGTATCTCTTCGGGATGATAGTGCTTGAGCACTTCGCGCACGGTGAAGAAATTGCCCAGCGACTTGGACATTTTTTCTTCGTTGACGCGCACGAAGCCGTTGTGCATCCACACGTTGACGAATTTGCAGCCGGTAGCGGCCTCGGATTGCGCAATTTCATTTTCGTGGTGTGGGAATTGCAGATCCATGCCGCCGCCGTGAATATCGAAGTGCGCACCTAGGCAGTGCGTGGACATGGCGGAGCATTCGATATGCCAGCCGGGACGCCCCGGTCCCCACGGCGATTCCCAACTCGGCTCACCGGGCTTAGCCGCCTTCCACAATACGAAATCCAGCGGATCGTCCTTGGCCTCGTCGATTTCGACGCGGCTGCCGGCGCGCAAATCCTCCAAGTGTTTGCCGGACAGCGCGCCATACCTCGCGAAGCGGCTCACGTCATAATAGACGTCGCCGTTGGGCGCTTGGTAGGCGTAGCCTTTTTCCATCAAGGCGCGGATCATGTTGAGAATTTCGCCGATGTGGCGCGTGGCGCGCGGCTCGGCGTCGGGCCGCAATACGCGCAGGCGATCCGCGTCTTCGTGCATGGCGTGAATGAAACGCTCGGTGAGCGCGTTGATGGTTTCATTGTTTTCCTGCGCGCGGCGGATGATTTTGTCGTCGATATCGGTGATGTTGCGCACGTAGGTAACCTGATAGCCGAGGCTGCGCAGATGGCGCACCACGGTGTCGAACACCACCAGCACGCGCGCGTGACCAAGATGACAATAGTCGTACACGGTCATGCCGCACACGTACAAGCGCACCTTGCCCGGCTCGATGGGTGTAAATAATTCTTTAGTTTTCGTTAGACTGTTGTGAATGTAGAGCATGGAAGAGCTAATGTATGTCGGCGTGACTGGAAATCAACAAGGCCTGTTGCAGGCGTGCATGGGCGCGCGTCTCGCCGAGCAGCGGCAGCAACCGCGCCATTTCCGGGCCGTCGAGTTCGCCGGTGAGCGCGGCACGCAGCGGTTGGAACAGCGCCTTGCCGCCGACGCCGCTGGCACTCTTGATGGCGGCGGCCAGTGATTTGAAATCGCGCGGGTGCTGCGCCAGCGCGCGCAGGGCGTGCTCAAAAAACTCCTTTCCCGCCTGCTTGATGACGGCGCGCGCGCCTTGGCTTAGTTCCAACGGATCGAAAAATAAAACGCGCGCCCATAGCTGCGCATGTTCCGGCATGGTGATGTTGGCGCGCACCGCCTCGATGAAGGAATAGCTCTGCTCCGGCGGCACGCGCTCGTGCACGCGCGGCCCCACCCACTGCCACAGCTCGTCGATGCCGGCGTGCGCGATGGCTTGCTGCTGCCAATAGTTCAACTGCGCACCGTCGAAACGCGCTGCGGCGCGGCCTATTTTCTCCATGGAAAATTGCGCGGCGAGCGCGTCCAGGTTCATCAAGTCATTGCTGTCATAATAATGACCGAGGCGCGCCAGATAATTGTTCACCGCCATGGGGAAATAACCGGCGTCGCGCAGATCGCGCACGCTGTGGCTGCCGTGACGCTTGGACAGCGGCGCACCGTCGGCGCCCAGAATCAGCGCGACGTGCCCGTAGTCCGGCACGCGCAAACCAAGCGCGCGCAGTAGCATGATCTGGCGCGGCGTGTTGGTGAGGTGATCTTCGCCGCGCAGCACGTGCGTGACTTCCATGAGCGCGTCATCGATGGCGTTGGTGAAGAAGAACGCGGGCGTGCCGTCCGCGCGGCGGATGATGAAGTCGCCGATATCGGCGCTATTGAAACGCTGCGCGCCGCGCACCAAATCGTTGAATTCCACGCTCTGCTGCGCCGGGACACGAAAGCGTAGCGTCGGCTTGATGCCTTGCGCCAGCCGCTCTTGCACTTGCTGTTGGGATAATTTCGCGCACGTACCGCCGTAGCGCGGCGGGTGCCCGGCGGCCAGTTGCACCTTGCGCGCCAGCGCCAGTTCCTGTTCGCTGCAAAAGCACGGATAGGCTTGGCCGGCTTGTATAAGCCGATCGAAATAAGTTTGATACACGGCGCCGCGTTCCGATTGCAAATAGGGACCGTGCGGCCCCTCCACGCCCGGCCCCTCTTGCCATTCCAGTCCCAGCCATAGCAGGTCTTCCTGCAGGGCTTGGATATACTGCTGGGTGCTGCGGCTGCGGTCGGTGTCTTCGATGCGCAGCAGGAATATACCACGCTGGTGGCGCGCCGCCAGGGCGCAAAGCAGCGCCATGCGGGCATTGCCGAGGTGCAGCAAACCCGTCGGGCTGGGGGCAAAACGCGTCTTGACGGGCTTTGTAATCATAATGTTACATAATAACGTAAAACCCTCTCTTAATAAAAGTTTACCCGACTCTTCCGCCCGCCGCGCAAACCTATTATCATTCGGGTCATTAGCGTAGATACCAAAAAGTTCATTTAGAAGGTTAACGACGAGGTCTCGCGCCATGAACACACTCGTAATGCGCCTAACGCTGGCGATTTTCCTATTGATACCGATGTATTACGTGCAGGCTGCCGACCCTGCGCCGCGTGTGCGCATCTCGACCAGCTTTGGCGACATGATCGTGGAACTTGACAATATCCGCGCGCCCAGGACGGTTGAAAACTTTTTACGTTACGTGCGTGAAAGCGCCTACGACGGCACCATCTTTCATCGCGTGATTGGCGATTTCATGATTCAGGGCGGCGCGTACACGGCCAGCTACGAGGCGCGCCCGGTGCATGCGGCGATTCAAAGCGAAGCGAACAACGGTTTACAAAACAAGCGCGGCACCATCGCCATGGCGCGCGAGTACGACCCCCACACCGCTACCAACCAATTCTTCATCAACGTCGAGGACAACAATTTTTTAAATCACCATAAGCCGGAGCCGGGCTATTGGGGCTATACGGTATTCGGCAAGGTTACGGAAGGCATGGACGTGCTGGACCGCATTCGCGCCGTGCCGACCGGCGTGGGCGGACCGTTCAGCAAGGACGTTCCGCTCACTCAAGTGCTCATCAAGAAAATCAGCATCGAGCCGCCCGCGCCGACCACGACGCTAGCGAGCGCCGACGCTTCGCCCTCGCCCGTCAAGGCTGCGGCGGATCAGAAAAAAACCGCCAAAAAATCGACCAAGAAAAAAACCAATAAGGACGCAAAGGCGAAAGACCCCGGCGTCAAGCAGGATGACAAAGTCGCCGCGCAATAATACTACGTTGTTTATTTCCGACCTCCACCTCTGCCCGGAGCGACCCGAAATAACAAAACTGTTTCTGGAGTTTCTGCGCGCGGATGCGCGGCGCTGTGACGCCTTGTATATATTGGGCGATTTGTTCGAGGCGTGGCTGGGCGACGACGATAACAACGCGGAAAACGCCGCTATTCTCTCCGGCCTGCGTGCGCTGACCGAACACGGCGCGCCGGTTTACATCATGCACGGCAATCGTGATTTTCTGATCGGCGCGGACTTCTCCGCCATGACCGGCTGCCACTTGCTGCCCGACCCCAGCGTCATCGATCTCTACGGACGCGCCACGCTGCTTACGCACGGCGACGCACTGTGCACGCAGGACGTCGAATATCAAAAAGTCCGCGCGCAAGTGCGCAATCCGGCGTGGCAGCAAGTTTTCCTGGAGCTGCCGCTCGCCAAACGCGCCGAACTGGCGCGCGAGTATCGTCAAAAGAGCCGCGAAAAAACGCGCGCCAAACCGGAATACATCATGGACGTGCACCAGAGCGCCGTCGAACAGATCATGCGCGAGCACGGCGTGACGCGCCTCATCCACGGGCATACGCACCGCCCCGCCGTGCACGATTTTTATCTCGACGCGCGGCCCGCGCAGCGTATCGTGCTGGGCGACTGGTACGAACAAGGCAGCGTCTTGCGATGCGGCGCGTCCGGCTGCGAACTCAGAGCGCTTGTGGCCTAGCCGTGTCCTACAACGAAGATATCTCTCAACTCCACACGGTGGGGGATTTCATCCGCTGGGGCGCGAGCCTATTCAACGAGGCCGGATTGCATTTCGGCCACGGCACCGATAACGCCGTCGACGAAGCCGCGTACCTAGTGTTGCACGCCCTGCATCTGCCGCACAATCCGCCGCCCTACTTCATGGCCGCTGCCCTCACGCACGGCGAAAAAAAACACGTCGCCACGTTATTGCGGCGGCGCATCGAGGAACGCATCCCCGCGCCGTATCTCACCCACGAGGCATGGTTCGCGGGCTTGAGTTTTTACGTGGACGAGCGCGTGCTGATACCGCGCTCGCCTATCGCCGAACTCATCGAACACGGCTTCGCGCCGTGGCTGCAAAGCGAAAACGTGCACGCAATACTCGACCTGTGCACCGGCAGCGGCTGCATCGCCATCGCCTGCGCCTACGCCTTTCCCGACGCGCAGGTCGATGCCGCGGATATTTCGCAAGACGCCTTGGAAATCGCGGCCGTCAATATCGAACGACATCACGTCGCGCAGCGCGTGCGCGCCGTGCAATCGGATTTATTCGACGCGCTGCGTGGCAAGAAATACGATTTGATCGTCAGCAATCCGCCCTACGTCGACGCCGCCGACATGGCGGCCTTGCCCAAGGAATTTCTCCACGAGCCGCGCATGGGCCTGGCCGCCGGACGCGACGGCCTGGACGTGGTGCGACGCATTCTCAAGGAAGCACCCACGCATCTCAATCCGCGCGGCGTGCTGGTCGTGGAAGTCGGCAATAGCGAGGCGGCGTTGAGCGAAGCCTACCCGCGCCTGCCATTCGTCTGGCCGGAATTCGAGCGCGGCGGCGGCGGCGTGTTTTTGTTGACGCGCGAGCAACTTATTGAGTGTAGCCGGTAGAGTGGGCACGTTGTTTGTGCCCACATTCCAACTGCTTGGATTCCGCGCGGACACAAACAACGTGCCCACCCTACGAGACCGGTCTTATGCATACGATATCATCACTGCCGCGCCGGACGTTTTTTCAGTTTGCGTTGCAAGGTGCGGCGGTGCATGTTCAAGCGGCGCGCGGCAGCGGAGATATTGCCGTCGCAATCGTGCAAAACTTTTTGCAAATGCTCCCACTCCAGGCGCTGCACGGACAACGGCTGCGCCGCGACCGGCGCCGCGCTGTCGCCCTCCTCGCGCCGGAACGCGGCGATGATCTCGTCAGCATCCACGGGCTTAGCGAGATAATGCACCGCGCCGAGTTTAATCGCTTCCACCGCCGTGGCAACGCTGGCGTAGCCGGTAAGCACGATGGTTTTAATGCGCGCGTCCAGCGCTTTGAGATGAGCGATAAGCACCAAGCCCGACGGCCCCGGCATGTTGAGGTCGACCACCGCGTACTGCGGCGTGCAGTGTTCAGCCAGACGCTTGCCTTGCTCCACGTCGTGCGCCACCGACACGGCGTAGCCGCGTTTGGCGAGCGCCGCGGACAACACCCGGCAAAACACTTCGTCATCGTCAACGAGTAATAAGCGCGGCGTCACGGCGTTAATAACAACTTGGCGATGGGCAATACAAGCTGCGTGCGCACGCCGCCGCCCGCGCGATTGAACAACTGCACGCTGCCGCCGAAGCGCGTCAGCGTGGCGTGCGTGAGAAATAACCCCAATCCCAAACCCTGCCCCGCCGCTTTAGTGGTGAAAAACGCCTCGCCCGCCTGCCGCGCCGCCGCATCGCTTAGACCCGCGCCGCGATCATCCACTTCGATCAGCAATTTCTCGCTGTCCCACTGCGCGCGTATTTCCACGCAGTTCGGCGAAGCATCCGCCGCATTGTTCAAAATATTGGTAACGGCATGCGCAATGGTCTGCTCCGCGACGATGCGCGGCGCCGGCTGTGCACCCGTGAAATTAAACTGTGCATTCACAGCGGGCCGCGTCGCGCGCCAATGCTCGACGATGTCATTGAGGTAAACATCCAACGCGACGCCGCGCGCCTCTTCCGCGCGCGTATGACCGGCGGAGGCCGACAGCGTGGACAGGATTTTTTTGCAGCGCTCCACTTGCTCGCGCAAGATGCGCAGTCGTTCTTGCACATCGGGCTGCGTGCAGTCGGATTCTAAATCCTTAGCGAGCACCGCCATGGTCGACAGCGGCGTACCCAATTCATGCGCCACGCCCGCCGCCAGCGTGCCGAGCGCCAGAATACGCTCGCTGCGCAGAATATCCTCGCGTGCCCGCGCCAACGCCGCGTCGCGCTCGCGCAAGGTGCCGCTCATGCGCACGATGAAATAGGAAATTAACGCCGCGCTGAGCAAAAAACCGAACCACATGCCCCATACGTGCAAATCGAAATGCTCGTGCTGATGCGGTTCATGAAAGTACGGCAGCGGCACGTAGAAAAACATCAGCAAGCTGAAGCAAGCCAGCGTCAGCAGCGCCAGGCTCCACACGTAGCGGGCGGGCAACACCACCGCCGCGATGGTCAGCGGCAGGAGAAAAAGTGAAGTGAACGGATTCGTGGAGCCGCCGGTGAAGTACAACAACCCGGAAAGAATCAATACATCCAACAACAGATGTGCGAAAAATTCTCGCTCGGTGACGGGCCGCGCCAGCCTCAGGCGCGCCCACGTGGCTAGGCTGAGCACCCCCAACACCGCCACGATCACAGCCAGCGCCGCGCCCGGCAATTTCATATCCAGGCTCATCACGATCACCGCCAGCGTGAGTCCCACGACGGCGATGTTGCGCAGCACGAGCACGCGGCGCAGATTCAGCGACGCGGCGGCTTGGAGCGAAGGAGCGCTTATAGGATTCATAGTTTGCGTGAATAGTGTAATGCGCCGCTCACTAGAGCAGGTGCGGCAAATTGTCGCGCGGCATTATATCATCTCCCGTCCGGCGAAATTTACGGCTATGCTGGCGGTCTTCATCATTCGGGAAATTTTAAAGGCTCACAATGAATTTACGAAACATCGGTATGCTTGCGGCGTGCCTGGGCGTGGCCGTTGCGCCAGCGGCGCAGGCGAGTTGCGGATCGGCGGTGTGCTCCATCAACACCGGAGCCGAGGCGCAAAACTTTCCCCAGGTAGGCCAATCGCGGCTGGACTTGCGTTTTGAATTCATCGACCAGGATCAACCGCGCGCCGGCAGCCGCGACGTGGCGATCGGAGAGATTCGCCGCCATCACGACGAAGTCCGCACCATCAACCGCAATGTCATCGCCGCGTTCGATCATCGCTACTCCGCCTCCTGGGGCGTCACCGTGCAAGCGCCGCTGGTCAGCCGTCTGCATGACCATAATCACAATCATCACGGCGCGGTGATCCCTGAACAATGGAGCTTCGCGGAACTGGGCGACGCGCGCGTGCTGGGGCGTTATTACTTTTCCGAGCATGAAAACGCCGGTTCATCCGCGAGTTTCAACTTCGGCGTTAAACTTCCCATCGGCGGCACCGGCGTCACCAACGACGAGGGCGAGCGCGCCGAGCGCAGCTTGCAACCCGGCAGCGGCAGCACCGACGCGCTGCTCGGCGTCTCGTATCATCGGCAATTAACCGATCATCAATCAAGCTGGTTCGCCAGCGCCCTGTGGCAAAAACCCATCGCCACGCGCGGCGCATATGAGCCGGGCGCGCGCGTATCGTTGGATTTAGGGTTACGTCACGGCTTCAGCGAACGCCTCACCGCGCTGCTGCAATTGAACACACAATGGCGCGGACGCGATCGCGGACTTGAAGCGGAACCGGAAGACACCGGCGGCACATTTATCAACCTGAGCCCCGGCCTGAGTTACGCGCTGACGCCCGAAACGGAACTCTACGGCTTTTTCCAACAGCCGATCTATCAATACGTCAACGGCGTGCAACTGACCGAAGACTGGTCGGCGGCGGTGGGCATCAGTCAGCGCTTTTAAACTCGGACGATTGCTCATCGTCGCGCCGCAAGCCCAAATCGCCGCGCACGAATCCATACAGCGGCGGCCGTACCGCGGAAGGCGCGGCATCCGCCCCGGCTCGCCCCGGCGTCGCGCCGACCGTGACCAAACTGCGCAGCTTCTCCACACCCTTCGGCCCAAAGCCCGGCACGTTGTCGAGTTCCTCCAGATTTTTAAAACCGCCGTTTTTGTTGCGATATTCGATAATCGCCGACGCCTTGGCCGGCCCGATGCCGTTGATCGATTCCAACGCCTGCTGATCGGCGCTGTTCAAATCAACGAGCTGCGCGGCAAAACCCGCTCCGGTCATAAAACACCACGCCCACAGCACACACGCTATTTTGCGCATTTTTCTCTCCCCTCTTTTGTTTTACAGTCAGCGCCGTTACGATCTCTTGGCCCCAACCACAACCAATATTATACCGCCCACTAATGACAAAGCACCCAACAACGGCGGCAACGGCACGGTTTTCTCAGTCTCGGCGGTGGCTTCCAGCGGACCGATCTCAAGCACCTTCTCGCGCGTCGTATAGGTAATACCCTGATAAGCAAGCGCAACGACGCCGAGCACAATCAATGTGATGCCGACCACGACAGCCGGTTTCATAGCATACCTCCTTGTACTAAGTTTATTTTTAAAATCTCACACGGGCCTGCGACCCTGAATAATGCGAATCAGCACGGCGATAATGGCAACGACCAGCAAAATATGAATGAAGCCGCCGATGGTGTACGAGGTGACGACTCCCAATGCCCACAAAACGAGCAAAATAATAGCGATAGTCCATAAAATATCCATATCAGCTTCCTCCTTAATCCAAGCAGCGGTAACAGCCTACCCCATCCATTCCATTAAGCGACATTTAGTTTGGAAATGCAAATAATTTGCTGATTG
>JBFLZV010000048.1:0-15812 GCA_040756035.1 Pseudomonadota bacterium
CGCCGCCGAATTTCTCGGCCATGACTTTGGTCAGCGCCGCGGTGAGCGTGGTCTTGCCGTGGTCAACGTGACCAATCGTGCCGACGTTTAAGTGCGGCTTGGTCCGCTCAAATTTTGCCTTGGACATCGTCTGTTACCTCAAAAAATAATAGTTATGACGCTTTCTTGATAACCGCTTCGGCGATGCTGTTGGGCGCCTCGGCGTATTTTACAAATTCCATGGAGTAGGTGGCGCGGCCCTGCGTGGCGGAACGCAAATCGGTGGCGTAGCCGAACATTTCCTTGAGCGGCACCTCGGCGGTGACGATTTTACCCGCCGGCGAGTCTTCCATGCCCTGCACCAGTCCGCGCCGGCGATTGAGGTCGCCCATCACGTCGCCCATGTATTCTTCCGGCGTAACCACTTCGACCTTCATGATCGGTTCGAGCAACACCGGACTGGCCTTCTTCACGCCTTCCTTGAGGCCCATCGAGCCGGCGATTTTGAACGCCATTTCGTTGGAGTCGACGTCGTGATACGAACCGTCGAAGATCGTGACTTTCATATCCACCAGCGGAAAGCCGGCGATCACGCCGTTCTTCATCTGTTCCTGCACGCCCTTATCGACCGCGGGGATGTATTCTCTCGGCACCACACCGCCGACGATGCCGTTTTCGAATTGGTAGCCGGAGCCCGGCGGCAGCGGCTCGATGCGCAGCCACACGTGGCCGTACTGACCGCGTCCGCCGGATTGGCGCACGAACTTGCCTTCCTGTTCGACGCTCTTGCGGATAGTCTCGCGGTACGCAACCTGTGGCGCGCCGACGTTGGCCTCGACGCTGAATTCGCGCTTCATGCGGTCGACAATGATTTCCAAATGTAATTCGCCCATGCCGGAGATGATGGTCTGGCCGGACTCTTCGTCGGTGTGCACGCGAAACGACGGGTCTTCCTGCGCGAGCTTGGAGAGCGCGATGCCCATTTTTTCCTGGTCGGCCTTGGTCTTCGGCTCCACCGCAACGGAGATCACCGGCTCCGGGAATTCCATGCGCTCCAGGGTGATGATGTTGTTGATGTCGCACAGCGTGTCGCCGGTGGTGACGTTCTTCAAACCCACGGCGGCGGCGATGTCGCCGGCGCGCACCTCTTTGATTTCTTCTCGATTATTGGCGTGCATCTGCACGATACGGCCGACGCGCTCTTTGTTGCCCTTCACCGGGTTGTACACGCCGTCGCCGGAATTCAGCACCCCGGAGTACACGCGGAAAAAGGTCAGCGTGCCGACGAACGGATCGGTGGCGATCTTAAACGCCAGCGCGGCGAAGGGCTCATCGTCGGAGGCGTGGCGTTCGGCGATGGTTTCCGCCGCGTCGTCCAAATGACCCTTGATGGGCGGCTTGTCGACCGGTGACGGCAGGTATTCAATCACGGCGTCGAGCATGGCCTGCACGCCCTTGTTCTTGAACGCGGAACCGCACAGCACCGGCACGATCTCGGCCTTCAGCGTGCGCGCGCGCAAACCTTGCTTGATTTCCTCGGCGCTCAGTTCCTCGCCGTTGAGGTATTTTTCCATGCCTTCTTCGGTGGCCTCGGCGGCGGCCTCGATCATCTTCTCGCGCCATTCTTTACAGGCGGCAAGCATGTCGGCGGGAATATCGCGCTCTTCGAAGCGCATACCCTGCGTGGCGTCGTCCCAATAGATGGCCTTCATCTTCACCAGATCGACCACGCCCTGGAATTTCTCCTCGGCGCCGATGGGCAGTTGAATGGGCACGGGGTTGGCGCCCAGGCGTTTCTTGATCTGCTCGACCACACGCAGGAAATTGGCGCCGGCGCGATCCATTTTGTTCACGAACGCAAGACGCGGCACGCCGTATTTATTGGCTTGGCGCCATACCGTTTCGGATTGCGGCTCGACGCCGCCCACGGCGCAGAACAACATGCAGGCGCCGTCCAGCACGCGCAGCGAGCGTTCCACCTCGATGGTGAAGTCGACGTGGCCGGGCGTGTCGATGATGTTGATGCGGTGCTGCGGGAAATTCTTATCCATGCCGCTCCAGAAACACGTGGTGGCGGCGGAGGTGATGGTGATGCCACGCTCCTGCTCCTGCGGCATCCAGTCCATGGTGGCCGCGCCCTCGTGCACCTCGCCCATCTTATGCGAGACGCCGGTGTAATAGAGAACGCGCTCGGTGGTCGTGGTTTTACCGGCGTCAATGTGGGCACTGATGCCGATGTTGCGATAGCGTTCTATGGGAGTTTTGCGGGGCACGGTTTACAACCTCGATTCGGTAAGATGGCGGGGCGCTACCAGCGGTAATGCGCGAAGGCCTTGTTGGCCTCGGCCATGCGATGCGTTTCTTCACGCTTCTTCACGGCGCTGCCCTTGCTTTCGAAGGCGTCGATGATCTCGCCGGCCAGGCGCAGGCTCATGGATTTTTCGCCACGGCTGCGCGCGGCCTCGACCAACCAGCGCATGGCCAGCGCGGTGCGGCGCGTGGCGCGCACTTCGACCGGCACCTGATAGGTGGCGCCGCCGACGCGGCGTGACTTGACTTCCACCATGGGGCGCACGTTGTCCAGCGCCTTGTTCAGCACTTCCATGGCGTCGCCCTTGTTCTTGGCGACGATTTGATTAAGCGCGCCGTAAATAATCTTCTCGGCCACGGACTTCTTGCCGTGGCTCATCACCACGTTAATGAATTTGGCCAGTGTCTCGTTCCCGTATTTCGGATCGGGGATGATCTCGCGCTTGGCGGCGACTCGTCTTCTAGGCATAACTTATTTACCTGTAATTTCTCTTCATGCAGGTGATGAGTAATGGGTAATGGGTGAACAGTAAAACCTCTTACTCATTACTCATCACCGTTCACTCATCACGATTTAGGACGCTTGGCGCCGTACTTGGAACGCCCTTGACGGCGCGCGCTGACGCCGGAGGTGTCCAGGCTGCCGCGCACCGTGTGGTAGCGCACGCCGGGCAAATCCTTCACACGGCCGCCGCGGATCAGCACCACCGAGTGCTCCTGCAAATTGTGGCCTTCGCCGCCGATGTAGGTGGTGACTTCCATGCCGTTGGTAAGGCGCACGCGCGCCACTTTGCGCAGCGCCGAGTTGGGCTTTTTCGGCGTAGTGGTGTATACGCGCGTGCAGACGCCGCGCTTTTGCGGACAGCCGCCCAGCGCGGGCACCGTGCTCTTGATCTTTTGGCTCGCGCGCGGTTTGCGCACCAGCTGATTGGTGGTTGCCATGAATCTTCCTGGGAAAATCAAGCCGTAAAAAATCAATGACAGGCGCGGCCATGTAGGCGGGCCTGTCAAAGAAGCGGAATTTTAAGCTGGATCAGGCTTTACTGTCAAGGCGTTGGCGGCGAGCGGTATTAAACAACCTGGGTGATGGGTAATGGGCAAAACCCATCACCCATCACCCATTACCGTTTTTAAGCCTGCGACACATTCAACGCATCATGCAAAGCTTCCACCGTGTCGGCGGTGATTTCCTTGCTGACCACGTCGGCGGGCGTCTCCGCGGGAGCGGACACACCGCTGCGCCGGCGATGCCGTTCGTTGTGATACGCCAAACCCGTGCCCGCGGGGATCAAGCGGCCCACGATGACGTTTTCCTTCAAGCCGCGCAGCTCGTCCCACTTGCCGCTTACCGAGGCCTCGGTGAGCACGCGCGTGGTTTCCTGGAAGGAGGCCGCGGAGATGAACGACTGCGTGGCCAGCGACGCCTTGGTGATGCCGAGCAGGATCGGCTCGAACAGGGCCGGCTGCTTGCCGTCCGCGATCAGACGCTGATTTTCTTCCTGCACGCGCGCACGGTCGATCTGCTCGCCCTTGAGGAATTTGCTGTCGCCGGCGGCGGTGATCTCCACCTTGCGCAGCATCTGGCGCACGATCACTTCGATGTGCTTGTCGTTGATCTTCACGCCTTGCAGGCGATATACGTCCTGCACTTCGTTGACGATGTAATTGGCCAGCGCCGGCACGCCGAGCAGGCGCAGGATGTCGTGCGGATCGGGCGGACCGTCGGCGATCACTTCGCCGCGCTCCACGTGCTCGCCTTCGAATACCGTGACGTGGCGCCACTTGGGAATCAGCTCCTCGTGCACCGTGCCGTCGGTAGCGGTGATGACGAGGCGCTGCTTGCCCTTGGTATCCTTGCCGAAGCTGACCGTGCCGGAAATCTCGGCGAGGATCGCCGGTTCCTTGGGCTTGCGCGCCTCGAACAAGTCGGCCACGCGCGGCAGACCACCGGTGATGTCGCGCGTCTTGGACGACTCTTGCGGGATACGCGCGACCACGTCGCCCACGCCCACCCGCGCGCCGTCCTCGACGCTGATGATGGCGCCCGCCGGCAGGTAGTAGTGCGCCGGGATGTCGGTGCCGGCGATGCACAAATCCTTGCCGTTGTCATCGACCAGTTTGACCATGGGACGCAGGTCGCGGCCCGATACACCGCGCTGTTTCGGGTCGGTGACTACCATGCTGGTGAGGCCGGTGACTTCGTCGGCCTGACGGTGCACGGTGACGCCTTCGACGAAATCGCTGAAGCGCAGGCGTCCGGCCACCTCGGTGATCACCGGATGAGTATGCGGATCCCAGTTGGCCACGGTCTGGCCGGGCGCGACTTCCTCGCCTTCGCTGACGGTCAGCACCGCGCCGTAGGGGATGCGGTAGCGCTCGCGCTCGCGCCCGAACTCGTCGACCAGGGTCAGCTCGCCGGAACGTGACACCGCGACGTAGTTGCCGCTCTGGTGCTGCACCAGCTTGATGTTGTGCAACTTGACGTGACCCTTGGACTTGACTTGCACGCTGTTGATGGCCGCCGCGCGCGACGCCGCGCCGCCGATGTGGAAGGTGCGCATGGTGAGCTGCGTGCCGGGTTCGCCGATGGACTGCGCGGCGATCACGCCGACCGCCTCGCCGATGTTGACGCCGTGGCCGCGGCCCAGGTCGCGCCCGTAGCAGGCGTAGCAAATGCCGTACTGAGTTTCGCAAGTGATCGGCGAGCGCACCTTGATCTGGTCGATGCTGAATTCCTCGAGCTTATCGACCCAGCGCTCGTCGAGCAGCGTGCCGCGCGGCACGGCGACGTCCTCGGTGCCGGGCACTTTGACGTCCTCGGCGGTCACGCGCCCGAGCACGCGCTCGCGCAGCGGCTCGACCACGTCGCCGCCTTCGATCAACGGCATCATCATCAGGCCTTGCGTGGTGCCGCAATCGTTTTCGGTGACCACCAGGTCTTGCGCCACGTCCACCAGACGGCGCGTGAGATAACCGGAGTTGGCGGTCTTCAATGCGGTGTCGGCCAAGCCCTTGCGCGCGCCGTGCGTGGAGATGAAGTACTGCAACACGTCCAGGCCTTCGCGGAAGTTCGCGGTGATCGGCGTTTCGATGATCGAACCGTCCGGCTTGGCCATCAGGCCGCGCATACCGGCGAGCTGGCGGATCTGCGCGGCGCTACCGCGCGCGCCGGAGTCGGCCATCATGTAAATGGAATTGAACGACGGCTGCTTGACCTGCTTGCCGGATGCATCCTTGACGAGATCGGTGCCGAGCTTGTCCATCATGGCCTTGGCGACCTGATCGTTGGTGTGCGACCAGATGTCGACTACTTTATTGTAGCGTTCGCCGTTGGTGACCAAACCGGAGGCGTACTGGTTTTCGATCTCCTTGACCTCAGCCTCGGCGGCGTCGATGATCTTCTTCTTCTCGTCCGGCACCACCATGTCGTCGACGCCGATGGACACACCGGCGCGCGTGGCGTAGCTGAAGCCCGTGTACATCAGGCGGTCGGCGAGGATCACGGTTTCCTTCAATCCCACCTGGCGGTAGCAGGCGTTGATAATGCGCGAGATGGCCTTCTTGGTCATATTCTGATTGACGGTCTCGAACGGCATGCCTTCCGGCAGCAGTTCGGAGAGCAGCACGCGCCCCACGGTGGTCGACACCAGACGCGTGACGCGCTGTTTCGCGCCGTCCGCGCCGACTTGCATTTCCTGGATACGCACTTTGATTTTGGCGTGCAGTTCCACGGCGTGCGTTTCATAGGCGCGGTGCACTTCGGCCACGTCGGCGAACGCCATGCCCTCGCCCTTGGCGTTGATGCGCTCGCGCGTCATGTAATACAGGCCCAGCACCACGTCCTGCGACGGTACGATGATCGGCTCGCCGTTGGCGGGCGACAGGATATTGTTGCTGGACATCATCAGCGTGCGCGCCTCGAGCTGCGCCTCCAGCGACAGCGGCACGTGCACGGCCATCTGATCGCCGTCGAAATCGGCGTTGAACGCGGTGCACACCAGCGGGTGCAGCTGAATGGCCTTGCCTTCGATCAGCACCGGCTCGAACGCCTGAATACCCAAACGATGCAAGGTCGGCGCGCGGTTCATCAGCACCGGATGTTCGCGGATGACTTCCTCCAGAATATCCCATACCTCCGGCCCCTCGCGCTCCACGAGTTTCTTGGCGGCCTTGATGTTGGTGGCGAGTCCGCGCCGCTCCAGTTTGCTGAAAATGAACGGCTTGAACAACTCCAGCGCCATTTTCTTGGGCAATCCGCATTGGTGCAGGCGCAGCGTCGGGCCGACCACGATCACCGAACGTCCCGAGTAATCGACGCGCTTACCGAGCAGATTCTGGCGGAAACGGCCCTGCTTGCCCTTGATCATGTCGGCCAGCGACTTCAGCGCGCGCTTGTTAGTGCCGGTGATGGCCTTGCCGCGGCGGCCGTTGTCGAGCAGCGCATCGACCGCTTCCTGCAACATGCGCTTTTCGTTGCGCACGATGATGTCGGGCGCGTTCAAATCGAGCAGGCGCTTCAAACGGTTGTTGCGGTTGATGACGCGCCGGTACAGATCGTTCAAATCGGAGGTGGCGAAACGCCCGCCGTCCAGCGGCACCAGCGGGCGCAGCTCCGGCGGCAACACCGGCAGCACCTTGAGCACGATCCACTCCGGACGGTTGCCGGACTCCAGGAACGACTCCAGCAGTTTCAGGCGCTTGGAAAGTTTCTTGATCTTGGTTTCGGAACCGGCGCCGCCTAATTCCTCGCGGATCTTGGCCACTTCGTCCTTGAGATTCATGCTCTTCAGCAGTTCATAGACGGCCTCGGCGCCCATGCGCGCGTCGAATTCATCGCCGTTCTCCTCGATGGCCTCGAGATACGCCTCGTCGGACAGCAACTGGCCGCGCTCCAGGCGCGTCATGCCCGGATCGACCACCACGAACGCCTCGAAGTACAGCACGCGCTCGATGTCGCGCAACGTCATGTCCAGCAGCAAACCGATGCGCGAAGGCAGCGACTTCAGGAACCAGATGTGCGCCACCGGGCTGGCCAGCTCGATGTGACCCATGCGCTCGCGGCGCACCTTGGCCAGCGTCACTTCCACGCCGCATTTTTCGCAAATCACGCCGCGGTGCTTGAGGCGCTTGTACTTGCCGCACAGGCACTCGTAATCCTTGATCGGACCGAAAATCTTGGCGCAGAACAAACCGTCGCGCTCCGGCTTGAAAGTGCGGTAGTTGATGGTCTCCGGCTTTTTCACTTCGCCGTAGGACCAGGAGCGGATTTTTTCCGGCGAGGCCAGGCCGATGCGGATCGCGTCGAATTCCTCGACTTGCTCCTGCTGCTTCAATAAGTTCATTAGGTCTTTCAAATCACGTACCTCCGGTAGGGTGGGCACGATTTATGTACCCACGCGAATGGCGGGCACGAAAACCGTGCCCACCCTACATTAATTATGCTGTTCCAATTCAATGTCGATGCCCAACGAGCGGATTTCCTTGATCAGCACGTTGAAGGACTCCGGCATACTCGGCTCCATGCGGTGATCGCCGTCCACGATGTTCTTGTACATCTTGGTGCGGCCCGCCACGTCGTCGGACTTGACGGTGAGCATTTCTTGCAGCGTGTAGGCCGCGCCGTACGCCTCCAGCGCCCACACTTCCATTTCGCCGAAGCGCTGACCGCCGAACTGCGCCTTGCCACCGAGCGGCTGCTGCGTGACCAGGCTGTACGGCCCGGTGGAACGCGCGTGCATCTTGTCGTCCACCAAGTGGTTCAGCTTCAGCATGTACATATAGCCCACCGTCACCGGGCGATCGAACGCCTCGCCGGTGCGCCCGTCGTAGAGCGTGGTCTGTCCGCTGCTCGGCAGGCCGGCCAATTCCAGCATCTGCTTGATCTCAGCCTCGGTCACACCGTCGAATACCGGGGTGGCCATCGGCACGCCGTTTTTCAGATTGCGCGCCAGCGTAATGATTTCGTCATCACTGAACGATTTGAGATCGACCTTCTTGCCGCTGGCGTTGTAAATCTTGTCCAAGAACTTACGCAGGTCGGAAACCATGTGCTGGCGCTGCTCGTCGAGCATGCGCCCGATCTTCTGGCCCAGCCCCTTGGCCGCCCAGCCCAGGTGCGTTTCCAGCACCTGTCCGACGTTCATGCGCGACGGCACGCCCAGCGGATTCAACACCAGGTCGACCGGCGTGCCGTCGGCCGTGTACGGCATGTCTTCCACCGGCACGATCATGGACACCACGCCCTTGTTACCGTGACGTCCGGCCATCTTGTCGCCGGGCTGGATGCGGCGACGCACGGCCAGATACACCTTGACCATCTTCAGCACGCCCGGCCCCAGATCGTCGCCGGAGGTAAGCTTGGCGCGCTTTTCCTCGTAACGCTTATCGAAGTCGGCGCGGCTCTGCTTGAGCTGTTCACTCATGAGCTCCAACTGCTCGTTCGCCTCTTCATTGCGCAGGCGGATTTCGAACCACTTCTCGCGCGCGATCTCGGCCAGGTGCGCCTTGGTGATCTTGCCGCCGCCCTTCAAGCTCTTGGGACCGCCCTCCGCGGTCTTACCGATCAGGAGTTTCTCGATGCGCTGATAGGTGTCGTTTTCCATGATGCGGTACTGGTCGTTCAAGTCTTTCTTGACCTTGGCCAGCTCCGAATTTTCGATGGCCTGCGCGCGCTCATCCTTCTCCACGCCGTCGCGCGTGAATACCTGCACGTCGATCACCGTGCCGATCATGCCGGACGGCACGCGCAGACTGGTGTCTTTCACGTCGGAGGCCTTTTCGCCGAAGATGGCGCGCAGCAATTTTTCTTCCGGCGTGAGCTGCGTCTCGCTCTTGGGCGTGACCTTGCCCACCAGAATGTCGCCGGGCTTGACCTCGGCGCCGATGTAGACGATGCCGGACTCATCCAGCTTGGCCAGCGCGCTCTCGCCCACGTACGGGATATCGCGCGTGATTTCTTCCGGCCCCAGCTTGGTGTCGCGCGACACGCAAGACAATTCCTCGATGTGGATGGTGGTGAAACGCTCTTCCTCCACCACGCGCTCGGAGATGAGGATGGAATCCTCGAAGTTGTAACCGTTCCACGGCATGAACGCGACCAGTACGTTCTGGCCGAGCGCCAGCTCGCCCATGTCGGTGGACGGCCCGTCGGCCAGCACGTCGCCGCGCGCGATCACGTCGCCGATGTTGACCAGCGGACGCTGATTGATGCAGGTGTTTTGATTGGAGCGCGTGTATTTGGTGAGGTTGTAAATGTCCACGCCCGGCTCGCCCGGCACGGTTTCCTCGTCGTTGACGCGCACCACGATGCGCCCGGCGTCCACGGAATCCACCACGCCGCCGCGCTTGGCCACCACGGTGACGCCGGAGTCGATGGCCACCGTCCACTCGATGCCGGTGCCCACCAGCGGCTTTTCGGAACGCAGCGTCGGCACCGCTTGGCGCTGCATGTTGGAGCCCATCAGCGCGCGGTTGGCGTCGTCGTGTTCCAGGAACGGAATCAGCGCCGCGGCCACCGAAACGATCTGCTTGGGTGACACATCCATATACTCGACCTTGTCCGGCGTCGATAAGGCGAACTCATTCTGATGACGGGACGACACCAAGTCATCGATCAAGCGGCCTTTTTCGTCCAGCGCGGCGTTGGCCTGCGCGATGACATACTGGCCTTCCTCGATGGCGGACAAATAATCGATCTGGTCAGTCACTTTGCCGTTCACCACCTTACGGTACGGCGTTTCCAAAAATCCGTATTCGTTGGTGCGCGCGTACACGGCCAGCGAATTGATCAAGCCGATGTTCGGACCTTCCGGCGTTTCGATCGGACACACGCGGCCGTAATGGGTGGGATGCACGTCGCGCACCTCGAAACCCGCGCGCTCGCGCGTCAAGCCGCCCGGCCCCAGCGCCGAGACGCGGCGCTTGTGCGTGACCTCAGACAGCGGATTGTTCTGGTCCATGAACTGCGACAACTGGCTGGAGCCGAAGAATTCCTTGACCGCGGCGGCCACCGGCTTGGCGTTGATCAGCTCGTGCGGCATCAAACCCTCGGACTCCGCCAGGCTCAAGCGCTCCTTGACCGCCCGCTCCACGCGCACCAAACCGATGCGGAACTGATTCTCGACCATTTCACCCACGCAGCGGATGCGGCGGTTGCCCAGGTGATCGATGTCATCCACCGCACCGTTGCCGTTCTTGATGTCGATCAGCACCTTCAGTACGTCGATGATGTCTTCTTTGGACAGCACGTCGGAGCCGGTGGTTTCGGCGCGTCCGACGCGGCGGTTGAATTTCATGCGCCCGACCGGCGACAGATCGTAGCGCTCGCTGCTGAAAAACAAGTGCGTGAACAGGCTCTGCGCCGCGTCCTTGCTGGGCGGCTCGCCGGGCCGCATCATGCGGTAGATTTCCACCTGCGCGTCCAACGCGCTGCGCGTATTGTCGATACGCAGCGTGTCGGAAATGTATGGGCCGCGATCCAGGTCGTTGGTGTAGAGCACGCGCAGCTCGGAAACGCCGGCCTTGAACAGCTTGCCGAGCACGTCGGCGGTGATCTCATCGTTGGCGTTGGCCAGGATTTCGCCGCTCTCCGCATCGACGATGTCATGCGCCAGCACCTTGCCGATCAGATACTCGCGCGGCACGTCCAGCGTTTTCAAGCCGATCTTTTCCAACTCGCGGATGTGGCGCGCGGTGATGCGGCGGCCCTCCTCGACCAGCACCTTACCCTTGGCGTCCTTGATGTCGAACGAGGCGGTCTCGCCGCGCAAACGCGCCGGCACCAGATCGAGCTTGATGCCGCCGTCCTTGTTGAGACGGAAGGTGTTGGTCTCGAAGAACATCGCCAGAATCTGTTCGGTGGTGTAATCCAAGGCGCGCAGCAGCACCGTGGCCGGCAGCTTGCGGCGCCGGTCGATGCGCACGAACACCATGTCCTTGGGATCGAACTCGAAATCCAACCATGAGCCGCGGTACGGAATGATGCGCGCGGAAAACAGCAGCTTGCCGGACGAGTGCGTCTTGCCCTTGTCATGATCGAAAAACACGCCGGGTGAACGGTGCAACTGCGACACGATCACGCGCTCGGTGCCGTTGATCACGAACGTGCCGTTCTCGGTCATGAGCGGCATTTCGCCCATGTACACCTCTTGTTCCTTGATATCCTTGACTACCTTGGCGTCCGCCGGCGCGTCCTTGTCGTAAATCACCAAACGCACCTTCATACGCAGCGGCGCGGCGTAGGTCATACCGCGCAACTGGCATTCCTTGACGTCGAACACCGGATCGCCCAAGCGGTAACTGACGTACTCCAGGGCCGCGTTACCCGAATAGCTGGTGATCGGGAACACGGACTTGAACGCGGCGTGCAAGCCTTGGTTCAAACGTTTTTCCGGTTCCGTATCCGCTTGCAAAAAATTCCGGTAAGATTCCAACTGGATGGCCAGCAAATAAGGCACTTCCAAAATGCTGGGACGTTTACCAAAATCCTTGCGAATGCGCTTTTTCTGGGTGAATGAATAGGCCATGATGGTTCCTCAGTTAAGGCAATTCGTAGGTTGGGGTGAATGAAACGAACCCCAACGATTGTCGAGATGACTAACAATGCCGGGGTCGCGTTTCACCCCAGCCTACCACTAACGCAAAAAGGCCGGTGGCTTACGCCACCAGCCGTACTGGATTGCTAAAGACAACCGCGCCAACTCAGAGATTACTTGATCTCGACGCTGGCGCCCGCCTCTTCCAATTGCTTCTTGATGTCCTCGGCGTCCTTTTTCGGTATGCCTTCCTTGACCACCGAAGGCACGCCTTCCACCAAGTCCTTGGCTTCTTTCAAGCCGAGACCGGTCACGGCGCGGATGACCTTGATCACGCCGACCTTGTTGGCGCCGAAGTTGGTCATGACCACGTTGAACTCGGTCTTCTCCTCCGCCGCCGCGGCGCCCGCGCCGCCGGCCGCCGGACCGGCCACCACCGCCGCCGCCGCGGACACGCCGAATTTCTCCTCCATTGCGGAGATCAAATCGACGATCTCGACGACGGTCATGTTGGCAACGGTATCCAAAATTTCTTCTTTCGTTACAGCCATGAGAATGCTCCTATTTAAATAATGTAGGTTGGGATGAGCGAAGCGAATCCCAACGATTGCTAAGCAGCTTGCGCCTGTTTTTGATCGCGCACCGCCGCGAGCGTGCGCACCAGCTTGCCGACCGGGGCCTTCATCACCGCCATCAACATACTGATGGCCTGGTTGCGCGTCGGCATCTTGGCCAGCGCCTCCAGCTCCGCCGGCTTCATCAGCTTGCCGTTGAACGCGCCCGCCTTGATGACCAGGGTTTTGTGATCCTTGGCGAAATCCGTCAGCACGCGCGGCGCGGCGCTCGGCTCCTCTTGCGAGAATGCCAGCACCAGCGGACCGACCAGCGCCTCTTGCAGGCACGCGAAATCGGTGTCCGCCACGGCGCGGCGCGCCAGCGTATTGCGCACCACGCGCATATACACGCCGACCTTGCGCGCGTTCACGCGCAATTGCGTCATCTCGGCCACCGTCATGCCGCGGTACTCGGCCGCCACGGCGGACGTGGCCCGGCGCGCAACGCCCGCCACTTCGGCAACGATGCTTTTCTTACCTTCGATATTGAGAGTCACGCTGTTTCATTTCCTCCTGTCTGGTTGGGAGCGCTGCACGCTCCGGGTCAACACGCGGCGCACCCTCGGCGGATGCGTCGTTACGGCGACCTTAACCAGGCAAGCCTGTCAGGTATCACCGTCTGCGTAGAAGAATCGGAACGATTCATTAAGCGCCTACCGCGCATCTACGGTCTCCGACGACGCGACTTTTACATCGCGTTGTGAAAATTACTTAAGGAATCTCTGATTTAATCAGAGATTCCTGCAACACATGGATGTGCCGCCATTTTTCAAATACGCAAGTATTTGAAAAATGAAGAAAAGCAAAAACTCTGTTTTTGCTTTTCTTGCTCTGAGAATTCCGTGGACGGAATTATTCAGAGCTTCCTAAACAGCCAAACTCGACTGATCGACCACCACCCCCGGCCCCATGGTGCTGGACAGGGTGATCTTCTTCAAATAAATGCCCTTCGACGAACTGGGCCGCGCCTTGTTCAAGTCGGCGATCAGCGCCTGCAAATTCTCGCGGATGGCGTTAGGCTCGAAGCTGGCCTTGCCGATGGTGCAGTGGATGATGCCCGCCTTGTCGGTGCGGTAACGCACTTGACCGGCCTTGGCGTTCTTCACCGCGCTCGCCACGTCCGGCGTCACCGTGCCCACCTTGGGATTGGGCATCAGGCCGCGCGGGCCGAGAATCTGGCCAAGCTGGCCGACGATGCGCATGGCGTCGGGCGTGGCGATAACCACGTCGAAATCCATATTGCCGGCCTTGATGGCGTCCGCCAGATCGTTGAAGCCGACCACGTCCGCCCCCGCCGCCTTGGCGGCGTCGGCGTTGGCGCCCTGCGCGAACACGGCGACGCGCACCGACTTACCGATGCCGTGGGGCAACACGGTGGAG
Source organism: Pseudomonadota bacterium (assembly GCA_040756035.1). Taxonomy (GTDB): domain Bacteria; phylum Pseudomonadota; class Gammaproteobacteria; order SURF-13; family SURF-13; genus JBFLZV01. The sequence goes on from JBFLZV010000048.1 coordinate 13,817, forward strand.
CCGCGCACCACTTGATCGGACTTGGTCGGATCAACGCCCAAGTTAATGCTTGCGTCCACGGACTCGGCGAACTTGGCGGTGGCGCATTCTTTAATGAGTTTCAACGCTTCGTCGACCGGATACTGTTTACCGGGCGTGAGCTTGGATTGAAACAGCTTACGGCGCTTGGATAGCGTAGCCATGGCTTACACCCCCTCCGTGTCGATGCCCATGCTGCGCGCGCTGCCGGCGATGGTGCGCACCGCGGCGTCCAAATCGGCGGCGGTAATGTCCGGCATCTTGATCTTGGCGATTTCTTCCAATTGCGCGCGCGTCACCTTGCCCACCTTGACGCTGTTCGGCGTCTTGCTGCCGCTCTCGATGCCCAACGCCTTCTTGAGCAACACCGAGGCGGGCGGCGTCTTAGTGATGAACGTGAAGCTGCGGTCGCTGTACACGGTGATGACCACCGGGATCGGCAGGCCCTGCTCCATACTCTGCGTCTGCGCGTTGAACGCCTTGCAGAATTCCATGATGTTGACGCCGCGCTGACCGAGCGCCGGGCCCACCGGCGGGCTGGGATTCGCCTGGCCGGCCTTGATTTGAAGCTTGATGTAAGCTTCGATTTTCTTTGCCATAAATTACTCCAAAAGTGGGTGGTAACGCCTTAATTTAGGCTCCCCGTTAACAACAGATACAAGAGAAAAGAGGCAAGAGAAAAGTAAATACACCTTGAGTTTCTTTTCTCTTTTCTCTTGCCTCTCTAAGCCTTTTCCACCTGCCCGAATTCCAGTTCCACCGGCGTGGAACGCCCGAAGATCAGCACCGCGACGCGCAGCCTGTTCTTTTCATAGTTCACCTCTTCAACCACACCGTTGAAGTCATTGAACGGGCCATCAGTCACGCGCACCACCTCTCCCGGCTCGAACAACACCTTGGGCCGCGGCTTGTCGGCGCCTTCGTGCACGCGCTGCAGAATGGTTTGCGCCTCTTTTTCCGTGATCGGCGCCGGCTTGTCGCTGGTGCCGCCGATGAACCCCATCACCTTGGGCACGTCCTTCACCAAGTGCCAGGTGGCGTCGTTCATTTCCATCTGCACCAATACGTAGCCGGGGAAAAACTTACGGTCGCTCTTGCGCTTTTGACCCTCGCGCATCTCCACGACTTCCTCGGTCGGCACCAGAATCTCGCCGAACTGGTCCTGCATGCCGCTGCGTTCGATGCGTTCCTTGAGCGAGTTTTTTACCTGGTTCTCGAACCCGGAATAGGCATGCACCACATACCAACGTAATGCCATGTGTTCAGCCCCCCTGGTTAGTCAACAGGCGTACCGCCCACAACAAAAACATATCCAATAACCATAGAATAATCGCCGCCACGATCACCACCACCATGACCACCAGCGTGGTTTGTGTGGTCTCCTTGCGCGTCGGCCACACGACCTTGCGGATTTCGTTGCGTGACTCCAGCACCATGTCGCGACCCAGCCGGCCCAGATGCGTTTGCAAGGCGACGACCAGAGCGACGATAGCCACCACCAGCAATCCCGACACGCGCGCCAGCGTGGAATATTGCGGATAGTAATAAAACGCGCCGATACCTAACCCCAGTAACAGCAGCGCCAACGATAACTTGATCTTATCCGCCATGTGCACTAATCAGTATATGTCCGTAGCTTCAAATTGGCAGGCCAGGAGGGAATCGAACCCCCAACCTGCGGTTTTGGAGACCGCCGCTCTGCCAATTGAGCTACTGGCCTATAAATAAACTCTGCGATGCCATCCCTGGCGTAACCGCATCTCATCCTTCAGCACCCGCCGGTATATCCCTATACCGGCCTTCGCCGCTTCGCGGCTCAGCCAATTGAGCTACTGGCCTATAAATAAACTCGGCGATGCCATCCCTGAAAGTTACAAGAGAAAGGGGGGATACAGTAAGCGCCTTTGCTTTTCTCTTGCCTCTTGCCTCTTTTCTCTCACTCCAAAATCTTCGCCACGACCCCCGCGCCCACGGTTCT
>JBFLZV010000049.1:0-14798 GCA_040756035.1 Pseudomonadota bacterium
AGACTTAGTCTAAAGATAGCAAAGAATCTCTTGGTGCGGAGATTCTTCGGTCGCTTGCGCTCCCTCAGAATGACACCATTTTTAGACTTTACTAAATCAACCCGAGCGCGCCTCTAACCGCAACACATCGACCTCAACGCGCACCTGCTTGTCGAGCAATTCCAATAGCATAATGACGCGGTCGCGTCCGGATTTGGCAATGAATATCCCTTCGTAGCCCATCATGGGGCCTTCGACGATGCGCAGCGGGTCGCCGGGGCGGTATTCGGCGTTGGACAGAATTTGCACGCCCCCGCCGTCGTCGCGCGCGCGGATTATCTCGATCAAGCGATCGGGCACTTGCGCCGGTTCCATGCCGAAGTGCACCAGCGTGGTCACGCCCAGCGTGGAGCGGATGGGCCGCCAGTTGTCGGTGTGCTGGTCTAAATGAATAAATAGATAGCGTGGAAACAGCGCCTCGATGGTCTCTACATATTTGCCCAGGCGGCGGCGCGAGTGGCGCGCGAGCGGCAGATAGACTGTGTAGCCTTGGCGTTCCAGGTTGGTTTTGGCAACGGTTTCCTGGCGCGGTTTGCTGTACACCAGATACCATGACTTATCGGTGTTGAACTTTGAAGTCATGATGTATCCCCTTAGGTTCTTGCGTGCATTGTAGCGAGGAACCGGCGCGGCGGCAAACTGCCGCGTGCATCGCATATCTGATATCCTTTTCAAAAACTCGCTTTGTTCAAGGATAAGCCATGTCATCGTCGATACGCGCGTTCATGAAACAACTTCCTCTGCGCCGCTGCGCCGTCTGTCTGTTGAGTCTCGCCGGGTGCATAGCGCCGACCACACCCGCCTACGCCGCCGAAAAAGTCTGCGTGCCGGTGGGCGCTTGGGTCGCGCCGCAATACGAAGGCGGCGGCACGCTGGTGATTCCGCGCTTGATGGCGCAATTGGCGCGGCGTCAGGTGGTGCTGTTGGGCGAGACGCACGACAGCTTCGAGGATCATCGTTGGCAATTGCAGACCATCGCCGCGCTGCACGCGCAGCGGCCCGACATGGTGCTGGGCCTGGAGATGTTTCCGCGCCGCGTGCAGGCCGTGCTGGACCGCTGGGTGGCGGGCGAATTAACCGAGCAGGAATTCTTGAAACAAAGCGAGTGGCGCAAGGTATGGAATTACGACCCTGATCTGTACTTGCCTATTTTCCATTTCGCACGCATGAACCGCGTGCCCATGCTGGCCTTGAACGTGGAGCGCAGCCTCACCGCGCTGGTGCGTGAGAAGGGTTGGGATGCCGTGCCCGTGGAGAAGCGCGAGGGCGTCACTACGCCCGCGCCCGCCGACCAGGCGTATTTGGATGAACTCGCGCAAGTTTTCCGTATGCACGCCGGCCCGGACAAGGCAGACGAGACGTTTGATTTCAACGACCCCGATTTCCGCCGTTTTGTCGCGGGGCAACAAACGTGGGATCGCGCCATGGCGCAGGCGATCAGCACCGCCGTCAGCCGACCCGGCGCGCCGCTGGTCGTGGGTATCATGGGCGCGGGACACGTCATGTATCGCTACGGCGTGCCGCGCCAGTTGGAGGATTTGGGCGTCGCGGACAGCGCCGTGCTGCTGACTTGGGATCGCGCGCGCGGCTGCGATGCTTTAACGCCGCGCATCGCCAAGTCCGCAAACGGGCCGTCCGTGGCCCGCGGCCCTCGGCTCGTTCCTATCGCCGAAACCGCAAACGGGCCGTCCGTGGCCCGCGGCCCTCGGCTCGTTCCTATCGCCGATGCGGTATTCGGCACCGATGCGCCGGAGGAAACGGCCCCGCAGAAACCGCGTTTGGGTTTGTTGCTCGAAGAAGGCAAGGACGGCGTGACCGTTATCAACGTGGCGGAAAACAGCATTGCCGAGGCGGCAGGCATTCAAGCACGGGACGTTCTCATCGAAGTCGCCGGCCTCAACGTGAAAAATCCGGCGCAGGTGAGTGAAATCGTGCAGCGTCAGGCGCCCGGCACGTGGTTGCCCATCACGCTGAAGCGCGAACAGCATACATTCGAGATCGTCGCGAAATTTCCTGTGCAAAAATGAGCAGCAGACTTGTCGGATCCGCTACGCTTGATCCGACCTACGCTATGGAAAACTTTGCATGAGAATTTTTGAATACGGGTTTTGTGTGTTGTTGCTGTGTTTGGCCGCCCTTCCCGCTCGCGCCGAGGTCACGCGGCTGCATCATGATCTCACCGTGCGCCTTGATCCGGAAACGCGTGAACTCGCGGCCGATGACACATTGACGTTCACCGGCAACGGCGAAATTGCATTGGCGTTGAGCGCCGAGTTTTCCATCGAGGCGGCGGCGCTGGACAACCAAGCGCTGTCATTGCAACCAAGCGACGCGCGCCGAACGAACGGCTTGCCTTATTGGACGATCAAGCTGGGCGACGAACCCGCCGCGCATACACTCACGTTGCGCTATCGCGGCAAGCTTGCGCCGCTTGAATCGGCCATGGATCACCGCGACGTGTTGGGGCCGCTGCCCGCCATGGCGGGCGCCGCGGCCAGTTATCTGCCGCCGTCCAGCGGCTGGTATCCGCTCGTCGAGGCCGCCACGTTCACCTATCGTTTGCGCCTCGCTCTGCCCGCGGATCAGCGCGGCCTGGCGCCCGGACGTCTCATCAAAGAAAAACAGTCGCCGCAAGGCTATCACGCCGAATTCGAATTCACGCACCCCGCCGAAGGCATCCATCTGCTGGCCGGCCCTTATCGAATCAAGGAGCGCATGCTGAACAAAACCGTTCGCCTGCGCACCTATTTTCATCCCGATATCGCCGGTCTCGCGGACGGCTATCTCGATTCCATCGACGGCTACATGAAACTTTACAATAACTGGATCGGCGCGTACCCATTCACTGAATTCAGCGTCGTCTCCAGCCCCCTGCCCACCGGCTTCGGCATTCCCACGCTCACCTATCTCGGCATCGACGTGCTGCGCCTGCCGTTCATTCGCTCTAGCTCGCTCGGCCACGAAATTCTGCACAACTGGTGGGGCAACGGCGTATACGTCGATTGGGAGAAGGGTAACTGGTCGGAAGGACTCACCACCTTCATGGCCGATTACACCTACGCGGAACAAGCAAGCGCGGAGACCGCGCGCGACATGCGTTTATCCTGGCTGCGCGACTTCGCCGCCATTCCCGGCGGGCAAGACGAGCCCGTGCTGCGCTTCACCGCGCGCCGCCACAGCGCCTCGCAAACCGTGGGTTATCACAAAGTGGCGTTTATCTTTCTCATGCTGCGCGATAGTCTAGGCGAGGAAAAATTCAACGCCGGGCTGCGCGAATTCTGGCGCACGCAGCAATTCCGCGCCGCAAGCTGGAGCGACATACAACGCGCCTTCGAATCCGTCAGCAAACAGACTCTGCAAACCTTTTTCGACCAATGGCTGACACGCCGTGGCGCGCCGCAACTGCTGCTCGATCACGCGCGGGTCACGCCCGGCGCCGCTAAAAAATACCGCGTTACATTCAGCTTGTCGCAGCCCGCGCCGGCCTATGCGCTGCGCGTGCCGGTGCGCATCAAAACGGAACAGTCCGATGTCACGACGCTGGTCGATTTCTCCGAGACTTGGCGGGAATATAGCGTGGAAGTGAACGCGCGCCCCGTCTCCTTGGCCGTCGATCCCGATTTCAGAGTGTTCCGCCGACTCGAACCGAGCGAGATTCCGCCCATTCTGCGCCAAGTCATCACCGATCCCGCCACGCTCACGGCCATCGCCGCCGAGGACGCGGCGGCGCACGTCACGGCGCGGGAACTCGCCGGCAAACTGCTCGACAACCCGCCGCGCTTTTGGGACGAGGCGGACAACGCCGCGCGCGCCTCCGCGCCGCTGCTGGTCATCGGCACGCATTCAGAAGTCGATACGTTTTTAGCGCAACGTAAACTACCCGCGCGGCCCGCCGCGCTGCAAGATCGCGGCACCGCGCAGGTATGGGCCGCGCAGCAGGCAAACGGTAAAACGCTGGTGGCGGTGTCGGCGGTTGACAATGCGGCCTTGCAGGCAATGCTGCGCCCGCTGCCGCACTACGGCAAGCAAAGTTTCCTGGTGTTCGAAAACAATAAAGTCATCGACAAGGGCGTGTGGCCCACGGCTGGGAGCGAACGAAAATTAGCGGTGGAGTGAACCTGAAAGTCGGTTCCGCTGCGCTTGAACAGACCTACGTTTTCTTAGCCGAGCGCCAAATGCAACTTCAGCGCCGCGTCCACGAGCGCCATGGTTTCTTTATTCAAACGGCCTTGCACCTTGCCCTTGATGCGCTGTTTGGAAATGGTGCGAATTTGCTGAGCTTGGGCTTTGGAAGGCTTCGGTAAGCCGCTGTCTTTTTTGGTCAGCGCGATTTCAAACGGATATACCCGTTCCGCATTCGAAGTAATGGGTAGAATGGTCAAGGTCGTTGCAGCATTATTGTTGGCATTGTTACTTACGATCAATACCGGCCGGCGTTTATTGATCTCCGAGCCGATGCTCGGGCTGAGGTCGGCGTAATAAATTTCACCACGCTTCATGGGGCAACCCATCCGCTATTGCGATGTCAAAATCCGTGTCCTGCTCTTGCGCGGCGGCCCGGTAAGCCTGCTCCAGCTCACGCTGCCGCAGCAGGTCCACCGCGGTTTCGATAACCTGTGAACGGCTCTTGCAGGCATGCGCCTCTTTATAGTGCTCGACAAATTCCACCAAATCAGCGGAAAGCGAGATGGAAACTTTTTCGGCGCGCATAGCGGCAACCCTAATAGTAATATTTTTTTATACTACTAAAAGTAGTATATATTATCAATACTTATAGTAGGGAATATTGTGCGCCTATCCATACTGAACAGTCTCGATGAAATCCCCGCGCATGACTGGAACACCCTGGCAGGCGACGCCAATCCGTTTATCCGTCATGAGTTTTTGGCGGCGCTGGAACGCCATCATTGCGTGGGCGCGACGACGGGCTGGGCGCCGCAACACCTGACGGTGCGCGAGGACAGCGGCCGCCTGCTCGGCGCAACGCCCATGTACCTGAAGAATAATTCCTACGGCGAGTTCGTGTTCGATTGGGCGTGGGCGGACGCCTACCGGCGCGCGGGGTTGCGTTATTATCCGAAGCTGGTGGTCGCCGTGCCCTACACGCCCGCCACCGGCGCGCGCTTATTGTTAGCTGATACGCCGCAACGCGAGCACATCGCCGCTACGCTCATCACCGGCGCGCTGGAGCACGCGCGGAATTTACGGGTTTCGTCGCTGCACTGGCTGTTCACCACGCCCGGCGACTCGCAGCGCCTGGAGCGGCACGGCCTGATGCGCCGCGTCGGCTGCCAGTTTCACTGGCACAACAACGGCTACCGCGATTTTGAGGATTTTCTCGCAACCTTTTCGGCGGAGAAGCGCAAAAAAGTAAAGCGCGAGCGGCGTCGCGTGCGGGAGGCCGGCGTCGAAATAGAGGTGTTGCACGGTGACGCGGTCAACGACCGGCAATGGAAAATTTTTCATGATTTTTACAGCTCGACCTTTGAGAAAAAAGGCGGCATCGCCTCGCTCACGCTCGGCTTTTTCATGGAGCTGGGACGCACCATGCCGCGTAACGTCGTGCTGGTGCTCGCCAAATATAAAAATCGCTACGTGGCGGGCGCGTTTAATTTGCGCGGCGCGGACACTTTATACGGACGGCACTGGGGCTGCGCGGAACAGTTCCATAGTTTGCACTTTGAAGCGTGCTATTACGCGGCCATCGACTATTGCATCGCCCAAGGCCTAAAGCGCTTCGAGGCCGGCGCGCAAGGCGAACACAAGATCAGCCGCGGCTTCGCCCCCACGCCCACCTACTCCGCGCATTGGCTGAGCCATCCGGCCTTCAGCCGCGCCGTCGAGGATTTTCTGGCTGAGGAAAAACAGCACGTGGATTATTATATAGACGAGATGAGCGTGCACTTGCCCTTCAAAAAAGTGAGGAGAGAGGGGTAAGGAGTGAGGAGGAAGAACCGGGGATATTTATGAAAAGAAAACATCACGAATTAAGAGTCTGGCAAACTGCTATCATGCTTGTAAAAGAGGTCTATAAGATTACTGCTGATTTTCCTCGAGACGAGGTATATGGATTAACCAGCCAAATGCGCCGTGCAGCCATTTCCATCCCTAGCAATATATCGGAAGGAGCCGCTCGAACAAGCGTCAAGGAATTTCTACAGTTCTTGTCCGTCGCCAGAGGCTCGCTTAGCGAGCTGGAAACTTAGATTATCATCGCCGCCGAGCTTGAATACATAAAAGATATTAGCGCATTACATGGGTTAATAAATGATACATTCGGACTGCTTGGTGGTTTAATAAACTCTGTAAAAGCTCGCAATACCGTATAATGCGCGACTCCTCACTCTTCACCCCTCACTCCTCACGCCGTTAGCGACATGGGCGCGCCGTATTTTATAAAACCGGGCGACGTGGATTTTCCCGACGTGCGGCGCGCGCTGCGCGAACCGGACGGGCTGCTGGCGGTGGGCGGCGACCTCAGTCCGCGGCGTCTGCTGCGCGCCTACCGCAGCGGCATATTTCCTTGGTATAGTGAAGGCCAACCTATCCTGTGGTGGTCGCCCGATCCGCGCGCCGTGCTGTTTCCCGAGCGCCTGCACGTGTCGCGCAGCCTGGAAAAGGTGTTGGCCAAAGGCGTCTACACTGTCACTTTCGACACGGCGTTTCAACGGGTGATGGAGGCGTGCGCGGCGCCGCGCGCGGGCCAAGCGGGAACGTGGATCACGGAAGACATGATTACGGCATATTGCACATTGCACCGCATGGGCGCGGCGCGCTCGGTGGAGTGCTGGCGCGACGGCGAATTGGCCGGCGGTATGTACGGCGTGGCGCTGGGGCGCGTGTTTTTCGGCGAATCCATGTTCAGCCGCCGCAGCAACGCGTCGAAAGTCGCCCTGGTTCATCTGTTGCGCGGCGGCGACTACGCCTTGCTCGACTGCCAGGTGCACAGCGCGCACGTGGCGAGCCTGGGAGCGGAAACCATTGCGCGCGCGGAATTTATCAAGCTGCTGCGGCAGTGGTGCGATATCCCAGGGAGTTGAATCGTGATCGATCCGAAGAAGCCCGGCGCCGCCTCCGGCGGCCGGGTCAATGTGAAGACGTTGGACTTCTATCTCACGCCCACGCACGCCTGCAATTACCTGCCCGGGCGCGAGGCCGCCTCATTGGTGGCGGACGTGGGCGCGCGCATCACCACGCAAACCTACGGCGCGCTGATCGACTATGGTTTCCGCCGCAGCGGCGAATACATCTACCGCCCGCACTGCCAGGGCTGCACGGCGTGCATTCCGGTGCGCGTGCCGGTCGCCGCGTTCCGCCCGCGGCGCAGCCAGCGGCGCACCTGGCAGCGCAATCAAGACCTCATGGTGCGGCGTGTCCCGGTGGTTTATCAAGAGGAACATTTCCAACTTTATCAGCGCTATATCGCCGACCGTCACCGCGGCGGCGGCATGGATCATACCGATTCCGAACATTACCTGGAATTCATGCACGCCGCGGGCATTGACACCGGCCTCTATGAATTCCGCTCGGCGGAGCGGCTGCTGGCCGTGGCGGTGGTCGATCATTTGGCGCAGGGTTTTTCCGCCGTGTACACATTCTTCGACCCCGCCGAGCACGCGCGCAGCCTGGGTGTATACGCCGTTTTGTGGCAGATCGAAGAACTGAAGCGACGCGGCTTGCCGTGGCTGTATCTCGGCTATTGGATCAAGGAATGCCGCAAGATGAATTATAAAGGCCGGTACCGGCCGCTGGAGATATACCGTGACGGCCAGTGGATACGCAACGACGAATAGGTTAAAATTCGAGGTTCTAGGTTAATGGATTTACAAGGACGGCATGGCAAAAGAAGAACATATTGAAATGGAGGGCACGGTCATCGAAACCCTGCCCAACACCATGTTTCGCGTCAGGCTGGAAAACGGCCACGTGGTGACCGCGCACATTTCCGGCAAGATGCGTAAACATTACATCCGCATTTTGACCGGCGACAAGGTCACGGTGCAATTGACGCCGTATGACTTGACCAAGGGCCGCATCACTTTCCGCGCGCGTTGAACAGCAGCGAAAAGAGAAAAGCGGCAAGAGAAAAGCCACCTCCTTCTGACCCCTGTGAGCCGGTCATGCAGCACAAGCTACGGGTCGAGGATTTTTCTTCTCTCTTGTCTCCTTACTCTGCCTTTTTAATCCATCTCCATCTGCGGACTGGCCGTGCCTTGGGTTTCTTCAATGGCGAAGATCAGTTTGCCGTCGCGCTCGCCCACGCGCACGTGTCCGCCGCTTGAAAGCTTGCCGAACAACAGTTCCTCGGCGAGCGGGCGCTTGATGTTTTCCTGAATCAGCCGCGCCATGGGGCGCGCGCCCATCGCCGGGTCGAAGCCGTGCTTGGCGAGCCACACGCGCGCCTCGGCGTCCACCTCGATGCTGACGTTCTTTTCCTGCAACTGCGCCTCCAGCTCGGCGATGAATTTGTCCACCACGTGCGCGATGGTGACCGCATCGAGCGCCCTGAATTGGATGACGGCGTCGAGGCGGTTGCGGAACTCCGGACTGAAAGTGCGCTTGATAACCTCCATGCTGTCGCCGCTGTGATCCTGGCTGGTGAAGCCGATGGACGGACGGCTCATCTGCTCGGCGCCGGCGTTGGTGGTCATGACGATAATGACGTTACGGAAATCCGCCTTGCGCCCGTTGTTGTCGGTGAGCGTGCCGTGGTCCATCACCTGCAACAGCAGGTTGAACACGTCGGGGTGCGCCTTTTCGATTTCGTCGAGCAGCAACACCGCGTGCGGATGCTTGGTGATCGCTTCGGTGAGCAGACCGCCCTGGTCGAAGCCCACGTAACCGGGCGGCGCGCCGATCAGGCGCGACACGGTGTGGCGCTCCATGTATTCGGACATGTCGAAACGGATCAATTCGATGCCCATCACGCGCGCCAGTTGCCGCGTGACCTCGGTCTTGCCCACGCCGGTCGGGCCGGAGAACAGGAACGAACCGATGGGTTTTTGCGCGTGCCCTAGGCCGGAACGCGCCATCTTGATGGCCGCGGACAGCGTTTGGATGGCTTCATCCTGGCCGAACACCACCAGCTTGAGGTTGCGCTCCAGGTTTTTGAGCATCTCGTGGTCGGAAGCGGACACGCTTTTCGGTGGGATACGCGCCATCTTGGCCACGACGTTTTCGATCTCGGCCACGCCGATCACTTTTTTGCGCTTGGAGAGCGGCAAGACGCTTTGATTGGCGCCGGCCTCGTCGATCACGTCGATGGCTTTGTCGGGCAGGTGCCGGTCGCCGATGTAACGGCTCGCCAGCTCCGCCGCCACGCGCAGCGATTGGCGCGAATACTTGACCTTGTGGTGTTCCTCGAAGCGCGACTTCAGACCGTGCAGAATCGATACGGTCTCCTCCACGCTCGGCTCGGCCACGTCGATTTTCTGGAAGCGCCGCGCCAGCGCGCGGTCTTTCTCGAAGATGCCGCGGTATTCCTGATACGTAGTCGAACCGATGCACTTGAGATCGCCGGAGGCGAGCGCCGGCTTGATGAGGTTGGAGGCGTCCATGACGCCGCCGGAGGCCGAGCCCGCGCCGATGATGGTGTGTATTTCATCGATGAACAGGATCGCGCCGTGCTCCTTTTGCAATTGGTTGAGCACCGCCTTGAGGCGCTTCTCGAAATCGCCGCGGTATTTGGTGCCGGCCAGCAGCGCACCCAGGTCCAGCGCATAGATGGTGCTGTGCTGCAACACCTCCGGCACCTGGCCGTCGACGATCATCTTGGCCAGCCCTTCGGCGATGGCGGTTTTGCCCACGCCGGCCTCGCCGACGTACAGCGGGTTGTTCTTGCGCCGCCGGCACAGGATTTGGATGGTGCGTTCAACCTCGTTTTTGCGGCCGATGAGCGGATCGATCTTGCCGAGCCGCGCCTGCTGGTTGAGATTGGTGGCGAAATTTTCCAGCGGGCTGCGCGAGGCGGGATCCACGGCGGCATCGTCGTCGGGCGCGGGCGCGGAATTTTGCGATTCGTCCTCGCCGTGCACTTTGGAGATGCCGTGCGAGATGTAATTCACCACGTCCAGGCGCGTGATGTTCTGTTTCTTGAGGAAATAAACGGCCTGCGATTCCTGTTCGCTGAAAATGGCGACCAGCACGTTGGCGCCGGTCACTTCCTTCTTGCCGGAGGCCTGCACGTGAAACACGGCGCGTTGCAGCACGCGCTGGAACGCCAGCGTCGGCTGGGTTTCGCGCGTGTCGTGCACGGACAGCAGCGGCGTGGTTTCCTTGATGAAGGCGGCGAGGTCTTTTTTGAGCTTGTCCATGTCCGCGGCGCAGGCGCGCAACACGGCGGCGGCCACCGGGTTGTCGACCAGCGCGAGCAGCAAGTGCTCCACGGTCATAAATTCGTGCAGCTTTTCGCGCGCCTCGCGAAACGCCTGATTCAGGGTGAATTCAAGTTCCTTGCTCAACATGGTAGTGACCTCGGTTAATGTCCACCCCTTCTCGATACTCTACGCCTTCTCCATGGTGCATAACAATGGATGTTGGTGTTGTTGAGAAAATTCGTTCACTTGCGCGACCTTGGTCTCGGCGATTTGGCGCGTATAGACGCCGCATACGCCCATGCCGCGCGTGTGCACGTGCAGCATGATTTGGACGGCCTGCTCGCGATTCATGCAAAAAAACGTCTCCAGCACTTGCACGACGAATTCCATCGGCGTGTAGTCGTCGTTCAGCAGCATCACTTTGTAAAGCGGCGGCCGTTCAAGCTTCGGCTTCGCTTCTTGCAGCGCCACCCCATCTTCGTGTTGGGGACTGTGTTTCATGGTTCGGTATTCTAGCCGAATTGGGAAAAATTGTAAGCGCCGACGCCTCTGCGCAACACCAATCTACCCCCGTTTAAGACCATACCCCATGCTATAAGTTTACATTAGAGATTAACGCAATTATTTTCAACCCCGCGCGGTGTTGTCTGCTAAATTTAATGCATAATCCTTGCCTACCCCCGGCGCGACTTCATTCTCCTATTACACCCTGCCCGGCCTTTACGCTACGCCCCGATGTTTCACGCTGCAAAATATGCGATAATATGACTCTTTTCGTCACCCCGACGCCGCGGTTTAAGCCCCGCCATACCTTGTTCCCATGTCCTCCGTGGAAATCGCCGCCCCCGAAGTAAGCCCGCTGCATCCGCTGCTGCCCGACAAGCCCGGCCAACGCCTGCGCTGGGGGAAACTCTACGGCGGCAGTTACGGCTTGGTCATCAGCCAAGCGGCGCAGCGTCACGCCGGGCCGCTGGTGGTGATCACTGAGGACACGCTGTCCGCGCAACGCCTGGAACAGGCGTTGCAGTTCTACGCGGCGAGCGCGTCCCCGCTGCCTGTGTCAAGTTTCCCCGACTGGGAAACACTGCCTTACGATATATTTTCCCCGCACCAAGACATTATTTCGCAGCGTTTGACCACGCTCTACCAACTGCCGCAGATCAAGCGCGGCATCCTGGTGTTGCCGGTGGCCACGCTCATGCACCGTTTGCCGCCGCGCGCCTATCTGGAGGCGCACAGCCTGATGCTGGACGTCGGGCAGCCGCTCGCCATCGACGCGCTGCGCGCACGCCTGGAGGCCGGCGGCTACCGCTGCGTGGCGCAGGTGATGGAACACGGCGAGTTCGCGGTGCGCGGCGGCTTGATCGATCTGTTTCCCATGGGCAGCGCCGCGCCCTATCGCATCGACTTGTTCGATGAGCAAATCGACAGCATCCGCACCTTCGATCCAGACACGCAACGCTCGCTGGGCGGCGTTACGCAAGTACGCCTGCTGCCGGCGCGCGAGTTTCCGCTCGACGCCGAGGCCATCGCACGCTTCCGTCAGGCGTTCCGCGTGCACTTCGAAGGCGAGCCGCAGAGCATCCCGCTGTACCGCGACGTGAGCAAGGGCCTGGCGCCGCCGGGCATTGAATACTATCTGCCGTTATTTTTCGAACACACCCATACCCTGTTCGATTACCTGCCCGCCTCCAGCCTGGTGTTGACCACGCACGGCGTGGAGCAGGCGGCGGAGGATTTCTGGCGCGTGGCGGACGAACGCTACGAGCAGCTCCGCTATGATCGTGAGCGTCCGGTGCTCGCGCCCGCGCAGTTATTTTTACAGGTCAATGAAGTATTCGGCGCGCTGCGCGCGTTTCCGCAGGTGGCGCTGCAGCATTTCGAGGTTGAACACACCCAGGCGGCGGTTAATTACGCGACGCGCAATCCGCCGAACCTGACTCTGGACGCGCGCGCCGCCCGCCCGAGCGCTGCGTTGAGCGATTTCCTGGCGCGCTTCGACGGCCGCGTGCTGTTCGCCGCCGAAACCACCGGCCGGCGCGAGACGCTGTTGGAGCTGCTGCGCGGCTACGCGCTGCATCCCACGCCGGTGGAGAATTGGCGTGGTTTTCTCGATAGCGACGTGGCCTTGGGCATCACCGTCGCGCCGCTGGAACAGGGTCTGCTGCTGGACGAGCCGCGCATCGCGGTGATCGCCGAGCCGCAGTTGTTCGGCGAACGGGCCATGCAGCGCCGCCGCCGCAGGGCGCGCGCGCGCGATGCCGACGCCGTGATCCGCAACCTCGCTGAACTTTCCGTCGGCGCGCCGGTGGTGCATGAGGAGCACGGCGTGGGACGCTATCTGGGACTGCAAATTCTCCAGGTCGGCGGCATCGAGACCGAATTTCTCGCGCTCGAATACGCGGGCGGCGACAAGCTCTACGTGCCGGTCGCGGCGCTGCATCTCATCAGCCGCTACAGCGGCGCGGAACCGGAGCAGGCGCCGCTGCACCGGCTCGGCTCCGACCAATGGCAACGCGCGCGGCGCAAGGCCGCAGAGCAGGTGCGCGACGTCGCCGCGGAACTGCTGGACATTTACGCGCGGCGCGCGGCGCGCCAGGGCCACGCATTCCCGGCGCCGGCTGATGACTACGCCGCGTTCGCCGCCGCTTTTCCGTTCGAGGAAACGCCGGACCAGCAGGAGGCCATCGAAGCGGTGTTGGCGGACATGCAATCGGGCAAGCCCATGGATCGCCTGATTTGCGGCGACGTCGGTTTCGGCAAAACCGAGGTGGCCATGCGCGCGGCGTTCGTCGCGGCGCACGGCGGCAGGCAAGTGGCCATGCTGGTGCCGACCACGCTGCTCGCCCAGCAGCACTACCAAAATTTTAAAGATCGTTTCGCCGACTGGCCGCTGCGCATCGAGGTGATCTCGCGTTTCCGTTCCAAGAAAAGCCAGGACGAGGTCGTGCGCGGCATCGAGGACGGCGCCGTCGATATCATTATCGGCACGCACAAGCTGTTGCAGGAGGGCGTCAAGTTCAAACGCCTGGGTCTGGTCATCATCGACGAGGAACACCGCTTCGGCGTGCGCCAGAAGGAGCGCTTCAAGCAATTGCGCGCCGAGGTCGACGTGCTGACGCTCACCGCCACGCCCATCCCGCGTACGCTCAGCATGTCGTTTTCCGGGCTGCGCGATCTGTCCATCATCGCCACGCCGCCCGCGCGGCGGCTGGCCGTCAAGACCTTCGTGCGCGAATGGAACAAGCCGCTCATCCACGAGGCCTGTTTGCGCGAGATCAAACGCGGCGGTCAAGTGTATTTCCTGCACAACGAGGTGGAGAGCATCGACAGGATGGCGAACGAAATCGCCGCGCTGGCGCCGGAGGCCACGGTGCGCGTGGCGCACGGGCAGATGCGCGAACGCGAGCTGGAACAAATCATGCTGGATTTTTATCACCAGCGCTTCAATATCTTGGTGTGCAGCACCATCATCGAAAGCGGCATCGACGTGCCGAGCGCCAACACCATCATCATCAATCGCGCCGACAAGCTCGGTCTTGCGCAGCTTTATCAATTACGCGGGCGCGTGGGACGTTCGCATCATCGCGCCTACGCCTATCTGCTCATCCCCGGACGGCGCGCCGTGACCCCCGACGCCCTGAAGCGCCTGGAGGCCATCGAATCCATCGAGGAGCTCGGCACCGGCTTCACGCTCGCCTCGCATGACTTGGAAATTCGCGGCGCCGGCGAATTGCTGGGCGACGAGCAGAGCGGTCAAATCCACGAGATCGGCTTCGCGTTGTACGCCGAGCTGCTGGAACGCGCGGTGGCGGCGCTGAAATCCGGACGCGCGCCGGAACTCGACAAGCCGCTCACCCCCGCCGCCGAGATCGACCTGCACGCGCCGGCGTTGATCCCGGAGAATTATTTGCCCGACGTGCACGCGCGTCTGATGATGTACAAGCGCATCGCCGGCGCGGCCAACGCCGAGGAGTTGCGCGAATTGCAGGTGGAAATGATCGACCGCTTCGGCTTGCTGCCGGAGGCCGTCAAGACCTTGTTCAAACTGACCGAGTTACGGCTGCGCGCCCAGCAACTCGGCATCATCAAAATCGACGGGGGGGCCAAGGGCGCGCGCATTATTTTCGGCGACGCGCCGAACGTGGACGCCGGCAAGATCATCCGCTTGATTCAAACGCAGCCGAAAATATACAAATTGGACGGACAAGATAAGCTGCGCGTGATTAGGGAGTTACCCGACGTTGCGGCGCGCATCAATGCTATCGAAGGGCTGCTTGATACGCTTGCTGACTAGGGATTGATCAAAAAAACATCTAACGCAAAGACGCCGAGGTGAGGCGGCGCTGTCCCGCCGCCGACGATTCGGCAGGAGTGCCGAATCGCCCCGCTCCGCACCTTGGCTACCACACCGTTTGCTCAATACTAAACGGTGCGGCACGC
>JBFLZV010000050.1:0-14435 GCA_040756035.1 Pseudomonadota bacterium
CAGCGCTGGCAGAAGGCTGAAAAAGTCCGTCCTGGACTTTTCAGCCACACAAAGCAAAAATGTCATTTTTGCTTTGCTTCATTTTTCAAACACTCACGTGTTTGAAAAATGGCGGCACATCCGTGTGCCGCGGCGATCTATAGATACAACGCCGGTTGCAATTGCCGCAGCAGCGCGCGCCTGGCGCGGTAATCGGGGATGATGCGTTCCACCAGATTCCAAAACTGCGTGGAGTGATTGAGGTGCCGCACGTGGCAAAGTTCGTGCGCCAGCACGTAATCCACGACCGCCGCCGGCGCCAGCATCAGACGCCAGTTCATGGTGATGGCGCCTTGAGCGGAGCAGCTTCCCCACAGCGTCTTCTGGTTGCGTATCGATAGGCTTTTGGCCTGCAAGCCGAGTCGTGCACCGAATTCGGTCAGCCGGTTGGTCATATAGACCTTGGCTTGGTTCCGATACCAGCCTTCCAATAATTTCATCAGCGCACCGCGTTCATGGCAATCGCCGTGTACGTGCAATTCATCGCCGGCGCGTAATACCTTGTGGCGATCAGCATTATATAAACGCAGACATAATTGCTCATCGAGCAGCGGCAAGCGGTCACCTTCCGTGAGAGACCGGCGCGCCTCCAAGCGCGACCGCGCCGCCTTGAGTTGCGTCAACAGCCACGGCGCGCTGCGCTCCACGAACTCCAGCGCCTCGCGCACGCTGCACCGCAACGGTATGCGTACCACCGCCTCGGCGTCGTCGTTCACGCGCAGGGTCAGGTGCCGGCTGCGGCGCAGGCGATGGATGGTGACGTTGACGGTTTCGCCTTGCAGCAGCAAGGCGCACGACGCTGGCGCAGATTTTTCTTTAGCGGTGGATTTCAACGCAGGCCTAGTGTTGAGCGGTGCTGCCCGCCTCCAGCGCGGCGTCCCGCACGTTGCCCTGTCGATCCAGTTTAAGGCGATAGCGGCCCCAGCACGATACGCGGCCCGCTTCGCAGCCGGAGCCTTCCATGACGACCTCGTCGAAGGTGACGGAGCACAGCGCCTCACTGTTTCCCGCGGCGTCGGCGGGACGTTCGTCGACCACGGCGACGTTTAAACTTTCCGGGTCCGGCCAGCCGTTTTGGCTGCACAATTCGGCCAGTTTGGGCGTCTTGGCGAAGAATTCCTTGATGGGTTGTAAGTTCATGGCTGGCTCCTTACGACTTGATCAATGTACCCACTCCCGCGTCGGTGAAAATTTCCAGCAGCACGGCGTGCTCCACGCGCCCGTCGATGATGTGCGCGGCGTTGCAGCCCTGTTGCACCGCGTCCAGCGCGCAGCGCACCTTCGGCAACATGCCGCCGTGAATCGTGCCGTCGGCGATCAACTCGGCTACCTGTTTGGCGCTGAGCTTGGCGAGCAGATTGCCCTGCTTGTCCAGCACGCCCGCGGTGTTGGTGAGCAGCATGAGCTTTTCGGCGCGCAGCGCCTCGGCCAGCTTGCCGGCCACCAAGTCGGCGTTGATATTATACGACTGCCCGTCGTCACCCACGCCGACCGGCGCGATCACCGGAATAAAATTGCCGCCGGCGAGCAGATTCAGCACCGCCACGTCGATGCTGGCGACCTCGCCGACGTGCCCCAGGTCGATGATCTCCGGGGCGTCCACTTCCGGCGTGACGCGCGTGAGCGTGAGTTTGCGCGCGCGGATCAAATCGCCGTCCTTGCCGGACAGGCCGACCGCGGCGCCGCCCTGGCGATTGATGAGATTCACGATCTCTTTGTTCACCAGCCCGCCCAGCACCATTTCCACCACGTCCATGGTCTCGCTGTCGGTGACGCGGAGGCCGTCGATGAACCGGCTTTGCTTGCCGATCTTGTCCAGCAGCTTACCGATCTGCGGCCCTCCGCCGTGCACCACCACCGGATTGACGCCGACCAGTTTCATCAACACCACGTCGCGCGCGAAGCTGTTTTTCAGGGCCTCATCCACCATGGCGTTGCCGCCGTACTTGATGACGATGGTTTTGCCCTTGAAGCGCTGAATGTAAGGCAGCACCTCGGTCAATACGTGCGCGGTATTGATGGCGGAGGCCGGCTTGGCGATGGAGGCGGAATCGGGCACAGTTTTGCTCAAGTTCAAAACTAAAATGGTAACTTAAGATTGGGTTCCAGGCCCAGTATCAGATCACGGAATTTTTTCTGGATGCGTTGCAGCGCGTCGCGGTTATCCGCCTCGAAGCGCATGATCACCGTGGGCGTGGTGTTGGAGGGGCGCGCCAGGCCCCAGCCGTCGGGAAAATCGGCGCGCAGGCCGTCGATGGTGGTGAGTTCGGCGTCGGGGAAGTGCGCGGCCTGTTTCAAGCGCTCCATGAATTTGAAGTGTTCGCCCTCGGCCATTTCCAGTTTGAGCTCCGGCGTGTTCACCGTTTCCGGCAGCGCGGCGAAGATTTCGCTGGAGCTGCGCGCGTCGGCGGACAGAATCTCCAGCAAGCGCGCGGCGGCGTACAGGCCGTCGTCGAAGCCGTACCAGCGTTCCTTGAAGAAGATGTGGCCGCTCATTTCGCCGGCGAGCAGCGCGCCGGTTTCTTTCATCTTGCCTTTGATGAGCGAGTGGCCGGTTTTCCACATCAGCGGCTTGCCGCCGTGCTGGCTGATGATCTTGCCGAGGTTGCGCGTGCATTTCACGTCGTAGATGATAGTCGCGCCGGGATGGCGTGATAGGATGTCCATGGCGTACAGCATCATCTGCCGGTCCGGCCAGATGATTTCGCCCGCGGAGGTGATCACACCGAGGCGGTCGCCGTCGCCGTCGAAGGCGAGACCGAGTTCCGCGCCTTGTTCGCGTACCGCGCGGATCAGGTCTTGCAAGTTTTGCGGCTGGCTGGGGTCGGGATGATGATTGGGAAATTGGCCGTCGATTTCGCAAAACAATTCGGTCACGTCGCAGCCCAGCGCGCGTAGCAGGCGCGGCGCCAGTTCGCCGGCCACGCCGTTGCCGCAGTCCACAACGATTTTCATGCGGCGTTTGAGTTTTACGTCGGAGGTGATGCGCGCCACATAATCCGGCATGACGTCGATGCTTTGCCAGGCGCCATTGCCGCTGTGCAGCTTACCTTGCACGATGCGCGTGCGCAGCGCGGCAATCGCGTCGCCGGACAGCGTGTCATTGCCTAGTACGATTTTTAAACCGTTGTAGGCAGGCGGATTATGGCTGCCGGTGATGGCGACGCCGGAGCCGGTTTGCAAATGATGCGTGGCGAAGTACAGCACCGGTGTGGGCGCCATGCCGATGTCGATCACGTCCATGCCGGCGGCGCGCAGACCGGAGGCCAGGGCTTTGCTGAATTCGGGGCCGGACAGTCTGCCGTCGCGCGATACGGCGATGCGCTGTTGGCCGCGGTCGCGCGCCTCGCTGCCGATGGAACGGCCGATCTCGCGCACGATGTCGGCGGTGAGCGTTTGGCCGACAATGCCGCGAATGTCGTAGGCCTTGAAAATGGTCGGCGAGATGTTCAAGTGCGTTGCAGTATCCATCAGGTTTCCTTTCCTTAAAGTTTTATTGACGGCCCGAATGGCCGAAACCGCCCGCGCCGCGTTGGCTCACGTCGAATTCCTCGACGATCTCGAAGCGGGCGTGCACCACCGGCACGATTACCAATTGCGCGATGCGCTCGCCGACTTGGATGGTAAAGGACTCACTGCCGCGATTCCAGCAGGAAATCAGCAGTTGACCTTGGTAATCGGAATCGATCAGGCCCACCAAGTTACCGAGCACGATGCCGTGCTTGTGGCCGAGGCCGGAGCGCGGCAGGATCACGGCGGCGAGGCCGGGGTCGGCGATGTGGATGGCCAGTCCGGTGGGGATGAGCTGCGTGGCGCCGGGCGCGAGCGTCAAGGGTTGCTCCAGGCAGGCGCGCAAATCCATGCCCGCCGAGCCCGGCGTGGCGTAGGCCGGCAGCGGGAATTCGTTGCCGATGCGCGCGTCGAGAATTTTAAGCTGCACTTCGTGCATGGTATCTCCGCGCAATGATTTTAATTAATTCGCGCGCAAGTTTATTTTTTGATGTGCGCGGCAAGGCTTGCTCGCCGCCCTCCCAAACTACATGCAGCGCGTTGTCGTCGCTGTCGAAGCCCACGCCTTCCTGGTTCACCCAATTGGCGGCGACCATGTCGAGCGCTTTGTCCGCAAGTTTATGTTGCGCGTGTGTTTCCAAATGTTCGGTTTCGGCGGCAAAGCCGACGGTGAACGGGCGCCGCGTAAGCCGCGCGACCTCGGCCAGGATGTCCGGGTTGCGCGTGAGATGCAGTGTGAGTTCTTCCGCGTTTTTTTTAATCTTGTGCGGCGCGGCGTCCGTCACACCGTAATCGGCCACCGCGGCGGCGGCGATGAAGATATCGCAGTGCGGCGCGCGCGCCAGCACCGCCTGCTGCATGTCACGCGCGCTCAACACGTCGATGCGCTCGACGCGATCGGGCGCAGGCAGGGCGGTTGGGCCGCTCACCAAGGTAACGCGCGCCCCGGCCTCGGCGGCGGCGGCGGCCAGCGCATAGCCCATCTTGCCGGAGCTGCGATTGCTGAGATAGCGCACCGGATCGAGCGCCTCGCGCGTCGGCCCGGCGCTCACCAGCACCTGCGCGCCGCTCAGCAGTTCGTTCTTGAACAGCGCCGCGGTGCGCTGCACGAGTTCAGCCGGTTCCAACATGCGTCCGGGACCCACCTCGCCGCACGCCTGCTCACCCTCGGCGGGGCCGAACAGGTGCACGCCGCGTTGTTCCAATGTGGCGCGGTTGGCCTGCGTGGCGGGGTTGGCCCACATCTGTTGATTCATGGCGGGGGCCAGCGCCAGCGGCGCGTCGCTGGCCAGGCACAAGGTGCTGAGCAGGTCATCGGCCAGGCCGTGCGCGAGCTTGGCCATGAAGTCGGCGCTGGCCGGCGCGACCAGCACGGCATCCGCCCAGCGCGCCAGCGTGATATGCCCCATGCTCGCTTCGCTATTGGGATCGAGCAAATGCCGGTGCACGGGGTGGCCGGACAGCGCTTGCAAAGTAAGCGGTGTAATAAACTGCGTGGCCGCGGCGCTCATCGCCACGCGCACATCGCAGCCGTGCGCGCGCAATTGGCGGATCAACTCCGCGCTCTTGTACGCGGCGATACCGCCGGTGACGCCGAGCAGGATGTGTTTATTGGTGAGTGACGACATGGCCGATAATCATAGCATGACAGAGGTGGCGTTGGGACTCACGATACCCTTCATGCTCCGCTTACTTTGTAATCTTTGCGTCTTCGCGTTCCTTCGCCGCGCTCAGAACGGGCTTTGCTTTCGGGTTTTTAGAGCGTATCGGCAGCAAGGAGGCTTTTTGTGTGAGCAGTTTTTCGATTTCCGGCGCGCTGAGCGGCGTGCTCAGCAGATAACCTTGTATTTCGTTGCACTTGAGAGAGCGCAAGAATTCCAACTGCTCCAGCGTCTCCACGCCTTCGGCGATCACTTTCAGTTTTAAACTGTGCGCCAGCGCGATGATAGCCGTAACGATAGCGACGTGATCCGCGTCGCCGGGGACGTCGTGCATCAGCGTATGGTCGATCTTGAGGCGGTCGATGGGAAAGCGGCGCAAGTTGCTCAGGCACGAATAGCCGGTGCCGAAGTCGTCGATCGATAATGAAAAACCACGCTCTTTCAGCGCCGCGAGCAGCTTCCCGGCCTCCGCGCCGGCGAGCAAAGACTCGGTGAGTTCCAGTTCCAAATGGCGCGCATCAATGCCGGTTTCGTTCAGTATCTGATCGAGCGCGTGCAGCAAATTGTGCTGGCGGAACTGGCGCGCGGTGAGATTCACCGACATACTTATACCGGAAAGTCCGGCATCGTGCCACGCGCGCAGCTGCGCACAGGCCCTTTGCAGCGCCCACAATCCCATGAGCACAATCAGGCCGGTCTCCTCGGCGGCGCCGATGAATTCCCGCGCCGCGACCAGACCGCGCTGCGGATGCTGCCAGCGCAACAGCGCTTCCACGCCGAAGATGTGTCCGCCGTGCAGATCGATCTGCGGTTGATAATAGAGCAGGAATTCCTCGCTCTCCACTGCGCCGCGCAGGCTGTTCTCCAAATCCAGTCGCTGTTCGGCCTTGGCGTTCATGTTGGACGAATAAAGTTGATAGCCGCCGCCGCGTTCCTTGGCGCGGTACATGGCGGTATCGGCGTTTTTCAGCAACGTGGGCGCATCCGTGGCGTCACTGGGATATAGGCTGATGCCGATGCTTGGCGTAATGGACAGCTCGTGGCCGTCGAGTTTGAACGGCTGCGTGAGGCCGCGCGTTATTTTTTGCGCGATGCGCGCCACGTCCGCGGCGCGCGCGATGTCGGCCAGGATCACGGCGAATTCGTCGCCACCGAGCCGCGCCACCGTGTCGCCCTCGCGCACGTAGGTTTGCAGCCGCTCCCCGACCGCCTTGAGCAGCAGATCGCCGACGTTGTGGCCGAGCGTGTCGTTGATGTGTTTGAAGCGGTCTAAATCCAGAAACAGAATCGCCACCAGGCGCTTGTGCCACGGGCCGCGCACCAACGCTTGGCCGAGACGATCCAGGAACAACACGCGATTGGGCAGATGCGTGAGCGCGTCGTGGTTGGCAAGAAAATTGAGATGTTCCTCGGCGCGTTTACGCTCGATGGCGTAGCGCAGCGCGCGCGCCAGCAAGCGCGCGTCCACCTGGCCCTTGATCAGATAATCCTGCGCCCCGCACTGTACGGCTTGCAAGGCCAGCGCTTCGTCGCCGTAGCCGCTCAGCACCACGATCGGCAGCCACGGCGCCATGCTCTGCAACTCGCGCACCGGGTCCAAGCCTAGTCCGTCCGGCAGCGACAAATCGAGCAGCACAGCGTCGAAACGCTGCGCGGCGAGATGCTTGAGAGCATCCGCCACGCGTTCGGCGTGCGTCACGTTGAAATGATGACGGTGCATGTCCTCGGCCAGCATCAATTCCACCAGCTTGGCGTCGGCCTGACTGTCTTCCACCAGCAGAATCTTGATGTCTTCGCTCAACATGATCGGCCCTAGCAATCCTCTGAAAAAACAAGTTTTTCAGAGGATTGCGATATGGTGCATGGACGTGCCATCATTTTTCAAACACTCGGGTGTTTGAAAAATGGGGCAAGGCGAAAACATGTCCTGAGTTTGTCGAAGGATGACATTTTTGCCTTGCGTGGCTGAATAAAGTCCCGGATGGACTTTTTCAGCCGGCTATCGGTGCTGCCTGGTTGGATTAAAGTGTACACTTATCGCCCTTAAAAGGCGTTAAAAAAGGCCCAAAAACCATGCCTATTACTGACTGGCCCGACCACGAGCGCCCGCGCGAGCGGCTGCTGCTGCAAGGCGCGGCGGCGTTGTCCGACGCCGAATTGTTGGCCATTTTTCTGCGCACCGGCGTGCGCGGCAAGACCGCCGTGGACCTGGCGCGCGAACTGCTGCGGCAGTTCGGTAGCCTGCGCGCCCTGTTCGAAGCCGATTGCGACGAATTCAGCCAAGCGCCGGGCCTGGGGGCGGCCAAATACGCGCAGTTGCAGGCGGTGCTGGAAATGGGGCGGCGCTATCTGCACGAAACCGTGACGCGCGGCGACGCACTGACCAGCCCCCACGACACCCGCAACTACCTCACGGCGCGTCTGCGCGCCCATCCGCGCGAAGTCTTCGCGTGCCTGTTCCTGGACAATCGCCACCGTGTCATCAGCTTTGATGAACTCTTCCAAGGCACCCTGGACGGCGCCAGCGTGCATCCGCGCGAAGTGGTGAAGCGCGCCCTGGACCACAACGCTGCCGCCGTGATCCTGGCGCATAACCACCCCTCCGGTGTGGCCGAACCGAGCGAGGCCGATAAATCCGTCACCAAACGCCTGCAACAGGCCTTGGCGCTGGTCGATATCCGCGTGCTGGATCATCTTATCATCGGCGACGGGCCGGCGGTGTCGTTCGCGGAGCGCGGGTTTTTGTAAAAGTAGAGAAAAGAGACAAGGCATATAATTTAAGTCTTTGATTTATATGTTTTACTGCTTTTACTTTTCTCTTTTCTCTTGCCTCTTTTCTCTACTTTTGATATAAAGATCAACTTTTTCGCCCCGCAGTTTGCACAGAATTTAGAGGTTTTTATGTCCAAAGTATGTCAGGTGACCGGTAAACGTCCGCTGAGCGGCCATAACGTGTCCCACGCCAACAATAAGACCAAGCGTCGCTTCATGCCCAACTTGCACACCCATCGCTTCTGGGTGGAAAGCGAGCGGCGTTGGGTGCGCCTGCGCATCAGCTCCAAGGGTATGCGCATTATCGACAAACACGGCATCGACCAAGTGCTGGCCGATCTGCGCAGCCGCGGCGAACAGGTCTAAGGAGAAGTATCATGCGTGACAAGATCAAACTGGTTTCCACCGCCGACACCGGCCACTATTACACCACCACCAAAAACAAGCGCACCATGCCCGACAAAATGGAGATCAAGAAATTCGATCCGGTGGTGCGCAAGCACGTGCTCTATAAAGAGGCCAAGATCAAATAACGTCCGTCTCCTCAGCCGCACAAATAAAAAACCCGCCGTGAGGCGGGTTTTTTATTTTCAAACTTAAAGTTTGGGCTACGCCGGCTGCGCTTGCAGTGAATAGCAGCGCAGGCGTTGCGCGAAATCCTGCAAGGATTTGATGCCGGTCGCTTCGGCTTGGCGGCACCATTCCTGCAGGGCATGCAGCAGATTTTCCTGCGTCTCGGTGGAGCGCTTCCAGATTTCCTGCAAGCGCTGCTTGTACTGGTAGACGATATGCAAACTCTGACTATGGCGCAGCACCGTTTCCAGTTTTTGTTTGGCCTCTTCGTCCATCAGCGACTCCTCGCGCACCAGCAGGGCGCGTGCGCGCTTGAGCAGGGCGCGCGTAGCGAGATCGGCGCGGCGTAGCTCCTCGCGGTGCACGTGCGCCAGCACGTCGCGCGCGTAGTGCGACATGACGCGGAAGCGGTTGGTGATGAGCGCGCGCAGCGTGTCCATGTCCACCGCGTGCTTGTGCGCGACCACCACCGGCTTGGGCGCGACTTTCTTGACGCGCGCGAGCTTCAGTATTTCCAGAGTGCGGATGTACAGCCAGCCGATGTCGAATTCCCACCACTTGGAAGACAGCTTGGCGGAACTGGCGTAGGTGTGGTGGTTGTTATGCAGTTCCTCGCCGCCGATCAGAATGCCCCACGGCACGATGTTGCGGGCCGCATCGGGACACTCGTAGTTACGGTAACCCCAGTAGTGGCCGATGCCGTTGATGACGCCGGCCGCGAAGAACGGTATCCATAACATTTGCACCGCCCAGATGGTGATGCCGGGAATGCCGAACAGAGCCAAATCGATGAACAGCATGAGCACGACACCCTTGCCGCTGTGACGCGTATACAGGTTGCGTTCCAGCCAGTCATCGGGCGTGCCGTGGCCGAATTTTTCCAGGGTGTTCTGGTTCTTGGCTTCCGCGCGGTACAGTTCCGCGCCTTCCCACAACACCTTATGAATGCCCAGAACTTGCGGGCTGTGCGGGTCGTCCGGGGTTTCGCATTTGGCGTGATGTTTGCGATGGATGGCGGCCCATTCCTTGGTGACCATGCCCGTGGTTAGCCATAGCCAGAAGCGGAAGAAGTGGCTGACCGCCGGGTGTAGGTCGAGTGCCCGGTGCGCCTGGTGGCGGTGTAAAAAGATCGTGACGCCGGCAATAGTGATATGGGTAAGCAGCAGGGCGGCGGCGACGTAACCCCATAGGGTGAGGTTTAATAGACCATCAAGCATGTAACACTCCTAAGTAAACGGTTGGCGCTACTATAATGAAGTAGCGCTGAGCCGTCCATGGTTAAATTTAATACTGTTTCTGAATTTTGCCAAGTTTAACTATTTTGGCGAAATTGGGCGAATTTTGCCTCTTTAATGCCTTTTATAGGTCGTCAATTGGTTTATCCGCTCGGCCTGCCATAGCGCTGCATAAACCGCGCCGCCTAGACCCCGTACTCGGCACGGTAGGCACGAATCGCCTCTAAATGGGGGCGTACCTCGGGCCGCTCCGCCGCATATTTCATCAAGATCTCCAGCGTGGCAATGCTCAACACCGGCGCCCGGTGCGCGGCCTCCGTCTCTTGCGCGGCGGACTGCGTACCCTGGCCGCGTTCCTGGCGGTCGAGGGCGATTACCACGCCGGCGAGTTCGGCGCCCGCCCCCCGAATAATTTCGACCGATTCCCGCACCGAGGTTCCTGCTGTGATAACGTCGTCGATAATCAGTACCTTGCCTGCCAACGGCGCGCCGATCAGCATCCCCCCTTCGCCGTGGTCTTTGGTCTCCTTGCGATTAAAAGCATAGGACACGTCGCGTTGATGGTGCTCGGCCAAAGCAATGGCGGCGGCCGTCACCAGCGGGATGCCCTTGTAGGCCGGGCCGAACAACATGTCATAGGCGACGCCGGACTGGCTGATGGCCGCGGCATACGCCTTGCCCAGGCGCGCGAGCCGGTCGCCGGTATTGAACAAACCGCTGTTGAAGAAGTAGGGGCTGACGCGCCCGGATTTCAAGGTAAACGCGCCGAAGCGCAGCGCGCCGATGGATAGCGCAAAGTCGAGAAAGTCGCGTTGATAGTCGTGCATGAAGCCAAGATACAAGAGAAGAGCGAAAAGATACAAGAGAAAAAAAGCAAACCGATGCACCGCGCCCCTCCGACATCGAAGTCGACGTGCGCGGCGCGCCGATTTTAGGTAGGATGCCCGCCATGCGCGTCATCACGCTCAACGTCAACGGCATCCGTTCCGCGGCCAGCAAGGGTTTCTTCAAGTGGCTGGCGAAACAACAGGCCGACATAGTGTGCCTGCAAGAAACCAAAGCGCAGGAGCATCAACTGCCCAAGGAACAATTCATCCCGTCCGGCTATTACGCCTATTTTCACGACGCCGAGAAAAAAGGCTACAGCGGCGTGGCGCTATATACCCGCAAGGAACCGGATAAGGTCATCGTGGGCCTGGGCTGGCCGGACGTGGACGCCGAGGCGCGCTACATCGAAGCGCGTTTCGGCAAGCTCTCCGTGGTGTCCCTCTATCTTCCCTCAGGTTCCTCCGGTGAACATCGCCAGGCGGTGAAATTCGATGTTCTGAAGCGCTTGGTGCCGGTGCTGAAAAAAATGCGCAAAAGCAAACGCGAATACATCATTTGCGGCGACTGGAACATCGCGCACAAAAACATCGACCTCAAAAACTGGCGCAGCAACCAAAAAAATTCCGGCTTCCTCCCCGAAGAGCGCGCCTGGATGGATCAACTGTTCGGCAAGCTCGGCTTCGTAGATGCGTTTCGCGTGGTGAATCAGGAGCCGGAGCAATACACCTGGTGGTCAAATCGCGGCCAGGCCTGGGCCAAGAACGTCGGCTGGCGCATCGACTACCAAGTCATCACACCGGGTCTGGCCTCCAGGGTAAAATCGGCCTCCATCTACAAAGCGGAACGTTTCTCCGATCACGCGCCGTTGACGGTGGATTATGATTATACTTTGTAGTAACCGCGTGGGCACGAACGGCGTGCCCACCCTGCGGAGATGTTTTGTGAATAGTGAAACACGAGGGCACGGACGACGTGCCCGCCTTACCGCTTGAAAAATTACCTCGCCATTTTCACCAACCGCCGCGTGGGGGTGATGCTGTTTTTGGGATTTGCCTCCGGGTTGCCGTTGGCGTTGACCGGCGGCACGCTGCAAGCGTGGATGACGGTGGAGGGCGTGGATCTGCGCACCATCGGTATTTTTTCGTTGGTGGGGTTGCCGTACACGTTGAAATTTCTATGGGCGCCGCTCATGGATCGGTTTGTGCCGCCGTGGCTGGGGCGGCGGCGCGGGTGGATGCTGGCCATGCAGCTTGGCCTGATGTTCGCCATCACGGCGCTGGGCTTGTCGTCGCCGCAGCATGCGCCGTGGGCCTTGGCGGCGCTGGCGTTGCTGGTGGCGTTGCTGTCAGCCTCGCAAGATATCGTGTTCGATGCTTACCGCGCCGACGTGCTGCGCCCGGCGGAGCGCGGCATGGGCGCCGCCGTGTCGGTGATGGGTTACCGCATCGCCATGCTGGTGTCGGGGGCGTTGGCGCTGGTGCTGTCCGCGCAGATCGGTTGGCAGTCCACCTATTTATTGATGGCGGCACTGCTCGGCCTGGGCGTGGCGGCCACGCTCATCGGCCCGGAGCCGGAATTGCGCGTTACACCGCCGCGCACGTTGCAAGAGGCGGTGTGGGAGCCGCTGCACGAATTTTTCACGCGCCGCGCGGCCATCGCGCTGTTGTTGCTGATCGTGCTGTACAAGCTGGGCGATGCCTTCGCCGGCAGCCTTACCACGGCGTTTTTGATCCGCGGCGTGGGTTTTTCGGTGGGCGAGGTGGGGACCATCAACAAGGGCTTGGGGCTCGTCGCGTTGATTGTCGGCGCGCTGTTCGGCGGGGCGTTGATGGCGCGCCTCGGTTTGCTGCGCGCGTTGCTGGTGTTCGGCGCGCTGCAGGCGCTGTCGAATTTGTCGTTTATGGTGCTGGCTTGGGCCGGTAAAAGTTATGCGCTGATGGTGACGGCGGTGGCTTTCGAGAATCTGGCCGGCGGCATGGGCACGGCGGCGTTCGTGGCGCTGCTCATGGCGCTGTGCAATCACCGTTACACCGCCACGCAATTCGCGCTGCTGTCCGCGCTCGCCTCGGTGGGGCGCGTGTTCATCGGCGTGCCGTCCGGCTTCTTGGTGGAAGCGGTTGGTTGGGCGGTGTTTTTCTTCATCACCGCGCTGATCGCCCTGCCGGGTTTGGGGTTGCTATGGGGTGTGCGCGAACATATTAAAAGTCTCGATCAAAATAATACTCCGCGCGAAACCTCCTAGATTGTTTCGCTGCGCTTACACGGCACGTTCTTTCGAGCAATAGCTCAGCTTCGCTGTCTATCTCTATGGTTGTCCTTGAGCACGATACATTTCGTATCGGCGCATCGTTGTTTTCTTACTGACAAGGAGGTTTGCTATGAACAGTTCTCTTTGGAAGTCGCCGCTTTGCGTGGTGTGGATCACCACGCTGCTGGCGAGTCTGGCCCAGCCCGCGCAAGCGATGCCGGTGTTCGCGCGCCAGTATAATTTGACGTGCGTCACCTGCCACGCGGCCTTTCCGCGCCTCAACAGCTTCGGTAAGGATTTCATCGCCAATAATTATCGCCTGCCGAATTGGCGCGAAACGACCGCCGACGTAGGTGATGAGATGCTGGCGCTGCCTAAGTTTCCGCCGCTGGCGCTGCGCGCGCAGGCGTACGTGACCGGTCGCCAGGGCGAGGAGATCGACCCGGTCACGGGGCCCACCGGCAACGACGCCGACTTCGATTTTCAGGCGCCTTATCTCATTAAACTGCTGTCCAGCGCGCCGTTGTCGGAGCACATCACGTATTATTTCTATGGCATCTTCGCCGAAAAAGGCGCCAACGGCACCACCACCATCGAAGACGCCTGGTTCCGGCACGATGATCTATTCGGCAGCGGCGTCGGTGCGCAGCTCGGTCAGTTTCAGCTCTCCGATCTGATGTTCCCGCGCGAGACACGCCTCACCGTGCAGGATTTCATGCCGTATCGCCTGGCCGGTGTCACCTATGATCGCGGCATACTATTCGACCGCGACGTAGGACCGCTGTCGCTGGCGCTGGGCGCTGTCAACGGCAACGGCATCGATCAAAACTTCAACGTCAACAGCCCCGGCTTCAACCGCCCCGATCGGTTGTTCGACAACGATCGCGATAAGAGTGTGTTCGGTCGCATCGGCGCCGACGTCGGCCCGGCTTCGGTGGGCCTGTTCGGACTCAACGGCAAACAAAAGAGCATCGCCGCGGGCAACGCCGGCACGCAGACCGGCGCGCGCAAGACCGATAAGCGCGTGCTGGGCATCGACGTGTCGGGTGATAACGGCCAACTCTATTGGTTCGCGCAAGGGTTGTGGAATCAGTGGGACAATTTCCTCGACCAAAATCCCGATCGAGACTACACCTGGTTCGGCGGCTTCGCTGGCGTGGATTACGTCCACAGCGACCGCTGGGTATTTTCTCTGCTCTACAATTACGCCGACAACAACGACTTCGAAAACACAGGCACCGTGTTCGAGGGCATCGAGATCAACACCCTGACCGCCACCGCCTCGTATTACTTCATGCGCAACGTCAAGGGCGTGATCGAGGCAACGGTGGATTTTCAATCGGAAGACGACGATCCCGGCTTCGTCGGTCATGAGACCAAGGAAGGTTACATTCTAGTCGGCATCGACGCGGCGTTTTAGTGATTATTAACCCGTCGGTATTGATTGCCGGGTTAATAGCACAGCATGGATGCCTTGCCGCGGCCCTGAGCCGTGTGAGACCGGGCCGGGCGTGTACCGGCCCGGTCGATGGCGATAAATTATTGGATATAGTTTATCGCCGAGATAAT
>JBFLZV010000051.1:2500-13857 GCA_040756035.1 Pseudomonadota bacterium
TCCTTGGGGTTATATGGTCAAGTGAATAAGCGCATACGGTGGATGCCTAGGCGATAACAGGCGATGAAGGACGTAGTAGCTTGCGAAAAGCTGCGGGGAGTCGGCAAACAGGCTTTGATCCGCAGATGTCCGAATGGGGAAACCCGGCCCGCAAGGGTCACTGCATACTGAATACATAGGTATGCAGAGCGAACCCGGAGAACTGAAACATCTCAGTACCCGGAGGAACAGAAATCAACCGAGATTCCGTTAGTAGTGGCGAGCGAACGCGGAGCAGCCCAGTCACATCAAACACAACCATCTTAGCAGAACGGTCTGGAAAGTCCGGCAATAAAGGGTGATAGCCCCGTAAGCGAAAGGATGATTGTGTGGGTGACGATGAGTAGGACGGGACACGTGTAATCCTGTCTGAAGACGGGGGGACCATCCTCCAAGGCTAAATACTCGTTATCGACCGATAGTGAACCAGTACCGTGAGGGAAAGGCGAAAAGAACCCCGGCGAGGGGAGTGAAATAGAACCTGAAACCGTATGCGTACAAGCAGTGGAAGGCCCGCAAGGGCTAACTGCGTACCTTTTGTATAATGGGTCAGCGAGTTACTTTCAGCGGCAAGCTTAACCGATTAGGGGAGGCGTAGGGAAACCGAGTCTTAATAGGGCGTTAAGTCGTTGGGAGTAGACCCGAAACCGGGCGATCTATCCATGGCCAGGCTGAAGGTGGGGTAACACCCACTGGAGGGCCGAACCCACGTCTGTTGAAAAAGACGGGGATGAGCTGTGGATAGGAGTGAAAGGCTAATCAAGCTCGGAGATAGCTGGTTCTCCTCGAAAGCTATTTAGGTAGCGCCTCGTGTATCACTCTCGGGGGTAGAGCTCTGTTACGGCTAGGGGGTCATCCCGACTTACCAAACCGTTGCAAACTGCGAATACCGAGAAGTGCAATCACGGGAGACACACGGCGGGTGCTAACGTCCGTCGTGAAAAGGGAAACAACCCAGACCGCCAGCTAAGGTCCCCAAATTATGGCTCAGTGGCAAACGATGTGGAAAGGCATAGACAGCCAGGAGGTTGGCTTAGAAGCAGCCATCCTTTAAAGAAAGCGTAATAGCTCACTGGTCGAGTCGGTCCGCGCGGAAGATTTAACGGGGCTTAAGCCATATACCGAAGCTGCGGGTGTGCACGCAAGTGCACGCGGTAGAGGAGCGTTCTGTAAGCCTGCGAAGGTGTGCTGTAAGGCATGCTGGAGGTATCAGAAGTGCGAATGCTGACATGAGTAGCGATAATGCGGGTGAAAAACCCGCACGCCGAAAGCCCAAGGTTTCCTGCGCAACGTTAATCGGCGCAGGGTGAGTCGGCCCCTAAGGCGAGGCAGAAATGCGTAGTCGATGGGAAACAGGTTAATATTCCTGTACTTCACGTTATTGCGATGGGAGGACGGAGTAGGCTAGGCCAGCCGGAGATTGGTTGTTCCGGTTTAAGGTAGTAGGCAGAACCCTTAGGCAAATCCGGGGGTTTAATGCCGAGAACTGACGACGAGGTCCGCTTGCGGACCGAAGTGGTCGATGCCATGCTTCCAAGAAAAGTCTCTAAGCTTCAGATAACGTGGAACCGTACCCCAAACCGACACAGGTGGGCAAGGAGAGAATCCTAAGGCGCTTGAGAGAACTCGGGTGAAGGAACTAGGCAAAATAGCACCGTAACTTCGGAAGAAGGTGCGCCCTTGAGAGTGAAGGACTTGCTCCGTAAGCTCATGAGGGTTGCAATTACCAGGTGGCTGCGACTGTTTATTAAAAACACAGCACTCTGCAAACACGAAAGTGGACGTATAGGGTGTGACGCCTGCCCGGTGCCGGAAGGTTAATTGATGGGGTCAGCCGCAAGGCGAAGCTCTTGATCGAAGCCCCGGTAAACGGCGGCCGTAACTATAACGGTCCTAAGGTAGCGAAATTCCTTGTCGGGTAAGTTCCGACCTGCACGAATGGCGTAACGATGGCCACACTGTCTCTACCCGAGACTCAGCGAAGTTGAATTTGCTGTGAAGATGCAGCATACCCGCGGCAAGACGGAAAGACCCCGTGCACCTTTACTACAGCTTTACACTGGACTTTGAGCCTGTCTGTGTAGGATAGGTGGGAGGCTATGAAGTGGGGACGCCAGTCCTCATGGAGCCGACCTTGAAATACCACCCTGACAGTTTCGAGGTTCTAACCTGCGCCCGTGATCCGGGCGGGGGACAGTGTATGGTGGGTAGTTTGACTGGGGCGGTCTCCTCCTAAAGAGTAACGGAGGAGCGCGAAGGTACCCTCAGCGCGGTCGGAAATCGCGCAATGCGTGCAATGGCATAAGGGTGCTTGACTGCGAGACACACACGTCGAGCAGGTGCGAAAGCAGGTCATAGTGATCCGGTGGTTCTGTATGGAAGGGCCATCGCTCAACGGATAAAAGGTACGCCGGGGATAACAGGCTGATTCCTCCCAAGAGTTCATATCGACGGGGGAGTTT
Source organism: Pseudomonadota bacterium (assembly GCA_040756035.1). GTDB lineage: Bacteria > Pseudomonadota > Gammaproteobacteria > SURF-13 > SURF-13 > JBFLZV01. Next base: position 5,002 of record JBFLZV010000051.1, read on the forward strand.
GGCACCTCGATGTCGGCTCATCACATCCTGGGGCTGTAGTCGGTCCCAAGGGTATGGCTGTTCGCCATTTAAAGTGGTACGCGAGCTGGGTTTAGAACGTCGTGAGACAGTTCGGTCCCTATCTGCCGTGGGCGCTGGAGATTTGAGAGGAGCTGTCCTTAGTACGAGAGGACCGGGATGGACGTACCTCTGGTGTACCGGTTGTCATGCCAATGGCACTGCCGGGTAGCTATGTACGGACGGGATAACCGCTGAAAGCATCTAAGCGGGAAGCCCCCCTCAAGATGAGATCTCCCTGGAGCTTCGAGCTCCCTAAAGGTCCGTCGAAGACGACGACGTTGATAGGCTGGATGTGGAAGCGCAGTAATGCGTGCAGCTAACCAGTACTAATTGACCGTGAGGCTTGACCATATAACACCCAAGCAGTTTTGTGTGTTATGACTGGTTTAAGCGAATGCAATATACTTGATGCGCCTTCAACAACTTCCCGAATTTTTTGTATTTGAGTTGCGTAGCTTTACGCAACTCAGCCAGTTTGCCTGGCGGCCATAGCGAGCGTGAACCACCCGATCCCATCCCGAACTCGGAAGTGAAAGCGTTCTGCGCCGATGATAGTGTGGGAGATCCTATGCGAAAGTAGGTCACTGCCAGGCTTTTAAATTAAAAAGCCCAGTCTTTGCGACTGGGCTTTTTTTTGGCCTTTAGAAAACCTTCGACCAGAATTTACCTGGGTTTTTATTTTGGAGCCGCCTTTTTGGCCGGACGTTGTCGAGGGATTTTTTCGGTTGCGAGCTGAGCACGCAAGATGAGACGATCCGGCTCAAAGTTGCGCAGGGGTTGAGGGAGCTGGCCGTCTATGTGGAAGACGCTCTGCGCGAAGCGGTTAAACGCGGTGATGTGCCGCCTCTTGATGTCCACGCTAGCGCTCAGGCGACTATCGGCTATATGGAGGGCATCGTGATGCTGGCCAAAATTCAAAATGATCCGAATGTAATCCGGCGATTAAGCGCCGCGATCCCCGGTGTGCTTGTAATGAAGCCTAAAGCGCATAGGAGATATGAAAAAAATACATAGGGGGCAGATTATCGGTAAACGTGAATTTGCAAGCATCGATTCCGGGCGGGTGCGGATACCCGATCCGGAGCGCCTGGTGCACATTCAGTTTCGCCGATTCGCGGGATGCCCTTTTTGCAGTCTTCATCTGGGCTCCATCATGCGTCGCCATGATGAGATTAGCGCGGCGGGTATTCGCGAGGTGATCGTTTTCCGTTCCACGGCTGAGGCGTTGCGGAGTCACCAAGTTGATACGCCGTTTGCCGTCATCGCGGATCCCGAAGAACGGCTTTATGGTGAATTTGGGGTTGAGTCCGCATTGCGCTCGATTTTAAATCCGCGTGTATGGGTTGTCGCGCTGCGCGGCGTCATCAATTCACTGCCGAAGCTTCCGGTTATCCCGCCGAAAGGGCGGGGGATGCTTGGATTGCCCGCCGATTTTTTGATAGCGAGCGACGGCCGGGTGCTCGCGTGTAAGTATGGAGCGCACGCCTATGATCAATGGTCAGTGGATGAGCTGCTCGCTCTTGCTACTATAAAAATTCAGCTTGAAGCGTCGGAGCCGCAGGCTGTTCATGACCACCGACACGCTGGAGAACGACATCGCCGCGCTGGCGATGATGGGTGACAACAGCCAGCCGGTGAGCGGGTACAGCGCGCCCGCGGCGATGGGTATGCCGAGCACGTTATAGACGAACGCCCAGAATAAATTTTGCTTGATGATGCGCAGCGTGGCGCGCGACAGCGCGATGGCGCTGACCACGTCGCGCAGGTCGCCTTTGATGAGCGTGATGTCGGAGGCCGCCATGGCCACGTCGGCGCCGGCGCCAATGGCGATGCCGACGTCGGCCTGCGCCAGCGCGGGCGCGTCGTTGATGCCGTCGCCCACCATGGCGACTATTTTTTTCTCTTTCTGCAAGCGCCGCACTTCGGCGGCCTTATCCTGCGGCAGCATCTCGGCGAGCACGCGCGTAACGCCGATCGCGCGCGCCACCGCCGCGGCGGCGGCGTGATGGTCGCCGGTTATCATGATGACCTCGAGTCCGAGTTTGTGCATGGCCGCCACCGCCGCGCGTGCTTCGGGCTTGAGGGTGTCGGCTACCGCCAGCAGTCCGCCGAGGCGGCCGTCGACGGCCACGTACAGGGGCGTTTTGCCGTCGCGCGCGTAGTTCTCGGCAAACTGCTCGAAGTTGTCGAGCGCGATGTTGCGTTCACGCATCAGTTTGGCGTTGCCGACGAGCAGCGCGTGGCCCGCCGCCTGTGCCTCGACGCCGAAGCCGGCGATGGCGTTGAAGCGCGTGACGGCGCTCAATTCCAGACCGCGCCGTGCGGCGCCGCGCACCACCGCTTCGCCCACCGGGTGTTCGCTGCCGCGCTCCGCCGACGCCGCGAGCCGCAGCAGTTCGTTCTCATCCACGCCGGGCGCGGCGCTGACGTCGGTGAGCGTGGGTGCGCCGTGCGTGAGCGTGCCGGTCTTGTCGAGCACGACGGTGGTGATTTTATGCGCGGTCTCCAGCGCCTCGCCGCCCTTGATGAGGATGCCATGTTCCGCGCCCTTGCCGGTGCCGACCATGATCGCGGTGGGCGTGGCCAATCCCAGTGCGCACGGGCAGGCGATGATCAGCACCGACACGAACGTAAGCAGCGCCATTTCCAAGCGCGCATCGGGTGGCGCGGCGATGTACCACACGGCGAAAGTGACGACGGCGATGCCAATCACCGCCGGCGTGAACACGCCGCTGACGACGTCCGCGAGGCGTGCGATGGGCGCCTTGGCGCCTTGCGCGTCCTGCACCATTTTCACGATTTGTTGCAGCGCTGTGTCCTTGCCGACCTTGGTGGCGCACATGCGGAACGCACCGCTCTTGTTGAGCGTGGCGCCGAACACTTCCGCGCCCGGCGTTTTTTCCACCGGCAGGCTTTCGCCGGTGAGCATGGATTCGTCCACCGCCGAGGCGCCGTCTTCGACCACGCCGTCCACCGGAATTTTTTCGCCGGGACGCACGATCACGCGATCACCCGGCACGACCTCTTCGATGGGGATGTCCACTTCGCGCCCGTCGCGCAGCACGCGCGCGGTTTTGGCTTGCAGGCCCATGAGGCGGCGGATTGCCTCCGAGGTGTGGCCCTTGGCGCGCGCTTCCAGCAACCTGCCCAGTAGAATCAACGCAATGATGACGCCCGCCGCCTCGAAATACACGGGCGGGTGCTCCGCAGCGGTGGCCGGCGCGAAAAATTGTGGTGTGAGCGTCGCCGCCGTCGAGTAGAGATAGGCCGTGCCGGTGCCTACCGCGATCAACGTGTTCATGTCCGCCGCGCGGCGTAACAGCGAAATCCACGCGCCGTGGTAGATGTGCCAGCCGGAATACACCACCACCGGCGTGGTGAGCGCCCATTGCAGCCAGTTGACGCCGGGAAAATTCAACGCCGCCACGCGCCCGTGCGCCATGGCGATGATCAATACCGGAAGAGAGAGCAGGGCCGCCACCCAGAAACGGCGGCGTAGATCGCTGGATTCAGCCGCGCGCTCGGTCTGTTCGGCGTCTTGCGCCGCGCCGCCGTCCGCTGCAACGCTTGTGCTGTAGCCTTCGCGCTTAACGGCGTCGATCAAATGGCGCACGTCGGTCGCACGCGGATCGTATTCCACGGTGGCGCGCGCGGTGGCGAAATTCACGTGCGCCAGACGCACGCCGGGCGTATGCGCGAGCGCCTCTTCAATGCGCCGCGCGCAGCTTGCGCAGTGCATGCCGCTGATCGGCAAGTCGACACGCGCGGCGTGGTCAATGGAATCGCTGAGAGAGACGGCCATGAGTGCCGGGAAGTTGCCAGATGCTTCTTAATGTATGGGCTGCGCGCCCATTAGACAAGGTGCGTGAGAAATATTTTGCTATCGGACAAATTAAAATCCCCCAGCTTATAGGCCGGGGGATTGGTTAGAAAAGCGGGTCACCTGCTTTAACCGGAGGCGGCGCCGACTATGCGAGTGGTGCTGGTGTCGGTGCCGATGCCTGGAATACTCGTAGCGCCGGTGGTGCCGACGGCGCCGGTAGTTCCAGTTGTGCCATCAGTGCCGCTGGCGCCATTGATACCGTTAACTCCATTAGCGCCGTTATTGTTGCCGTTGAACGGTTGAAAGTCACAGATGTTGTGATCATTACAGAGTATATGGCGCATTTCGTCGATGTCGGTGGTTTGCATGAACACGACGCTTTCGCATAATCTTGCCAAGTCGGGGTGATCAATGTCGATGCCTACTTGGCAATCCAGTGAACGCTGCGCGGCTGTGTAGTGATGGCGGCCCAGTTCCCGCAGAAGATTCTGGTCGAATTCATCGTTGTCGAGTCCGGAAAGCCGCGTCACGACTTGCTGACTGTCCGCGCTGGCGGTCGGCGTATAATCCGTGCCGTACCATTCAAGCAGAAATCTTTGCAGAGCGGCGATTTGCTCGCGCTGTACGGCGTTGTCGACCCGGCACAACGATATCAATTCATCGGACTGCGCACGCTGCATACACAGCTCCGTCAGCGGTAGACCGCCGGTATGATGGTCGGCAAGAAACTGCATGAAACTCGTCTCGAACTCCGCCGTCGCTCCGCGCCCCGGCTGATTGGCCGACGTCGTGCCGCTTACGGCAAACGCGCACGTCAACAGCACCCAGTTAAATGCGTGCAACAAATGGGATTTTGCAATGACACTCCGTTTTTTAGCGTAAAAAAACATGCTTTATCCTCCGTGAAGATTGATAGTTTATCAAGTTGCAGGGAAAAGCCGCCGGGACGCTTAGGGCGAGCCGCGTCCGTGCAGCCTTTAAAAGTGGACAGCGCATCGCACTGTGCGTTCAGAAAAATTGTATTGTCGATGTGCGCCGGCGGGATGGATTTTCTTATGGCCGAGCAGGTATGATGGCGCGGTGTTTTAATCCGGCGAACGGCTTAGCTGAAAAAGTCCTGGACGGACTTTTTCAGCATTCTGTTGGCGAAATAACGAGGTGCACTGAGCAAAATGGAAATACAAACGTTAGGCACATGGTGGATGTGGCTAGGCTTCATCGTATTCGTGGTGGCGATGGTGACCGTTGATATACTGGTTCTTAGCAAGCAGGGCGCGCACAAAGTGAGTGCTAGGGAGGCCCTGGCTTGGTCGGCGCTGTGGGTAGCGTTGGCGCTGCTGTTCAATCTGTGGCTGTGGTGGTACCTGGACGGCGCGCTGGGGCGCGAGGTCGCCAACCAGCGCAGCTTGGAGTTTCTCACCGGTTATCTCATCGAAAAATCATTGGCGGTCGATAATATCTTCGTTTTTCTGATGATCTTCGGCTATTTCGCCGTGCCGCCGGAATATCAGCGCCGCGTGCTGGTGTATGGCGTGCTAGGCGCCGTTATCATGCGCGCAATCATGATCCTGCTGGGCGCCGTGCTGATCGCCAAGTTTCACTGGATACTGTACGTATTCGGCGCGTTCCTGGCGATCACCGGCGTGAAGATGTTGATGTTCGCCAACCGCGAGCCGGACCTCGCGCAAAACCCGGCGCTCAAGTGGATGCGCGGCCACTTGCGCGTCACCGACGCGTACCACGGCGAAAAGTTCTGGATTATGCGCGACGGCGTGCGCTGGTTCACGCCGCTGTTCCTGGTGCTGGTGCTGGTGGAGATCAGCGATTTGATCTTCGCGGTGGACAGCATCCCGGCGATCTTCGCGGTGACCAACGATCCGTTCATCGTGTTCACCTCTAATATTTTTGCGATTCTCGGCCTGCGCGCCATGTATTTTCTGCTGGCGGACATGGCTGGGCGCTTCCATCTGCTCAAGTACGGCCTGGCCATCGTGCTGATCTTTGTGGGCGTGAAGATGCTCATTGCCTCGTGGTACAAGATACCCATCGGCGTGGCGCTGGGCGTGGTGGCGTTGATTCTGGCGGTAGCGGTGGCGGCGAGCTTGATTAGCACGCGCGAGCAAAAAAAAGTGTGAATGCTTAGAGCCTATTTCATAAAGTATCGGCATCCTGCTTTGCGTCGTTCCCGCGCAAGGTCGTCACCCCGGACTCCGATCCGGGGGGGCGGGAATCCAGAATCAACAACCTCTGGATTCAGGATATCCGCCATGCTCCACTCGGAATGACGATACATTAATGGATTGAGACAGGTTCTACATATTCAACTCGGCGCGCGTTTCCAGAAATTGCAGGATGTGGCCGCGCGAAATAACGCCCTGCAGGCGGCCGCGCGCATCGAGCACCGGCAATTGGTTAAGGTCATTACGCCCCATCTTTTCCAGCGCCTCGCTGGCTGGCGCGTCGGGGGCGATGGAGTGCATGGCGTCGAGCGGACGCATCACGTCGCGTAGTACGGTGTAAGGCCAGCGCGCGCGTTCGATGTCCTTGATGTCGCGCGGCGTCACCAGGCCGGCGACAGCGCCGTTTTCTTCGATGATGAAGTAGCGTCCGCCGCTGCGTAGTAAATAATCGTCGACGAAATCTCGTACGTTCATGCGGCCATCCACCACCGGGCAATCGCGCCCCATGATGTCGCGCACGCGCACGCCTTGTAGATTGGCGGCGACATCGACCTGCATCTGGCTGGCGCGCGCCGCCTCCAGCAAGAACCAGCCGATGAAGGCCAGCCACAGACCGCCGAAACCGGCGCCGCCGAAAAAGCGGAAAATTCCGATGACGATGAAACCGAACGCGATAAACTGGCCGACACGCGCTGCGCTGCGCGTGGCGCGCGAAGCGTTGCCGGTGATCCACCACAGAATCGCGCGCAGTACGCGCCCGCCGTCCATGGGAAAACCGGGTATCATGTTGAACGCGGCGAGCACGATGTTGATATAGCCGAGCCATACCAGCAGCGCGAGCAGCGGCGTGGCGGGCGTGGTTTCCTGCCGCCAGCCGAGCACGGATGCCAGCCCCAGGCATACAGCGCCGATCACCGCGCTGGTGATGGGGCCGATGATGCCCATCCAGAATTCGGTCTTGGCGTCGCCGGCTTCTTTTTCGATGTTGGCGACGCCGCCCAGCGCGAACAGCGTGATCGACTTCACCGGCAGGCGGCGCATCTTGGCGACCAGCGCGTGCGACAGTTCGTGCACCACGATGCTAGTGAAAAACAGCGCCGCGGTGATTACCGCCAGCGTCCACACCACTCCGGCTCCCCATTGCGGATTGGTGAGCGTGAAGTGCCCGGCCAGCGACAGCACGATGAGCAGCGCGATGATCAGCCAACTGTAGTGCAGGCCGATGTCGATGCCCCAGATGCGTCCCAGCTTGATGTGTGTCGGCATGATTTCTCCTTGATATGCATGCCATAAACCGCGCGCCTGACCTCTAAGAAGACCATAACCGCGCCGCTTCGTTCCGCTGCGGCGCGCGCTCAGCGCGCGGATTTTTTCTTGGCGCGGCGCACGTGCGCGGGCGGGACGCCGCAGAAATCCGGCGTAATGCGCACGGCCTCGTCGCGCAGAAAATCCAGGAACGCCTGCGCCACCACGGACAGTTGCTTCCCCGCCGGATACACCACGTACCAGTTGCGGATGATGGGGAAGCCCTGCACGTCCAGCACCGCGAGCGCGCCGCGGTCGCCTTCCAGGATCAGCGAGTGGCGCGACAGCACGGCTATTCCTAAGCCGGCGGCGACGGCCTGCTTGACGGCCTCGTTGCTGCCGAGTTCCATGCGTTCCTTGAGTGTGATGCGGTGCTTGTCGAACAGGCGCAGCGTCGAGGTGCGCGTGCCGGAGCCGGGCTCGCGCATGATGAACGGTTCCTCGGCAATGCGCTGCAGCGAGACGCGCTTGCGTCCGACCAACGGATGGTCGCGCGCAGCGATCACCACCAGCGGATTTTCCATGAACGGCTGCGCCACCACGTCGAGGTGCTCGGGCGGCTGGCCGAAGATGTATAGATCGTCCAGGTTCTCGACCATGCGCTCCAGCACGCGATCCTGATTAGTCACCTTGAGTGCGATGTCGATATTCGGATACAGCTTGCAAAACGCGCCCAGCGCGCGCGGCGTGAGGTATTTGGCGCTGGTGGTGACGGCGAGGCGCAAGCGTCCGGTCTTCAGGCCCTTGCGGTTGGCGATGTTCATCTCGAAGCGCTCCAGACAATCGAACACTTCGCGGCACGCGGCGTACAACTCCTGGCCGGCCTCGGTGAGATGGATGCGCTTGCCGACTTGTTCGAACAGCGGCATCCCCACGGTGTCGGCGAGCTGCTTGATCTGCATGGACACCGTGGGCTGCGTCAAATACAGCTCCTCGGCGGCGCGCGTGAAGCTCAAATGGCGCGCAATGGCCTCGAACACCTTCATCTGGCGCAGCGTGGCGTGGCGCATGTTGGGCAGGCTCGGTGCTTTCATAGATAAAAATCTATCACAGCTATCATGAAATTTTAATTTTATTTATCCATTGCGCTGGGCATTATCGCTCCATGTCCCAGGCGATGGCAAGCGCCGCCAAGCCGCAAAACGGCTGGCGCGGCTTACGGCACTGGCGCTACGACCTGCTGGCGGGCTTGCAGGTGGCGCTGGTGTCGCTGCCCCTGTCGCTCGGCATCGCCATCGCCTCCGGCGCGCCGCCCGTTACCGGAGTGATCTCGGCGATTATCGCCGGGCTGATTTTCCCGTTTCTGGGCGGCGCTTATGTCACCATCAGCGGCCCCGCCGCGGGCCTCGCCCCGGCGCTCCTGGCCGGCATGATCTTGCTCGGCGCGGGCGATCTCGCCGCCGGGTACCCGCTGCTGCTGGTCGCCATTTGCCTCACCGGCCTGGTGCAAATAGTGCTGAGTCTGTTCAACGCCGGGCGCGTCGCGCG
>JBFLZV010000052.1:0-13090 GCA_040756035.1 Pseudomonadota bacterium
CCGCCGCTTGGGGCGGGACCGTGCGCGTTGGGGGATTCCCTTGGGGGAGAATCGCGCTTCTCCCCCTTGGGTCGCTCCGCGCGAATTCACTTCGCGCGGAGCGAAATCAAATCGGGAAAATTTCCCGTATCTTTTAAGAACGCCTGTTTACTTGCGCACTATCGCCTTGCGCGGACCCTTACGCGTGCGCGCATTGGTGCGCGTGCGCTGGCCGCGCACCGGCAGGCCGCGGCGATGACGCAAGCCGCGGTAGCAGGCTAAATCCATCAGACGCTTGATGCTCATCGACACCTCGCGCCGCAAATCGCCTTCCACGGTAAATTTCGCCACCGCGTTGCGCAGCGCATCGACCTGTCCCTCGGTGAGGTCCTTGACCTTCACCGTCGGATCGATCCCCGCAGCGGCGCAGATGTCGCGCGCGCGTGTGCGCCCGATGCCGTAAATCGACGTGAGTGCGATAACGGTGTGCTTCTGCACCGGAATATTAATGCCTGCAATACGGGCCATATTTGTTTCTCCTAACCTTGACGCTGCTTATGGCGAGCATCCGAGCAAATTACTCGCACAACGTTCTTACGTCGCACAATTTTGCAATTACGGCACAATTTTTTTACCGAGGCGCGTACTTTCATATTTACTTCTCCAAAATCGTTACATGCGGAGCATCGTCGCCGCCCTGGCGCAACTGCAATTTTCTACTAAATCACAGCCAGGACATCCCGTCCTGTCGCTTGGCGCCTTCGGCGCCTCGCCTCCAAAACTATTACATACATAGCAGCGCTGCATTCAGCGCAGCAAACCCGTCCTACCGCCCTTCAGGTTCGCCTTTTTCAGCAACCCTTCGTACTGGTGCGACATCAAGTGCGCCTGCACCTGCGCCATGAAGTCCATGACCACCACTACGATAATCAACAGCGAGGTGCCGCCGAAATAAAACGGCACGTTCCAATACACGATCAAAAACTCCGGCAACAAACACACCGCAGTGATATACGCGGCGCCCGCCAGCGTCAAGCGCGTCATGACCGTGTCGATGTAGCGCGCGGTCTGCTCGCCCGGACGGATACCGGGGATGAACGCACCCGACTTCTTCAAGTTGTCGGCGGTGTCCTTGGGATTGAACACCAAGGCGGTGTAAAAGAAACAGAAAAATATAATCGCCAGCGCATACAGCATCACGTACAGCGGTTGCCCGGGTGACAGCGTGGTAGCGATGTCGCGCAGCCAACCCATGCCCTCGCTGCTGCCGAACCAGCCGCCCAGCGTGGCCGGAAACAAAATAATGCTCGACGCGAAGATCGGCGGGATCACGCCGGCCATATTGATCTTCAGCGGCAGATGGCTGGTCTGCCCGGCGTACATCCTGCGTCCCTGCTGGCGCTTCGCGTAATTCACGGTGATGCGCCGCTGGCCGCGCTCCACGAACACCACGAAACCCGTCACCGCCACGGCGATGGCGAACAACAGCAGAATGGTGAGCGGGTTCATCTCACCGGTGCGCGCCAGCTCCAGGGTGCTGGCAATGGCCGAGGGCAACCCCGCCACGATGCCGGCGAAGATAATAATCGAGATGCCGTTGCCGACGCCGCGTTCCGTCATCTGCTCACCCAGCCACATCAAGAACATAGTGCCGGTGACCAGCGTCAGCGCCGCGATAAATATGAACTGCGTGCCGGGATTGATCACCACCTCAACAGCCCCGGCGCGCTGACTCTGCAACGCGATGGCGATGCCGATCGCCTGAAACGCCGCCAGCACCAGCGTGGTGCGGCGCGTGTATTGCGTAATCTTGCGGCGCCCGGACTCGCCTTCCTTCTTCAACTGCTCCAGCGACGGCACCACCGTGGACAGTAACTGAATAATGATCGACGCCGAAATATACGGCATGATCCCCAGCGCAAACACCGAAAGCCGCTCCAGCGCGCCGCCGGAGAACATGTTGAACATGTCGACGATGGTGCCGCGCTGCTGCTCGAAAAGTGCGGCGAGCGCCACCGGATCGATGCCCGGCACCGGGATATGCGCGCCGATGCGGAACACCAGCAACGCGCCCAGCACGAACAACAGGCGGCGCTTGAGTTCAGTGAGCTTGCCCATGCCCGCCAAGCTATTGGCCATGGCTGACCGGGATACCGACACGTTAATCCTCTATCTTGCCGCCGGCGGCTTCGATGGCGGCGCGCGCGCCCTTGGTCACGGCAATACCGCGCAAGGTCAACGCTTTGTCGATTTTACCCGATGCGATCACCTTGACGCGCTTCACGTCCTGGCGCACCAGATTGGCGGCCTTCAATGCCAGCAGATCAACTACGCCGTTGCCGCCGGCCTTGACCAGTTCCGACAAACGGATTTCGGCGGTCCCCTGGGCGGTCAGCGAAGTAAAGCCGGTTTTGGGCAGACGCCGCTGCAGCGGCATCTGGCCGCCCTCGAAGCCGACTTTGTGAAAACCGCCGGCGCGCGCGTGCTGGCCCTTGTGGCCACGTCCGCAGGTTTTGCCCAGGCCGGAACCGATGCCGCGCCCGACGCGCTTAGGCTTGTGTTTGCTGCCCGCGCCGGGCTTGAGTGTGTTGAGCTGCATCAGCTTAATTCCTCGACCTTCAGCATATAACCGATTTTATTGATCATGCCGCGCACGTTGGGCGTGTCCTGCAACTCCACGCTGTGGTGCAGGCGGCGCAGTCCCAGGCCATTCAGACACGCCTTGTGATTCGGCAATCTGCCGCTATGGCTGCGCACCAGCGTCACCTTGAGTTTCTTTTGCTTGGACATGGCTTATTCCAAAATCTCGCTGACGCTCTTACCGCGCTTGGCGGCGATGCTTTCCGGATCGGCCATCGCCTGCAAACCCTTGAGCGTGGCGCGCACCACGTTGATGGGATTGCTCGATCCGATGCACTTGGCCAGTACGTCGCGCACGCCCAGCACCTCGAACACCGCGCGCATGGCGCCGCCGGCGATGATGCCGGTGCCCTCGGAGGCCGGCTGCATGAACACCTTGGCCGCGCCGTGGCGCGCGGTGATCGGATACTGCAACGTGCCGCCCTTGAGGCTGATGCTGCGCATGTTGCGGCGCGCGTCGTCCATCGCCTTCTGGATGGCCGCCGGCACCTCGCGCGCCTTGCCGCGCCCGATGCCGACCTTGCCTTGACCGTCGCCGGTCACCGTCAATGCAGCGAAGCCGAACTGCCGGCCGCCCTTGACCACCTTGGCGACGCGATTGACGGCGATCAACTTCTCTTGCAGGCCGTCGTTATTTTTCGGGACGTCGTAGCTCACCATGATTAAAACTCCAGACCGTGCTCACGCGCGGCATCGGCCAGCGCCTTCACGCGGCCATGGTATTGAAAACCCGAACGGTCGAACGCCACGCGCGTGACGCCCGCGGCCTTGGCCTTTTCCGCTATCGCCTTGCCGACCGCCGCCGCGGCCGCGGCATTGCCGGTGTACTTTACTTGGCTCTTGACGGCGGCATCCAGCGTCGAGGCGCTGGCCACGACTTGCGCGCCGCTCGGCGCGATGATCTGCGCATAAATATGACGCGGCGTGCGATTAACGCACAAACGCATCGCACCCAACTCTTTAATCTTGGCGCGGGCGCGGCGGGCGCGACGTATACGGGCTGTCTTTTTGTCTATAGACATAAAACCTTACCTAACGTTATTTCTTTTTGACTTCTTTACGGACGACGACTTCGTCGGAATAACGCACGCCCTTGCCCTTGTACGGCTCGACCGGGCGGTAGGCGCGAATCTTGGCCGCGACTTCGCCGACCAGTTGCTTGTCCATGCCTTTGACGATGATTTCCGTCTGGCTGGGCGTTTCGATGGTGATCCCGGCGGGGATAGCGAAGTTCAGCGGGTGCGAAAAGCCCAGCGTCAAATTCAACACCTTGCCCTGCACCTGCGCGCGATAACCTACCCCCACCAGCTCCAGCTTCTTGGAAAAACCATTGGCCACACCGTTGATCAAATTGTTGATCAACGCGCGCGTGGTGCCGGCCATGGCGTTGGCTTGAAGGCCGTCATCACGCGGCGCGACCTTGATCTGCTTGTCCTCGCGCACCACCTCGACCAGGTTATGCACGCTCAATTGCAACGAGCCCTTGGAGCTCTTGGCGGTGACGGCTTGCCCGCTGACGGTGACTTCGACGCCGGCGGGAACGGCCACGGGATTTTTCGCGACTCTAGACATGGTTCCTCAACTCACCACACGTAACACAGCACTTCGCCGCCATGGCCCGCGGCGCGCGCGGCGCGATCCGTCATCAAACCACGGGAAGTGGAAACGATGGCGATGCCCAGCCCGCCGATGACCTTGGGCAGCTTTTGCTTGCCGCGGTAGATGCGCAAGCCGGGGCGGCTGGCGCGTTGAATGTTTTCGATGACCGGCTTGCCGCCGTAATAGCGCAACACGATGGCCAGCATTTGCTTGCCGTCCACTTCGCGCACCGCGAAATCGTTGATGTAACCCTCGTCCTTCAGCAGCTTCGCAATCGCTTGCTTCATCTTGGACGACGGCATCACCACTTCCGCCATGGAAGCGGTCTGGCCGTTGCGGATGCGCGTCAGCATGTCTGCAATGGGGTCGGTCATCATAAAAAAGTTCCAAGTTCCAAATTACAAGAATAGTTACAAGTGATAAGCAACAAGAAAAACCCTAAATTTGGTTTTCATCTTGTCACTTGCAACTTGTTACTGTCGTTCACCAACTCGCCTTCACGAGTCCCGGCACGTCGCCGCGCATCGCCGCCTCGCGCAGCTTGTTGCGACCCAGGCCGAATTTGCGATAAAAACCGTGCGCGCGGCCGGTGATGCGGCAGCGATTGCGCACACGGCACGGGCTGGCGTCGCGCGGCAGCATCTGGAAGCGGCGGCGCGCCTCTTGCCGGGCTTCTTCCGTGGCGTTCAGGTCGCTCATCTGCTGTTTCAGCGCGGCGCGCTTAGCGGCGTATTTTTTAATGGTCTGCACGCGCTTGATCTCGCGGTTGATCATGGAAGTCTTTGCCATGTTTTCCTCGCTCAGCTTTTCAGCGGAAAATTAAAGGCGGCCAGCAAGGCGCGCCCTTCTTCATCGGTTTTGGCGGTAGTGGTGATGGTAATATCCATGCCGCGCAGCATATCAATCTTGTCGTAATCGATTTCCGGGAAGATAATCTGCTCTTTCACGCCCAGGCTGTAATTGCCGCGCCCATCGAACGCGCGCGCGCTGAAACCGCGGAAGTCGCGAATACGCGGAATGGCGATGTTCACCAAGCGGTCCAAAAATTCATACATGCGCCGGCGGCGCAGCGTCACCTTGCAGCCGATCGGCCAGCCCTCGCGGATTTTGAATCCGGCGATGGAACTGCGCGACAGCGTCACCACCGGCTTCTGCGCGGCGATCTTGGTCATGTCGGCCACCGCGCTTTCGATGACTTTCTTGTCGGCCACCGCCTCGCCCACGCCCATGTTGAGCGTGATCTTGGTGATGCGCGGCACTTCCATCACGTTCTTGTAGCCGAACTGCTGCATAAGCTGTTTGGCCACCGTATCGCGGTAATAATCTTGCAGTCTTGCCACGTGCTTACCTGTCTACCACTTCATTGTTGGATTTGAAATAACGCACCTTGCGGCCGTCTTCCAGCACCCGCACGCCGACCTTCTCGCCCTTCTTGGTGACCGGGTTATACAGCGCCACGTTGGAAATATGCAGCGGCATTTCCTTTTCCACTATGCCGCCGCCGATGCCGCGATTGGGGTTCGGCTTGGTGTGACGCTTGGCGATGTTGACGTTCTCCACCACTACGCGCTCGTTTTCGATGACGCGCAGCACAGTGCCGCGCTTGCTCTTGTCTTTACCGGCGATGACGATGACCTCGTCGCCCTTCTTGATCTTACGCATGGCTAACATTCCCGTGCTTACAGCACTTCCGGCGCCAAAGAAATAATCTTCATAAACTTTTCGCTGCGCAGCTCGCGCGTCACCGGCCCGAAGATGCGCGTGCCGATGGGTTGCTGTTGGTTGTTCAACAGCACCGCGGCGTTCGAGTCGAAGCGGATCACCGAACCGTCGGGGCGGCGCAAACCCTTGCGCGTGCGCACCACTACGGCGTCATAGACTTCGCCCTTCTTGACCTTACCGCGCGGAATGGCTTCCTTGATGCTTACCTTGATGATGTCGCCGATACCAGCGTAACGGCGGTGCGAGCCGCCCAACACCTTGATGCACATCAGCCGACGCGCGCCGCTGTTGTCCGCCGCATCCAGTGTTGATTGCATTTGCAACATGACTCTCTCCTAACTACTTTCATCAACGGCGCTAAAGTACGAAGTAAGCTAAATATTCTAGCACTAAAAATTAATAAACCCAATACTCATAAGGGCATTACGGCGCGGCTTTTTCCACTACTTTGACCAATTTCCAGGCTTTGGTCTTGGAAATGGGCCGGCACTGTTCGATGGTGACCAGGTCACCCTCGCCGCACACGTTGTCCGCGTCGTGCGCGTGCAGCTTCGTGGTGCGCTTCACGTACTTGCCGTAATCCGGATGCTGCACCGTGCGCTCGATCAACACGGTAATGGATTTGTCCATCTTGTTGCTGACCACGCGCCCCGTCAACGTGCGCGTTACTTTGGTTTTTTCCGTCATGCCTGGTTCGCCTTCTGGCCCAATACGGTTTTAATGCGCGCGATGTTGCGGCGCACGTTTTTCATTTCGCTGGGCTTGGTTAATTGACCGGTGCCCTTTTGCATACGCAGATTGAACTGCTCGCGGGTCAGGGCGAGCAATTCCTTGTTTAGATCGTCGATGCTTTTCTGTTTCAATTCGCTGGCTTTCATGAGGATACTCTTACATCACTGTGCGGATGACGAACGTGGTCTGCACCGGCAGCTTGGCCGCCGCCAGTTTGAACGCCTCGCGCGCGATCTGTTCGGTCACACCTTCCATCTCATACAACATGCGGCCGGGCTGCACCTGCGCCACCCAGTACTCCACGTTGCCCTTGCCGCTGCCCATGCGCACTTCGAGCGGCTTCTTGGTGATCGGCTTGTCCGGGAACAGGCGTATCCACACCTTGCCGCCGCGTTTGACGTGGCGCGTCATAGCGCGGCGCGCAGCTTCGATTTGACGCGCGGTGACGCGGCCGGAAGTGACGGCCTTGAGGCCGTATTCGCCGAAGCTGACCTTGTTGCCGCTGGTCGCCAGGCCGCGGTTGCGGCCCTTCATTTGCTTGCGGTATTTGGTTCTTTTGGGTTGTAGCATAACTACTGTTCCTATCTAAGCTACTGGCCTATAAATAAATTTTTCTATGCCATCCTTGGCGCAACGACATCTTATCTTTCGGCGCCCGCCGCCACGTCCATGTGCCGGCCTTCGCCGCTTTGCGGCTCAGCCTGCTCGGCGCCGCTGAACGCCTCGCCCTTGAATATCCAAACCTTGACACCGATCACGCCGTAAGTGGTGCGCGCCTCGGCGAAGCCGTAGTCGATGTTAGCACGCAAGGTGTGCAGCGGCACGCGCCCTTCGCGCGACCACTCACTGCGCGCGATTTCGCCGCCGTTCAAGCGGCCGGCGACGTTGATCTTGATACCGAGTCCGCCGATGCGCATGGCGTTGGTCACGGCGCGCTTCATGGCGCGGCGGAACATGATGCGGCGCTCCAGCTGCTGCGCCACGCTCTCCGCGACCAGGTAGGCGTCCAGTTCCGGCTTGCGTATTTCTTCGACGCTGATATGCACCGGCACGCCCATCATGGCGGAAATTTGCTTGCGCAGCGCCTCGATGTCCTCGCCCTTTTTGCCGATGACGATGCCGGGACGCGCGGTGTGTATGGTGATGCGCGCGTTGCGCGCCGGGCGCTCGATTTGAATGCGGCTCACCGAGGCCTGCGCCAATTTCTTCTTGAGGAAATCGCGCACCCGTAAGTCGGTGTTCAGATATTCGGCGTAGTGCTTGGAATCGGCGTACCACTTGGACGTCCAGTCGCTGACGATCCCTAAGCGTATTCCGGTCGGATGAACTTTATGACCCATGGGGCAGCCTCTGCTTAATCGGATACGGTAACGGTGATGTGGCTGGTGCGCTTCAGGATGCGACTACCGCGGCCTTTGGCGCGCGCGTGCATGCGCTTCTGCACGGGACCGCCGTCCACACAGATGGCCGCCACTTTTAGCTCATCGACGTCCGCGCCCTGATTGTGTTCGGCGTTGGCGATGGCGGATTCCAGCACTTTTTTAACCAAGTCCGCCGCCTTTTTCTTGCTGAAACTCAGCAACTGCAACGCCCGATCCACGGGCATGCCGCGGACTTGATCCGCCACCAGGCGCGCCTTCTGCGCGGAGATGTGTGCGTATTTTAATTTAGCGATAGTTTGCATCTTCAACTCACCTAAAGTATTGGCCATTCCTGGCGCGACATCGGTTTTCTATATAAACCCCAGTCAAGGCATCCTGCCTCGGCGTTCATGAGACACTCCATGTGCCTCACCCTACGGGCCGCCTAGCGTGCGGTGCCGTTTGGCAATCCTGCCAAACGGTTGCCGCCTTCGGCAGCTCACCCAGCCGCTGCGGCTTCTTTGGCCTTCTTGTCGGCCGCCGAGTGGCCTTTAAAAGTGCGCGTCGGCACGAATTCGCCGAGCTTGTGGCCCACCATGTTGTCGCTGATCAACACCGGCACGTGCTGCTTGCCGTTGTGCACGGCCAGCGTTAGGCCGATCATGTCCGGCACGATCATGGAACGGCGCGACCAGGTCTTGATGGGGCGCTTGCTGTGCGTGGCCACCGCCGTCTCCACCTTTTTCATGAGGTGCAGGTCGACGAACGGGCCTTTTTTAACGGAACGTGGCATGGCTATTTTTCATCCTTACTTGCTGCGACGGCGCACGATCATGCCGTCGGTGCGTTTGTTGCGGCGTGTCTTGTAACCCTTGGTGGGCGTACCCCACGGGCTGACCGGGTGACGGCCGCCGGAGGTGCGGCCCTCGCCGCCGCCGTGCGGGTGATCAACCGGGTTCATGGCCACGCCGCGCACGGTGGGACGAATGCCCAGCCAGCGCTTGGCGCCGGCCTTGCCGTAGGAACGCAAATTGTGTTCGGTGTTGCCGACCTCGCCCAGGGTCGCGCGGCAATCGGCCAGAATCTTGCGCATTTCGCCGGAACGCAGGCGCAGGGTGACGTTCGCGCCTTCGCGCGCGATCAACTGCACCGAGCCGCCGGCGCTGCGCGCGATCTGCGCGCCCTTGCCGGGCTTCATTTCCACGCAATGCACCGTGCTGCCGACCGGGATATTGCGCAGCGGCAGACAATTGCCGGGTTTGATCGGCGCGTCCGCGCCGGACAGCACCTGGCTGCCCGCCTCCACACCCTTGGGCGCGAGGATGTAGCGACGCTCGCCGTCGGCGTACAGCACCAGGGCGATGTGCGCGGTGCGGTTGGGATCGTACTCGATGCGCTCGACCGTGCCCGTCACGCCGTCCTTGTTGCGCTTGAAATCAATGAGACGATAGTGCTGCTTGTGCCCGCCGCCCTGATGGCGCGTAGTGACGCGGCCCTGGTTATTGCGGCCGGCGCGCTTGGTTTGTTTTTCCAAAAGCGGCCCATGCGGCTCGCCCTTGTGCAGCCCGGGAGTCACCACCTTGACGACGAAACGCCGTCCGGCGGAAGTAGGTTTAGCTTTAACAAGCGCCATAATCGTTCCTTAAACTCTAAAAACTCAACGCAAAGACGCAAAGACGCAAAGGAATAGTGCTTACGGCGCCATCCCGTTTATTATCCGTAAAAGTTGCAGTGCAAAAATTCATGATCATCAATCTTGGCGTCTTAGCGTCTTGGCTTTGGATTTTTTATTTATTTCCCATGAAATCGATATCAAAGCCCGGCTTCAAACTCACGTAGGCTTTTTTCCAGTCGCCGCGGCGGCCCGTGCGGCGGCCCAGGTGCTTGACCTTGCCCTTCACGTTGCTGGTGCGCACGCTGTCGACCTGCACGTTGAACAGCATTTCCACGGCGCCCTTGATTTCCTGCTTGTCGGCGTCGCCGGCCACGCGGAATACGAATTGTTTATTTCGCTCCGCCGCCGTCGCGCTCTTTTCGGAGATGTGCGGGGCGAGCAATACGTTCATCAAGCGTTCTTGGCTCATGCCAGCGACTCCTCGACTTTTTTCAGCGCGCCGACGGTCATCAGCACCTTCTCGAATCCAACCAGGCTCACCGGGTCGAGCTCCGCCGTATTGCGTACGTCGACCTGATGCAAATTACGCGCGGACAGCAGCAAATTGTCGTCGCGCGCCTCGGTAACGATCAGCACGTCTCTGAGATCAAGGGCGCCGAGCTTGCTCACCAGCTCCTTGGTGCTGATCTCCGGCAGGGCAAACTCATCCACCACCACCAGACGCTCCTGCCGCACCAGTTCCGACAAGATGGAACGCATCGCGCCGCGGTACATTTTTTTGTTGACCTTCTGCGAATAATCGCCCGGCACCGCCGCGAATACCTTGCCGCCGCCGCGCCACAACGGGCTGCGCGACGTACCGGCGCGGGCGCGGCCGGTGCCCTTCTGCTTCCAAGGCTTCTTGCCGCCGCCGCGCACTTCCGAGCGGGTCTTTTGCGCGTGCGTGCCGGCGCGTCCGGCCGCCATGTAGGCGGTCACCACTTGGTGCACCAGGGCCTCGTTGAAATCGCAGCCAAACGCGGCGTCCGCCACGCTCACCGCGCCTTTCTTGCCCTTGTCTAGGGGCGTTACATTTAATTCCACAACGATTCTCCTTAGATGCCGCTATGCCGCGCGCTTGCGGACTTTCACCGCGGGACGCACCAGCACGTCGCCGCCTTCCGGGCCCGGCACCGCGCCTTTGATCATCAGCAGATTGCGCTCGGCATCGACGCGCACTACTTCCAGATTCTGCATGCAGCGCCGCACGTTGCCTAACTGGCCCGACATTTTCTTGCCCTTGAACACGCGGCCCGGCGACTGGCGCTGACCGATAGAACCGGGCGCGCGGTGCGATAGCGAGTTACCGTGCGTGGCGTCGCCCATGGTGAAGTGGTGACGCTTGATGGTGCCCGCGAAACCCTTACCGATGGACGTGCCGACCACGTCGACTTTTTGGCCGGCCGTAAACACATCGACCTTCAGCTCATTGCCGATGGCAATATCCGCGCCTTCGCCGTCGCCCAGGCGGAATTCCCACAGTCCGCGTCCGGCCGTGACACCGGCCTTGGCGAAGTGCCCGGCGGCGGCCTTGCCGACGCGCGACGGGCGACGCGCGCCGCAGGTGATCTGCACGGCGCGGTAACCGTCGTTGTCCTGGGTCTTCACCTGGGTCACGCGATTGGGGTCCACCTCGATGACGGTCACGGGAATGGAAACGCCCTCATCCGTAAAGATGCGCGTCATGCCTGCTTTGCGTCCGACTAATCCGATTGCCATGTTGGTTCTCTGTCTCAAAACGGTGATGGGTGAACGGTAATGAGTAATGAGTAAAAACCCATCTCTCATTACCCATTACCCATTACCCGTTTTCAATTCAATTTGATCTGCACATCCACGCCCGCGGCCAAATCCAGCTTCATCAAGGCATCGACGGTCTTGTCCGTAGGATCGACGATGTCCATCAAACGCTTGTGCGTGCGTATCTCGTATTGATCGCGCGCGTCCTTATCGACGTGCGGCGAGGTCAACACCGTGTAGCGCTCGATCTTGCTCGGCAGCGGGATGGGCCCGCGCACTTGCGCGCCGGTGCGCCGCGCGGTCTCGACGATTTCGCGCGCCGATTGGTCGATCAGGCGGTGATCGAACGCCTTCAAGCGTATGCGTATTCTTTGGCTGGTAGTGGTCATATCAAAATCCTTAAAATCGGTAATGGGTAAACGGTGATGAGTGATGGGGTTTATTTTTTACTCAACTCATCACCCATTACTCATCACTCCAAAAT
Organism: Pseudomonadota bacterium; assembly: GCA_040756035.1. GTDB lineage: Bacteria > Pseudomonadota > Gammaproteobacteria > SURF-13 > SURF-13 > JBFLZV01. The sequence continues at coordinate 11,912 of JBFLZV010000052.1, forward strand.
CTTCGCCACGACCCCCGCGCCCACGGTTCTTCCGCCCTCGCGGATGGCGAATCTTAGGCCTTCTTCCATGGCGATGGGGCTGATGAGGCTCACGGTCATTTTGACGTTGTCGCCGGGCATGACCATCTCGACGCCCGGGGGGAGGTCGCAGGCGCCGGTGACGTCGGTGGTCCGGAAGTAGAATTGGGGCCGGTAGCCGTTGAAGAAGGGGGTGTGGCGGCCGCCTTCTTCTTTGCTGAGGACGTAGACTTCGGCTTCAAACTTGGTGTGCGGCTTGATGGAGCCGGGTTTGCAGAGGACTTGGCCGCGTTCGACGTCTTCGCGTTTGGTGCCGCGCAGCAGGACGCCGACGTTGTCGCCGGCCTGCCCTTGGTCGAGGAGTTTTCTGAACATTTCGACGCCGGTGCAGGTGGTTTTTTGGGTGGGTTTTAAGCCGACGATTTCGATTTCGTCGCCCACTTTGACGATGCCGCGCTCGATGCGGCCGGTGACGACGGTGCCGCGCCCGGAGATGGAGAAGACGTCTTCGACGGGCATGAGGAAGGCGCCGTCGATGGGGCGTTTGGGCTGGGGGATGTAGGTGTCCAGCGCTTCGACCAGTTTGTAGATGGCGGGGACGCCGATCTCGCTTTGGTCGCCTTCGAGGGCCTTTAAGGCGCTGCCGACGATGACGGGGGTCTCGTCGCCGGGGAATTGGTAGCTATTGAGGAGTTCGCGCACTTCCATTTCGACGAGTTGCAGGAGTTCGGGGTCGTCGACCATGTCGGCTTTGTTGAGGAAGACGACGATGTAGGGCACGCCAACCTGGCGGGCCAGCAGGATGTGTTCGCGGGTCTGGGGCATGGGGCCGTCGGCGGCGCTCACGACTAAGATGGCGCCGTCCATTTGGGCGGCGCCGGTGATCATGTTTTTGACGTAGTCGGCGTGGCCGGGGCAGTCTACGTGGGCGTAGTGGCGGTTGGCTGACTGGTATTCGACGTGCGCGGTGGCGATGGTGATGCCGCGCGCGCGCTCTTCGGGGGCGTTGTCGATCTGGTCGTAGGCTTTGAATTCGCCGCCGAATTTCTCGGCCATGACTTTGGTCAGCGCCGCGGTGAGCGTGGTCTTGCCGTGGTCAACGTGACCAATCGTGCCGACGTTTAAGTGCGGCTTGGTCCGCTCAAATTTTGCCTTGGACAT
>JBFLZV010000053.1:0-12787 GCA_040756035.1 Pseudomonadota bacterium
CCAGCCACAGCCAAAACAGCAAGGCCGGAGCGAATACAGCGAGCGGGAAAAAATGAAACGGCGCGAAGGCCAGCGGCAGCGCCGCGCCGGCCAGCAGCGCCAGCGCGTCGCCGCGCCAGCCGGCAGTCCAAACCTCAACGCTGTGCTTCACGCGTCGGCGCGGATGCGGTTTGGGCCTCGGCGGGCACCGTCACGCGCAGCAAATGGATACGCCGCCCGTCCGCGCGCAATACCTTAAAGCGTATATTTTCCAGCAGTACACTCTCGCCACGCCGCGGCAAACGTCCGAAGTGATTGGTGATAAGTCCGGCGATGGTGTCGAACTCCTCGTCGCTGAAGTGCGTGCCGAAGTGCTTGTTGAATTCGGAGATGGGTGTGAGCGCCTTCACCGTGTAGGTAGTGTCGCGGTGCTTGCGGATGAACGTCTCTTCCTCGACGTCGTGCTCGTCCTCGATCTCGCCGACGATCTGCTCCAGTACATCCTCAATGGTGACGAGTCCCGCCACGCCGCCGTACTCGTCGACTACGATGGCGATGTGGTTGCGGCTGGCGCGGAATTCCTTGAGCAGCACGTTCAGGCGCTTGCTCTCCGGCACGAACACCGCCGGGCGCAGCACATCGCGCACCTGGAAGCCGCCCTTACCGCCTTCCTTGTCCTGGAAATACGCCAGCAAATCCTTGGCCAGCAGAATGCCGACCACTTCGTCGCGCGTCTCGCCGATCACCGGAAAGCGCGAGTGCGCCGACTCGATGACCAGCGGCAGAAATTCCTCGGGATCGACGTCGCGCGGCACCACCACCATTTGCGAGCGCGGCACCATGATGTCGCGCACGCGCATCTCGGAAACCGCCAGCACGCCCTCGATCATGGCCAGTGCGTCGATGTCAATAAGATTGCGCCGCGCGGCGTCGCGCAGCAGCTTGACGAGTTCTTCGCGGTTTTGCGGCTCGTCTTCGCCGAGCAGCACGTGGCTGATGCGCTCGAACCACGAGCGTTGCGGAGGTTCTTGGCCTAATGCGCCGTCGTCATTCATACAGCCTCTGTTACAAGGTAAGGATCGGGATAGCCCAGGCTCGCCAGAATGCGGGTCTCCAGCGCTTCCATGATTTGCGCCTGGTCTTCGTGTTGATGATCGTGGCCCAGCAAGTGCAGGCAGCCGTGCACCAGCATGTGCGCCCAATGCGCCTCGCGGCTTTTATGCTGCACGCGCGCCTCGCGCTCCACGACCGGCGCGCAGATTACGATGTCGCCGAGATAACGGCGCGCAGTAGCGCGCGCTGTTACGGGCGCTTCGAAGGGAAAGGATAACACGTTGGTCGGCCCGCTCTTATGGCGATACGTTTGATTCAGCGCCGCGCTCTCGTCCGCGTCGACGATGCGCACCGTTACTTCCGCGCGCGCATCGCCCAGCGCCGCCGCGGCCCAGCGTCTGACCGCCGCCGGCGCAGGCAAGCCGTGCTCCGGCACGGCGTATTGCATGTCTATCTTCGGTGAGGAGTGAAGGGTGAGGCGTGAGGTGTTACTCCTCACGCCCAACCCCTCACTCCTCACGGATTTTCTTCTCCTCACTCCTAACTCCTCACGCCCCACGGTTTTCTTACTCACTCCGTGAACCCTCGGCAGTCGTCTGCTCAAAGCTCTCATACGCCGTCACGATACGCTGCACCAGCTCATGGCGCACCACGTCTTGCGCGTTGAAAAAGCTGAAACTGATGCCCGCCACGCCCTTGAGCACCTCGATGGCGTGGCGCAAGCCGGATTTGCGATCGCGCGGCAAATCGATCTGCGTAACGTCGCCGGTAATCACCACCGTGGAGCCGAAACCGATGCGCGTGAGGAACATTTTCATTTGCTCGACCGTGGTGTTTTGCGCCTCGTCCAAAATAATGAATGCCTCGTTGAGTGTGCGCCCGCGCATATACGCAAGCGGCGCAAGTTCAATGACGTTGCGTTCGATGAGTTTGCCGACGCGCTCGAAGCCGAGCATTTCGTAGAGCGCGTCGTACAGCGGGCGCAGATACGGATCGATTTTCTGCGTGAGATCGCCGGGCAAAAATCCCAAGCGCTCACCGGCCTCCACCGCCGGACGCACCAGCACCAGGCGCCGCACGCGCTCGCGCTCCAGCGCCTCCACCGCGCACGCCACGGCCAAATAGGTCTTGCCGGTGCCGGCGGGGCCGATGCCGAAATTAATGTCGTGCGTGAGGATATTTTTCAGGTAGCGCTGCTGACTTGGATTGTGGCCCTTGATGACGCCGCGCGGCGTACGCAGGCCGAGATTGAATTTCGCCTCGCCGCGCAACTCCACGTCGTGCACCAAGGCATCTACTTGACCCTGATTGAGAAATAAATGCACGCGCGCCGGCGTGAGCGACTCACTGACGGTTTGCGCGTACAGGTCCTTGAGCACCGCGCCTGCGGCGTGCACGGGGCGCGCGTCGCCGATCACGCGGAATACGTTGCCGCGATTATTGATTTCCACGCCCAGGCGTCGCTCCACCTGGCGCAGATGCTCGTCGAATTGGCCGCACAAATTCGCCAGACGCTGATTATCGGCCGGCTCGAGGACAAAATCGTTGGACTGAGGGTGATCGCTTGCGAGATGACCCGCAGCGGGATCGCGCTTAAGCCGCTTATTCACGGCTATAAGTATATGACTTTTTTATGTAAAAATCCAGCACCGGCGTTAGGCGGCGAGTTCGGCGCGCGCAAGCTCGCCGCGCAGCGAGTTGGTGCGCACTTCGGTAATCAGCACGTCGACGAACTGGCCGATCAAATCCCTGGCGCCGGGAAAATTTACCACGCGGTTGTTTTCCGTGCGTCCGGCAAGCTCGTTGGGATTCTTGCGCGACGGCCTCTCCACCAAAATGCGCTGACAGCGGCCCACCATGCCGTGACCGATGGCCTGCGCCGCGGCGTTGATGCGCGTCTGCAAAATATGCAGGCGCTGCTGCTTCACCTCGTGCGGCGTGGCGTCGGGCAAACCGGCCGCCGGCGTGCCGGGGCGCGGACTGTAAATAAAGCTGTACGATTGATCGAAGCCGATCTCCTCGATCAACTCCATGGTGGCGTGGAAATCCGCTTCGCTTTCGCCGGGAAAGCCGATGATAAAATCCGACGACAAACTGATATCCGGACGCACGGCGCGCAGGCGGCGGATTTTATCCTTGTACTCTTGCACCGTGTGGCCGCGCTTCATCAATTTCAAAATGCGGTCCGAGCCGCTCTGCACCGGCAGGTGCAAATGATTGACCAGTTTCGGAACCTCGGCATACGCTTGAATGAGCGCGTCGGAAAATTCCACCGGATGCGAGGTGGTGTAGCGGATGCGCTCGATGCCGTCGATGGCGGCGACGTAGTGAATGAGCAGCGCAAGGTCGGCCGTGTCGCCGTCGCACATCACGCCGCGGTAGGCGTTCACGTTTTGCCCGAGCAGCGTAACTTCGCGCACGCCTTGCCGCGCGAGCTGCGTGATCTCGAACAGCACGTCGTCGAACGGGCGGCTCACTTCCTCGCCGCGCGTGTACGGCACCACGCAAAACGTGCAGTACTTACTGCACCCTTCCATGATGGAAACAAACGCCGCCGGCCCTTGCGCGCGCGGCGGCGGCAGGTGATCAAATTTCTCGATTTCCGGAAACGACGTGTCGATGACCGGCGCGCGGCGGCGCAGCACGTTCTCCAGCATGTGCGGCAGACGGTGCAGGGTTTGCGGCCCGAAGATCATATCCACGTACGGCGCGCGGCGGCGAATATTGTCGCCCTCCTGGCTCGCCACGCAACCGCCCACGCCGATTACCAATTCCGGACGCGCCTCTTTCCACTCGCGCCATATGCCCAGTTGCGAAAACACTTTTTCCTCGGCCTTTTCGCGGATGGAGCAGGTGTTGAGCAACAGCACGTCGGCTTGCTCCGGCGCATCGGTCGCCTCCAGCCCGTGCGAATGCGCGAGCACGTCCGCCATTTTCGCGGAGTCGTATTCGTTCATCTGGCAACCGAAGGTTTTAATGTAAAGCTTTTTATTTGGCATACACCAATCGCCTAAACACCTACCTGAAAAATTTCGCCCGGCCTCACGCTGGGCAAGACCTCGAGCATCTTGGGAACCAAGGTGCGCAACACCGCAGGCCGATTGCTGTGCGCGCGAAGAACCACTACCGCGATATCGTATTTTGGAAGGCGCTGCTGAAAAAATAGATTGCGATCAACGGTCACCAACACGTCAAACTGCCGGGCCGCCAGCGTTAAGGGTTCACCATTTTTAATTCCGGCCCAGCCCATTTGCGGAACCGTGTTAACTTCGTGATCTGTAATATATCGCGCAAAACGCCGGCCCATGCATTCATCAAGCAGCACCCTCACGAAGCCGATACCATCGCCTTGGCTTCTTCCAACACGGCAACCGCTTGTTCCCGCGTGACGGTGGGAAATCCCTCCAGGAAATCATCGATGGTCTCGCCGCCTTCCAAATAATCAAACAAGGTTTGCACCGGCACGCGCGTGCCCGCGAAAACCGGTGTGCCACCCATCACCTCCGGCGAGCGGTTAATCAGCGGTTGTATGTGCATAAAATTACCTTCATTTGATCATCCATTTTAGCAAAATTATTCCTCGTGCGTGGCACCGATTTTATGGATGCTCAAATCCGCGCCGCGGAATTCCTGTTCTTGATCCAGGCGTATGCCCACGGTTTTTTTAAGCACGCCGTAAACGATAAGACCGCCGAGCAGTGCGATGGTTACACCGAGCAGCGTGCCGATGAGCTGCGACATGAACGTGACGCCGCCGAGGCCACCCAGCGCCTGCGCGCCGAAAATGCCCGCGGCGATGCCGCCCCATGCGCCGCACAAGCCGTGCAACGGCCACACGCCCAGCACGTCATCGATTTTCCATTTGTTTTGCGCCAGCGTGAACGTCCACACGAACAGCGCGCTGGCGATCACGCCGGTGGCGAGCGCGCCCACCGGATGCATGACGTCGGAGCCGGCGCACACCGCCACCAGTCCGGCGAGCGGGCCGTTGTGTACGAAACCCGGATCATTGCGGCCCATGAACAGCGCCATCAGCACGCCGCCCACCATCGCCATCAACGAATTGAGCGCCACCAGTCCGCTCACCGCCTCGACCGTTTGCGCCGACATCACGTTGAACCCGAACCAGCCGACCGACAACACCCATGCGCCCAGCGCCAAAAACGGGATATTGGAGGGCGGATGCGCGAATACCTGGCCGTCTTTTCCATAGCGTCCGTGACGCGCGCCGAGCAGCAACACCGCGACCAACGCAATCCAGCCGCCCATCGCGTGCACCACCACCGAGCCGGCGAAGTCATGGAACTTGGCGCCGAACTGTGCCAGCAGCCAGTCTTGAATGCCGTAGTGATTATTCCACGCAATGCCCTCAAAAAACGGATACACAAATCCGACCAGCAAAAACGACGCGGCGAGCTGCGGGTTGAACTTGGCGCGCTCGGCGATGCCGCCCGACACGATGGCCGGCACGGCCGCGGCGAAAGTCAGCAAAAAGAAAAATTTGACGAGTTCGTAGCCGTTCTTGGCGGCGAGCGCCTCGGCGCCTTGCATGAAATACACGCCGTAGGCGATGCCGTAGCCGATGAAGAAATACGCGATGGTCGAGGCGGAAAAATCGGTGAGTATTTTGACCAGGGCGTTGACCTGATTTTTCTTGCGTACCGTGCCGACCTCCAGAAAAGCGAAGCCGGCGTGCATGGCCAGCACCATCACCGCGCCGATCAAGATAAATAAAACATCACTGCCCGACCGTAAAGCGTCCATCGATTATCCCCCCTTGCCAAAGCCGCTATTTTAGCGTCGATCACCCCGGAATTTAAGACTCGCCCACTCTCCCCGCTCGGGCGGGCGCGTCAACGATTGGAGTTTGCCGATAACCGGGTTAGTATATATCACTCTCACATTAGGATATCCCCCATGAAAGCAACCTCCGACACGGTAGTCGCCGTACACTACACCCTGACCGACGACAGCGGCGCGGTGCTGGACAGCAGCAGCCAAGGCGAACCCCTCGCTTATCTACATGGCCACGGCAACATCATCCCCGGCTTGGAACAAGCGCTGGAAGGCGCGGAAATCGGCTTCAAGTCGAAGATCACCGTCCCCGCGCGCGATGCGTACGGCGAAGTCAATCCCAAGGCCATTTTCGAGGAACCCTACGCGAGCTTTGCGCCGGATATGCAGTTAATGCCCGGCATGCAGGTGTACGCCGAAAGCGAGCGCGGCCCCGTCACGCTGACCGTGGTGAAACTCACCGAAAACGGCGTGGTGCTCGACGCCAATCACCCGCTTGCGGGAAAAACCCTGCACTTCGACGTGGAAGTCGTCGAGGTGCGCTCGGCTACGCAGGAAGAACTTTCGCACGGCCATGTGCACGGCGCCGGCGGGCATCATCACTAAAGACGGCGGTTCACCAAACGGGCGCGAGGCCATCGCCTTTATTTTGCGAAGCTGCAACACTCCCATCGCCGCGCGGTCAGAGAAATTATGCAGCCGCCATCCGTGCGCCGTTACGCCGGTTACATTCTCCTAATGCTCGCGCTGGCCGGTTGCGCCGGCGTCCCGCCGGCGTCGCTGCGCGGAGAGTTCAGCACGCTCACGCCCCAGCAAGCGCAGAACCAAAGCGCGACGGGGCAGCGCGTGCGCTGGGGCGGTGAAATCATCAGCGCCACACCGGGCCAAAACGAGACCTGCTTTGAAATACTGAGCCGCGCCTTGGACGCCAACGCCCGGCCCGTATCGAGCGACGCAACGCAAGGCCGCTTCATCGCCTGCGCGAGCGGATTCCACGATCCCGACGTCTACGCCAAGGGCCGTGAAGTCACCGTCACCGGCACGTTGGACGCGCTGGTCACGCAAAAGATCGGCGGCTTCGACTATCGCTATCCGCGTATCCGAGCGGAACAGATTTACCTGTGGCCGAAGCGGCCGGCTTATTATCCGCGACCGCCATACTATTATGATCCCTTCTATGATCCGTTTTACGATCCGTTCTGGCCCTACGGTTTTCGGCGTCTGGGTGGGACGCCGAAGGCGTCGAACGCCCGGCCAGGATGGCCGGGCTGGGGATTAATAGAAAACTGAAGACGCGCCAAGGATGGCGAAATTTTACTGCATTAAGCATTGTTGCAGGAGTGGCCCCATGCACGTTCGACCGCATTACACCGCGCTCCTCGCTGTCACGACGCTTTTGCTGACGGCCTGCGCCGCCTCGCCATTCAATAAAGCAGCGCTGCGCGACGTGGACCGCCGCGTCACTTACGCGCAAGCGCTGCAAAACCCCGACGCCGTGCGCAATCGCCAAGTGCTGTTCGGCGGCAGCATCGTCGCCGTGCGCAATTTAGAACAGCACACGGAAATTATTTTGCTGGTTTATCCGCTTACCGGCTGGGACCGGCCCAACACCTCGGCCACGCCGCTGGGACGCTTGATCGTACTGCAACCGGGATATTTGGAAAGCATGGATTTCGCGCCGGGACGCCTGCTCAGCGTGCGCGGCTACTTAGACGGTGTGCGTCAAGAGGCGCTGGGGCAAAGCACCTACCTTTATCCGGTGCTGCAAGCGCTGGAACTCCACCTGTGGCCCAGCGAACCCGAAGCTGTCTTCCCGCGCTTCAGCATCGGCGTGGGCGTATCCAGCGGCCACGTGGGTGGGGCCGTCGGCGTGCCTTTTCCCTAAGTAAAGAGCCGACCGTAAGGTCGACTCTTTACGATTGCCGTTATTGCGTGCTGTTATCACGACGCCGGCTAAGTCGGGTTCTTATCCCCTGCCGCCGTGAGAATGCTCGCCGCCCTTGCGTCCGGCTTCACGAGCCTCTTCCGGCGTGAACTCATGAGCCGTGCCTTTTTCATGCGCGGCCTTGCCGCCCTTGCTTCCCGCCGCACGCGCCTCCTCGGAAGTGAACTCGTGCGCGGAACCTTTTTGATGCGCGGCCTTGCCGCCCTTGCTGGCGATCTCGCGCTGCTTTTTCTGATCCATGGACGCGAATCCGCGATTGCTCGTTCCCTTTCCCTGACTTGGCATGATCAACCTCCTAAAACAACGTTATGTAATGACTCAAATTAACTCCGATTAGAGCAAAATCCTCACGGAGGATTAAGGAACCTCTGAGTAACTCAGAGGTTCCTGCGCTACAGGGATGTAGCGTCATTTTTCAAATACGCAAGTATTTGAAAAATGAAGAGAAGCCAAAACTTTGTTTTGGCTTCTCGTGCTCTGATAATTCCTGGGCGAGCAGTGAAGCTGCGAACGGGTGGCCATGAGCAAGCGGCGCAAGCCGCGCGCGGGTTACAAGGTGTAACCCTGGACATCCCGCGCAGGATGCGTAGCGCAGGATGGAATTGTTCAGAGCTTCCTTAAATAATTTGGTCGTCGTTTTATATGAAAGTTCATACTCGAATATTTCGCGTATGACGCGAACTTATATCTACGCCGAGCGGGCTTGCGATTTGTAAACGAGCTGACGGAAGAATGAACCGGGCAGATTCGAGAATTCGGCGGGACAATGAGCCGCGAAGAAACAGCGTGGTAATATCACAATTTCAAAGTAAAATTGGTGGCTATGGGTGGGTTCGAACCACCGACCTCAGCATTATGAGTGCCGCGCTCTGACCAACTGAGCTACATAGCCTTAAAAAACAGGGAAAAGGGGAAAGGGGAAAGATACAAGGAAAACAATTCTACAACGATTTTTTGTGTTTGTCTTTTCCCTTGTATCTTTTCCCTTTCCCCTGATTTTATACATTAAACCTAAAATGCATCACGTCGCCGTCCCGCACCACGTAGTCCTTACCTTCCAGGCGCCATTTCCCCGCCTCCTTGGCCCCCTGTTCACCCTTATAGGCAATAAAGTCCTCGTAGGCGATGACCTCGGCGCGGATGAAGCCCTTTTCGAAATCGGTATGAATCACGCCGGCGGCCTGCGGCGCGGTGGCGCCGATGGGGATGGTCCAGGCGCGCACCTCCTTCACCCCGGCGGTGAAATAGGTCTGCAATCCCAATAATTCATAACCGGCGCGAATCACGCGATTCAAACCCGGCTCTTGCAAACCCAGCTCCGCGAGAAATTCGCCCTTCTCCTCGTCGGCCAACTCGGCGATCTCCGCCTCGATGGCGGCGCACACCGGCGTCACGCGCGCGTCCTCGCGCGCGGCCAGCTCGCGCACTTGATCGAGGTAAGGATTATTCGTGAACCCATCCTCCGCGACGTTGGCGATATACAAGGTCGGCTTGGCGGTAAGCAGGTGCAGCTCTCGCAGCAGCTTGTGCTCCTCTTTATCGAGGCCCATGGCGCGCACCGGCACGCCGTTGTTGAGCTGCGCCTGTACGCGCTCCAGCAGCGCCTTCTGCGCCAGCGCTTCCTTGTCGCCGCCCTTGGCGTTTTTCGCCGCGCGCGCGAGCGCCTTGTCCACGCTGTCGAGATCGGCGAGCGCGAGTTCGGTGTTGATCACCTCGATGTCGGCGAGCGGATTCACCTTGCCGGCCACGTGCACCACGTCGGTGTCCTCGAAGCAGCGCACCACGTGTGCGATGGCCTGCGTCTCGCGGATGTGCGCGAGGAATTTATTGCCCAGCCCCTCGCCCTTGGACGCGCCCGCCACCAGGCCGGCGATATCGACGAACTCCATGGTGGTAGGCAGCACGCGCTGCGGCTGCACGATGTCCGAGAGCAGCCGCAAACGCGGCTCCGGCATCGCCACCACGCCGACGTTCGGCTCGATGGTGCAAAACGGATAATTCTCCGCGGCGATGCCCGCCTTGGTGAGCGCGTTGAACAGCGTGGACTTGCCGACGTTGGGCAAGCCCACGATTCCGCATTTAAAACCCATGAATTTTCACTCAACTAATTTTCCACGCAGGCCGCAAAATAATTTTGTCTTCAAAGACAGGATGGCGCGGCGCTTCTGCGTAAGATCAAAGTTAACGACGCGTATGCAACTGCTGCATGGCCTTTTCGATATCGCCGTTCAAGATCAACGGCATGGCCGACAGCGCTTCGTCCAGCGCGGCGTCGAGCAATTTTTGCTCCGCGGCGGGCGCGCGTTGTAGCACGTAGTTCACCACATCGCTGTTCTTGCCGGGGTGGCCGATGCCGATGCGCAGACGCAAAAAATTATCGCCCAAGTGCGCGATGATGTCGCGCAGTCCGTTGTGGCCGCCGTGGCCACCGCCCTGCTTGAGGCGCACGGCGCCGACCGGTAAATCCAGATCGTCATGCACCACCAGCACGTCGGTCACGGGAATCTTGTAAAAACCGGCGACGCCGGCGATGGACTGCCCGCTGCGGTTCATGAAGGTGTGCGGCTTGAGCAGCCAACAATCACGCGCCGGGCCGTCGCCGCGCACCGGATACTTGCACAGCGCGCCGTTGAACTTAGCCTCGAATTTGAACAGCGCGCCGGCTTGGCTGGCCAATGCATCGACCAGCCAGAAGCCGGCGTTGTGGCGCGTGCGCTCGTATTCGGGGCCGGGATTGCCTAAGCCCGCGATGAGGTTGATCACACCGAACGACCGCCGCTCACTATCGGGTTAGGACTTGCCTTCGCCTTTACCTTTAGCTTCCGGCTTGGCCTCGGCCGCCGCCTGTTCGGTCGCCGGCACCTCGCCTTCCGCGGCGGGCTTAGCCTCTTCTTCAACGGCGGCGCGCGGCAGGTGGATGGTCGCCACCGGACGGTCATGTTCGGCGTCGCGATGTCCCATCAATGCCACCAGCTCCACGCCGGCGGGCAACTTGAGATCAGACAAATGAATGGTCTCGCCGAGCTTCAGATTGGTGAGATCGGCCTCGACGTATTCCGGCAAGTCGGCGGCCAAACATGAGACTTCGACGTCGTTCAGCAAATGCGAGACGATGCCGCCGCTCTGCTTGACGCCCGGCGCCACGTCGGCGCCCACGAAGTGCAGCGGTACGCGCATACGCAGTTTTTCCGTGGCGCTCACACGCTGCAAATCCATGTGCAAAATGCGCGGCTTGCTGGGGTGGCGTTGCAGATCGCGCAGCACCACTTTTTCTTCGCTGCCGTCCACCTTGAGGGTGAGGATGTGCGAGTAAAACGCCTCGTGCTCCAGATGCACGGACAGGGCGTTGTGGTCCACCGCCAGCGGCTGCGGCGGCTGCGCGGCGCCGTACAGAATGGCCGGCACTTTATTGGCGCGACGCAGGCGGCGGCTCGCACCCTTCCCCGCGTCATTGCGCTTTTCAGCGATGATTTCAAAGGTTTCTCTCATTACAATTCTCCTTACAAACAACACAACGAAAAATCCGCACCGCGACCAGTGCGAACAACTGCGGTTAATGGTGATGAGTAATGGGTGATGGGTTTACTATTTACTCATCACCGTTTACCCCTTACTCATCACCGGCTCAATCCATGTACAACGAGCTCACCGACTCTTCCTTGCTGATGCGGCTCATGGCCTCGGCCAGCATGCCGGCGATGCTGAGTTGGCGAATGCGCGCGCAGGCCTTGGCCTCCGCGCTCAGCGGTATGGTGTCGGTAACCACCACGCCGTCCAGCACCGAATTCTCGATGTTGCGCAGCGCCGCGCCGGACAGCACCGGGTGCGTGCAGTACGCCACCACCTTGGCGGCGCCGTGCTCCTTGAGCGCGCGCCCGGCCTCGCACAGCGTGCCGGCGGTGTCGACCAGGTCGTCGATCAACACGCAACTGCGGCCTTCCACGTCGCCGATCACGTTCATCACCTTGGCCTCGTTGGGCCGCGGGCGGCGCTTGTCGATAATCGCCAGTTCCGCGTCGTCCAGGTGTTTGGCGATGGCGCGCGCGCGCACCACGCCGCCCACGTCCGGCGACACCACCATCAGGTCGGGATATTTGTGTTTCCAAATATCGCCGATCAAAATCGGCGAGGCGTACACGTTATCGACCGGCAAATCGAAAAAACCTTGAATCTGATCGGCGTGCAAATCCACCGTGAGCACGCGGTCGGCGCCGACGCTTTCGATCATGTTCGCCACCACCTTGGCGGTGATCGGCACGCGCGCCGAACGCGGGCGGCGATCCTGGCGCGAGTAACCGAGGTACGGAATCACCGCGGTGATGCGGTACGCCGAGGCGCGGCGCATCGCGTCGATCATGACCAGCAGTTCCATCAAGTTGTCGTTGGTCGGACAACAGGTCGGCTGCACGATGAACACGTCCTTGCCGCGCACGTTGTCGATGATCTCGACCATGACTTCGCCGTCGCTGAAACGCCCCACCACGGCCTTGCCCAGCGGTATGTCCAGGCGGTTGACAATGTCCTCCGCCAACGGCCTATTGGCGTTACCGGAAAACACCATCATTCTACTGTCGAACATGCCTGCCCCGTTTTGAAGATCTGCTCACGCAAAGACGCAAAGGCGCTAATATTTAAGAAAGCTCTGATTAATTCAACAAACGTCATTCCCGCGAAAGCGGGAATCAAATGTGCGGCGGCCCCGCCTTGGTTCCACGCTTCGCGGGGACGACGAAAACTGTTAAGTATTTCTACAAAACTCAATACGGCCTTAGCGTCTTTAATTTTGCGGCTTTGCGCCTTTGCGTGAGGCTTGCGCTATTAAAATTGGCTGGGGTGCCAGGATTACTCCGGGCATCCTGCCCTCCGCCCCTTCGGGGCCAGCGTCGCTTCGCTCCGCTGTTCAAATTCGTTGATGCGCCCCATCCATGGGGCGCACCCTAGGGGCGCGCTGTGCGCGTCCCGTTTTGCTCCCAGCAAAACGGTCCCGGCGAATTTGTCGAACCCGAGGATTCTCAT
>JBFLZV010000054.1:0-12461 GCA_040756035.1 Pseudomonadota bacterium
CCCAGACTCGATAGCAGATCGTCCACCGCATCCTGCCCCGCCACCACATCGGCGCGGCCTTGCGAATTGATTTGCGGACCCTCCAGCTTGGAAGCGGAGTCGCTCTTGGACGCGCCGTTGAGCGTCGTGGCGGGCTGCATTTTTTGTCCGGATATGCGTATGAGATTGACCAGATTATCCTCGACGTCCTGCACCAGCGAGATCACGCGCTGAATAATTTGACCGGTGATATCCTGGTAGTCCTGCGCAATTAGAACATCGGATAGATTGCTATGTATCTTGTTGGATTTTTCCTCCACCAGCGGCAGAAATTCGCTGACCTCGCGGCTCAGCTCCTTGAACTCCTGCTTGTTCATTTCCTTACGCAGCAGGCGCTGCCATTTTCCCTTTAATTCTCCGGCGCGTCGCTCCAGTTGCTCGGACAGCGGAATGGTTTCTTCAACCGCCGTCAGAGTCCGGTGCGCGGCCTGACTGGTCATGGTGATGACGTAGTTCAAGCGCTCCTTGGCGTCCGGGATGTCGTGTTCGGCCAAGTCGGTGATGCGCGCGTCGAAGCGAAAGCCGTTCAGCGACTCGTGCAGCTCGCGCGTCATCTTGCCGAGTTCCTGGAACAGGCTGGCCTCGCGCATACGCGCGATGTCATCCAGCAACTCATTGACGCGGGTTTCGTTGTCCGCCTCCACTTCGCGCACCAGCGCTTGCGCCTTGGACAGCAAATTGTTATCGATTATTTCGGTATTCATGACGATGGTTATCCTTGGGCTTACGCGGTGGCTTCGAGGCGCTCGAATATTTTGTCGATCTTTTCCTTGAGCGTGACAGCGGTGAAAGGCTTGACGATGTAGCCGTTCACGCCGGCCTGCGCGGCCTCGACGATTTGCTCGCGCTTGGATTCTGCGGTAACCATCAGCACCGGCAGCTTGGCGAGCTTGGGGTCGGCACGCACCGCTTTGAGCAGATCGATACCTTGCATTCCAGGCATATTCCAATCGGTCACCAGGAAGTCGAAATTGCCGGTTTGCAGCATGGGCAACGCGGAATTACCGTCGTCGGCCTCGCTGGTGTTATTGAAGCCGAGATCGCGCAACAGGTTTTTAATAATGCGCCGCATAGTGGAAAAGTCGTCCACGATGAGGATTTTCATGTTCTTGTCCAAAACGACCTCCTAATGCAGTTCAATGCATTCCGTTCTGCATTACCTTCTGGTTATCTCTTCGCCCCACGAGCGCATACGTGCTTGCAGCCGCACCAGCGCCTGCGCATGGATTTGGCTGATGCGCGATTCGCTCACGCCCAGCACCGCGCCGATCTCGCGTAAATTCATTTCTTCGTCGTAGTAGAGCGCAATCACCAAACGCTCGCGCTCCGGCAAACCGCCGACGGCCTCCACCAAGGCGCGTTGAAAATCCTCACCCTGCAAACCCTCGAACGGGTTAAGACGATGGTCGGCGCAACCCTCCGCCAGCGCGCCCTCATCCACGCCCATCTCGTCGAAACTGAATACGTGATACGCGGTGGCGTCTTG
Source organism: Pseudomonadota bacterium (assembly GCA_040756035.1). Taxonomy (GTDB): domain Bacteria; phylum Pseudomonadota; class Gammaproteobacteria; order SURF-13; family SURF-13; genus JBFLZV01. The sequence continues at coordinate 1,526 of JBFLZV010000054.1, forward strand.
CAGCATGCTGTAGTATTCATCCAACCCCATTCCTAAGTGCGCGGCGATTTCCTGGTCGCGCGCGTCGCGGCCCAATTTGTTTTCCACTTCGCGCACCGCCTGCGCCATGGCGCGCGCCTTACGGTGTACGGAACGCGGCGCCCAATCGCCCTTGCGCACTTCGTCGAGCATGGCGCCGCGCACGCGAATGCTGGCGTAGGTCTCGAAGCTGGCGCCTTGCGCGGCGTCATAGTTGCGCGCCGCTTCCAGCAGGCCGATCATGCCGGCCTGGATAAGATCATCCACCTGCACGCACGACGGCAGGCGCGCCATCAAGTGATAGGCGATGCGCTTGACCAGCGGCGCGTGGCGATTGACGAGTTCGTCCTGCGCGCCAGGTTGGGTGGCGGTGTACAGCGCCAGGCCGTTCATAGCGCCGCCCCCGTCGTGCCGTAGGCGGCGTCCGCGTTGCGTCCTTGCAACAGGCGTTCGACAAAGAATTCCAAGTGCCCGCTGGCGTGGTCCCGTATTGGCCAGTTATCGGCCTTTTGCGCGAGATTCTTGAACGCCGTGGCGATCTTGCTGCGCGGATACGCCTCGATCACGGCGCGCTGCTTTTGCACCGCCTTGCGTAGATAATCGTCGTACGGCACGGCGCCCATGTAGTCGAGAGCGACGTCGAGAAAACGATCGGCGACCTTGTTGAGCTTGGCGAATAATTCGCCGCCCTCGCGGGCGTCGCGCGTCATGTTGGCAAGCACGCGGAAGTTGCGCTGCCCGTGTTCACGGCTCAGCAGTTTAATGAGCGCGTAGGCGTCGGTGATGGAAGCGGGTTCGTCGCACACCACCACGATGATTTCCTGCGCCGCGCGGCCGAAGCTCAACACGCCGTCGGATGCGCCGGCGGCGGTGTCGATGAGCAGAATGTCCAAGTCTTGGCTGAGTTCGCTGAACGCGCGAATAATGCCGGCGTGATGCATGGGGCCGAGATCGGCCATGCCGGCGATGCCCGACGAGGCCGGCACGATGCGCAACCCTTGCGGGCCGGGGACGATGATTTCCTCCAGCGAGCGCTCGCCGCTGAGCACGTGCGACAAATTGTAGAGCGGGCGCAGGCCGAGCAGCACGTCGACGTTGGCGAGGCCGAGATCGGCGTCCATCAGCATGACCTCTTTGCCGCGCTGCGCCAAGGCGATGGCCAGGTTGACCGACACGTTGGTCTTGCCGACACCGCCCTTGCCGCTGGTGACGACGATCACCTGCACGGGATGCGGCTCACGAATGCGACGCAGACCGGCGGCTTGATCTTGTGGATTAGGCGTGAGCATGGACGGCCATTCCTCCAAACGCGAGTTCCAGCGATTCTTCCTCAATGGACTCGCCGGTGTGCTGCATCAAACTGACGCCGCGGATAACAAGACTGTGCGCGCGCGCCGGCTGCAAATCCTCGGGCACGCGCTGGCCGGCGCTGATATAGGCCACCGGCAGTTGGTTTTCGATGGCCACCGACAACGCGCCGCCGAGGCTGACGGCCTCATCGAGTTTGGTGATGATGCAGCCGCCGAGCGGCGCGCCGTGAAAGGCATGCGCAATTTCCGTCAAGCCCGACGCCGGACTGGTGGCGGCCAACACCAAATACATTTTCAATGCCGGGCAATCCGCCGCACCGGCGTTGAATAATTCAAACTGCTGCGGCAGACGCGGATCGCGCTGACTCATGCCGGCGCTGTCGATCAGCACCAGCGCCTTGTCGCGCAGCGCGTGCAGCGTGGCGCGTAATTCGTTGTAATCGGCGGCGATGCGCACCGGTACGCCGAGGATGCGTCCGTAAATGCGCAGTTGTTCGTGCGCGCCGATGCGATAGCTGTCGGTGGTGACCAGCGCCACGCGATTCGGCCCGTGGCGCAGCGCGTAGCGCGCCGCCAGCTTGGCGATGGTAGTAGTCTTGCCGACACCGGTCGGTCCGACCAGCGCCACCACGCCGCCGTGCGTTAAAATATCATCGTGCGTGACCGGCAGTTGATGCGCGAGCCACGCCAGGGCATGACGGAAGGCACGTTCGAAGTCGACGTCTTCGGCCGCAGCAATGGCGGCGCGCTGGCACAGCGCCGGACTCAGGCCCAATTCGGTCAGGCGCCGCAGCATCTTGGCGCGGCGCGGATAACGGCGCGCCAGATCGCCCCATGCCAAGCCGGATAATTGTTCCTCTAATAAGCCGCGCAGATTTTTCAATTCGCTGCGCATCTCCACCAGCGCCGGTTCCTGCGCCCACACGATGTTCGGCTTGGGGGTCGTGTCGTTGGACGAGGCACCCTCGACCGGTGAAGAGTGAGGGGTGAGGAGTAAGGTGTTACTCTTCTCTCCTCTCTCCTCTCTTCTCACCGACGTAGTCGCACCCCTTGCCGGTGCAGCCGCGCTGCTCGCCATGTTACCGAGCAATTCTTCGTCATAGTCGATGGCGGCGACGATCTCGATGCCACCGCTCACCGAACGGTTGGAGAGAATCACGGCGTCCGAGCCCAATTCCTCGCGCACCAGGCGTATCGCTTGGCGTATGTCTTCGGCAAAAAAGCGCTTGATTTTCATGTTACGTCACCGACATGACCATCTTGATTTGTTTGTTATCGGGTATCTCGTCATACGACAACACGTGCAGTCCGGGAATGCCGTGCCGCACGAAGCGCGACAGCACCGGGCGCAGCGGCGCCGATGTCAACAGCACCGGCGGCTGCCCCGCCATTTCCTGGCGTCTGACGGCCTCGGTCAAGGATTTGTGCATGCGTTCGGCCAAACCCGGTTCGAAACCGCCGCCCTCGCCCCTGTGCAGTGATTGTTGCAATATCTGTTCCAGAGCATGATCCAGTCCGATGAACTGCAATTCGCGCGTCTGACCATAGATGTGCTGCACGATGGAGCGCCCCAGCGCCACGCGCACCGCGGCGGTCAACGCCGCCGGGTCTTGGGTTTTGGCGGCATGCTCGGCGAGCGCCTCGGCAATGCTGCGCATGTCGCGGATCGGAATGTTTTCCTCCAACAAATTGCGCAGCACCTTCACCACCACGCCCAGCGGCAACGCCTTGGGCACCAGTTCCTCCACCAGTTTGGGCGCGCTCTTGGCCAGCGTGTCGAGCAGTTGCTGCACGTCGTCGCGCCCCAGCAATTCATGCGCGTGCGTTTGCAACAGTTGATTGAGATGCGTGGCCACTACAGTGCTGGCGTCCACTACCGTGTAGCCGAGGGTTTGCGCCTGATCGTGCTGCGCCGGGTCGATCCACACGGCGTCCAATCCGAACGCCGGGTCTTTGCCGGGCAACCCCGGCAAGTTGCCGAACACGCGCCCCGGATTAATCGCCAGTTCGCGTTCCGGATACACTTCGGCTTGGCCGAGGATCACGCCCTTAAGGGTGATGCGATAGGCGTTGGGCGCGAGTTCGAGGTTATCGCGGATGTGCACCAGCGGAACTAAAAATCCGAGTTCCTGCGAGAGTTTCTTACGCACGCCCTTGATGCGCGCCATGAGCGGCCCACCTTGTTGTTTATCCACCAGCGGAATGAGCCGGTAGCCGACCTCCAAACCGGTGGTGTCCACCGCCAGCATGTCGTCCCAGCTCAGTTCGCGCGGTTCGCTGCTCGGCGGCGCGTCCGGCACGGCCGGTGCGGCAGCTTCTTGCCGGTTGCGCTGTGCCAGCATGTACGCGGCGCCGCCCGCCACCGCGGCCAAGGTGAGGAACGCCAAGTTCGGCATACCCGGCACCAAACCCAACATGCCGATAATGCTCGCGGTCACCGCCAACGCGCGGGGGCTGCCGAACAACTGCGCGAGAATCTGCTCGCCCATGTCCTGCGCGCTGGACACGCGCGTCACCATGATGGCGGCGGCGGTGGACAGCAGCAGCGCGGGAATCTGCGCGACCAAGCCGTCGCCGATAGTGAGCAGCGCGTAATTGTGCACGGCCTGGCTCCACGGCAAGCCGTGTTGCATCACACCGATGGCCAAGCCACCCACGATGTTGATCAGCAAAACCAGAATACCGGCGATGGCGTCGCCGCGCACGAATTTGCTGGCGCCGTCCATGGAGCCGTAGAAATCGGATTCTTGAATGACTTCCAGACGGCGCGCCTTGGCCTCGTCTTGATTGATCAGTCCGGCGCTGAGATCGGCGTCGATGGCCATTTGCTTGCCGGGCATGGCGTCCAAGGTGAAGCGCGCGCTCACTTCCGAGATGCGCCCCGCGCCTTTGGTCACCACCACGAAATTGATGATGACCAAAATCGAAAACACCACCAGGCCAACCGTGTAGTTGCCGCCCACCACGAAATCGCCGAACGCCTTGATGACCTGGCCGGCGGCGTCGGTGCCGGTGTGGCCGTGCAGCAGCACCACGCGCGTCGAGGCGATGTTGAGCGCCAGACGCAGCAACGTGGCGAGCAGCAGCACGGTCGGGAACACCGCGAAGTCCAGCGGCCGTTGCGTGTACACACACACCAGCAGCACCACCAGCGCTAAAAAAATATTGAAGGTGAACAAAATGTCCAACAGGAACGGCGACAGCGGCAGAATCAGCATCGCCAGCATCGTCAGCAACAGCACCACGCCGCCCAAGCCGCTGCGGCTTATCGCCTGTAATCGTTCGCCGAGCACTGCTTCCGTCATGGTCAATTCCTCTTGAATTCATCCGGCACCGGGAAATCCGGCATGGGCTGCGCCGCGCCTTGACGCAGTTGATAGACGTAGGCCAGCAACTGCGCCACCGCCACGTACAGGCCGGCGGGAATTTCCTGATCGAGCTCGGTGCTGAAATACACGGCGCGCGCCAGCACCGGCGCCGACACCACGCGCACGCCCGCGCCCTCGCCCACCTGGCGGATGCGCAGCGCGAGCAAATCCGCGCCCTTGGCGATCACCTTGGGCGCGCGCATTTTTTGCGCGTCGTAGCGCAGCGCCACGGCGTAGTGCGAAGGATTGGTGACGATGACATCGGCCTTGGGAACTTCCTGCATCATACGCCGCTGCGCCATGTCGCGTTGCAGCTTGCGGATGCGTCCCTTCACCTCCGGGCTACCCTCCGTCTCCTTGCCCTCATCCTTGACTTCCTGGCGCGTCATCTTCAACTCGCGCGCGTAGTACCAAAGCTGGAACGGCACGTCCGCGACGGCGATTAAAATCAGCGCCGCGCTGATGGCGAGAAACGACCAGCCCAATAAACTGACGGCGTGCGCCAGCGCACTGGCCAGCGGTTCACTGCCGAGGTTCAACACCTCGTGTAGCGTGTGCCATAGCCACAGCACGGTCACTCCGCCGACCAGCACGAATTTCACCAACGCCTTGACCAACTCCATGGCGCCGTGCGAGGAAAACAACCGGCCCAAGCCTTTGATAGGATCAAGCTTGCTCCATTTAAAACTGAACGCCTTAGCGCTGAATGACCAGCCGCCCAGCAACAGCGGCGCGAGCAGCGCCGCGAGCATCAGCATCGTGAACAGCGGCGCCAGCACGCCGAGCGCATGCAATCCGGCCTGTTGCAGCGTCTCGGTCATGGCGGTTGCGCTAAACGCCTGCGCGCGGCCGATATGCAATCCTTCGTGCATCAATCCGCGCATACCGTATATGACGTCGGCGCCGAGCAGCAGTAAACCGCCGGCGCCGGTCATCAGTACCGTCAGCGTGTTCCACTCGCGTGAACGCGGCACTTGGCCGCGCTCGCGTGCGTCCTGGCGGCGCTTGGGCGTCGCTTGTTCATTGCGTTCTTGACCGTCGTCGCGCTCCGCCATGGCTCAACCCTCCGCCGTCAACAGTTGCCGTAGCATGGTGAACGCCGCGTCGCTGAGACTTAATAGCGGCGGCAATACGCTGGGCAGCGTGAGCAGCATCACCACAAAACCGCACAGCATGGTGATGAGAAAACCCACGGCGAAAATATTCAGTTGTGGCGCGGCGCGCGTCATGATGCCCAAACCGAGATTGATAATCAGCAGCGCGGTCATGGCCGGCAGCGCGATCAGCACGGCGCCGGAAAACAAGTGTCCCGCCCACACCAACAACCCCCACAGCCCGTTCGGCGTAAGCCCTTGCGGCGCGATGGGCAGCGTGCGAAAACTTTCCGCGAGCACGTCGATCAGCACCAAGTGGCCGTTCAACGCCAGAAACAGCAGCGTCACCATCACCGTATAGAATTGGCTGATGGTCGGCACCGCGACACCGCTGATCGGATCGTTCATGGCGGCGAAGCCCAGACCCAGGCTCATGGCGATCAACTGCCCGCCGAGCACGAACGCGCCGAACACCAGCTGCAAGGCGAAACCCATGGCCAATCCGATCAATACTTGCTGCACGGTAATCATCACGCCCGCCGCGCTGAACGGCTCGATGGCCGGCGCGGCGGGAATCACCGGCGCGATCACCAGAGTCAGCAACACGGCCAGGCCGGCGCGGATGCGCACCGGCACCGCCGGCGACCCGAAAATCGGCGCGGCGGTGACCAGCGCGCCGATGCGAAACAGGGGCCACAAGTAACTCGCCACCCATGCGCTGATGTCCGCGCCGCCGAAGTTCATAATTCGCTCAGCCGATCATGTTGGGAATGTTTTCGATCAAACGCTGCGTGAAATCCGTGATCAGTTGCAGCATCCACGGCCCGCCCACCACCATGGCCAGCACGGTGATCAAAAGCTTCGGAATAAAACTCAACGTCATCTCATTGATCTGCGTGGCCGCTTGAAAAATACTCACCAGCAACCCGATACCGAGCGCCGGCAACAGGCTCACCGCGAGCAGCATCACGGTGACCTCCAAAGTTTGCTGCATCACGGTGAGAACGGTTTCGGGCGTCATGACACACTCCCGATTTTTTTAAAAACGCCATCCCCGGCCTTTTTCAACTCGCTGAGGCGCGGCGCATGTCCGCGCCTTGCCCCGAAAATCAAATTCTTACGAATTTGATTTTCGATGCGGCACATCCCTGTGGCGCTGAGCAGTTCGTTTTCTAACGAACTGCTCATAAATAGAAACTCGAAGCGAGGCTGCCGATCACCAGCGTCCAGCCGTCCACCAACACGAACAGCATGATCTTGAACGGCAGCGAGATAATCAGCGGTGACAACATCATCATACCCATGGCCATCAGCACGCTGGCCACCACCAGGTCGATGATCAAAAACGGGATGAACAACAGGAAACCGATTTGGAACGCGGTCTTGAGTTCGCTGGTCACGAACGCAGGCATCAGCAGCGAAAACGGCACGCTATCCGGCGACTCCAGCTTTTCCTTGCCGGCCAGATGCGTGAATAAATTCAAATCGCCGTCGCGCGTTTGCGCCAGCATGAATTTTTTGAACGGCGCGGCGGCCTGCTGCAACGCCTGCTGCGCCGGGATTTGTTCGTTTAGATAAGGCTGCACGGCGTCTTCGTTCACTTTGTCGAACACCGGCGCCATGATGAAAATAGTCAGAAACAGCGCCAGGCCGAGGAGGATTTGATTGGTAGGTATCTGCGCCGTGCCCAGCGCCATGCGCAGAATCGCCAGCACGATAATGATGCGCGTGAAGGCGGTCATCATCATCAGCGCCGCGGGTAACAGCGTCAGCGCCGTCATCAACGCCAGCACCTGCACGCTCACACTGTAGGTCTGGCTGCCGTCGGCGTTAGGCGTTACCGAGATCGCATCGAAGCCGGGCTGCGCCATTGCCGCGCAGGGCAACACGCCCGGCAATACGGCGACCAGTATTTTAAAAACGCGCGCGTTCACGGCGCACCTTCCGGCTTGGCCGATTCACGCCGCGCGCGCTTGAGCAAGGGGTGCTGCATGGCCTGCGTGAAACGCTGCGCAAAGTTCGGCGCACCCTCCGCGTTCAATGCCACGGGCTGCGTCAGCACGTGCAAGGTCTGCACGCGCCCCGGCGCCACGCCTACCAGCAATTGCGTCTCGCCCGCCTGTACCAGCACGATGCGTTCGCGCGCGCCGAGCGGCAGACCGCCCACGATCTTGAGTGCGCCGTGCGCCGCGCCCGGCACGTGCATGAAGCGCCGCACTACCCACGCAGTGGCGACGATGGCCGCCAGCACCGCCAGCAAACCCAGCGTCACTTGCAGAAGATTCTCCGTGGCGGCCGGCTGCAACGCCGCGGCGGATTTTTCGGCGGCGACGGCCACGGTTCCCGACAGCGTGGCTAAAACAGCTGTCGCGGCCGTGAGGATTTTGGTTATCTGCGGCATGATCATCTCTAGCGTTACATGATTCCGGCGATGCGGAAGATATGCCGCGTCAGCGCAATTTTTTCACGCGCTCCGCGGCGCTGATCACGTCGGTCAGGCGGATGCCGAACTTCTCGTTCACCACCACCACCTCGCCGTGCGCGATTAGGCAATTATTGACCAGCACGTCCATGGGTTCACCCGCCAGGCGATCCAGTTCCACCACCGAACCCTGGTTCAATTGCAGCAAGTTGCGGATGCTGATTTTGCTGCGCCCGATCTCCATGGAAATGGTGACGGGGATATCCAGGATCACGTCGAGGTTGGCGTCGCCCACCGCCGGGAGATTGGTATTTTCCGGCTGCAAATCCTGAAACTGCGCGGGCGCGTAATTCGGCTGCGCCGCCGCCGCGCCATTCGGCGCACCCGCGTTCGCTTGCGCCGCCGCGCCGTCCGCCTGCGTTTGCTCGGCCATGGCCGCCGCCCAGTCGTCGGATGCCGCCGCGGCGTCCGCGGTATTCGTGGAATTTTCCTGATCGCTCATGTGTATTTACCTCGTGTGCGGAGGGCGCTTAACCGGCTCCGCTACTTTGATGGCGTTGCAACCGCGCGAAACGCCGAAATAACCGCGGAAGATGGGGATGTCATCGACACGCGCCGTCACCATGGCGGGCAAGTCCACCGGAATAACGTCGCCTGGTTTGAGATTCTTCAAGTCACGCAGCGTGATCTGCGTTTCCGTCAACGTGCTGTTAAGCTCCACCATCGCCTCTTTCATTTCCTCGCGCAGCGTCAGCAACCAGCGCTCGTCAGTCTCGACGCGATCGCTCTGCACGCCCGCATCCAGCAATTCACGGATCGGCTCCAACATGGAGTACGGCATAGTGACATGCAGGTCGCCTCCGCCGCCGTCCAACTCGATATGGAAGGTGGTGACCACCACCACTTCGGTGGGACTGACGATGTTGGCGAATTGCGGATTGACCTCGGAGTTCATGTATTCGAACTCCACCGGCATCACCGGCAACCACGCCTCGCGCAAATCTTTGTAAGCTTGTTGCAACATCATTTGAATGACGCGCAGCTCGGTGGGCGTGAATTCGCGCCCCTCGATCTTGGCGCGGAAGCGGCCGTCGCCGCCGAAAAAATTATCCACCACGATGAATACCAACTTCGGATCGAGTATGAACAGCGCCGTGCCGCGCAGCGGCTTGACGCGCGTGAGATTGAGGCTGGTCGGCACGAACAAGCTATGCACGTATTCCGCGAACTTGAGCATCTGTACCGCGCCCACGGAAATTTCCGCGGAGCGCCGCAGCAAATTGAACAGACTGATGCGGAAATAGCGCGCGAAACGTTCGTTGACCATCTCCAGCGTCGGCATACGTCCGCGCACGATGCGGTCCTGGCTGACGAAGTCATACGCCTGTATGCCCTCCGGCGGCGGAGCCGTCTCGGTCTTGACGTCGCCGCTTGACACACCGTTCAGCAGTGCGTCGATCTCATCTTGCGAGAGTAAATCCAGGTTTGCGTTGGCCATGGCGTTATTGCATCACAAAACTGGTAAAGTAAACGGCTTCCACGCCGGTTTTACCGGCCTGTTCCTTGATGATCTTTTGAATCTCCGCCAAGCTGTCGGCGCGCATTTTTTCCTTGCCCTCGCGCGTGCTCGCGTCCGTATAGGTCTGGCTACTGAACAACAGCAGCAAGTTATTGCGGATCGCCGGCGAATGCGTTTTCACCGCATCGATTACTTCCTGGTCGCGCGCCATCACCTCCACGGTGACCTGTAGAAAACGCGCCTGGGTTTGATCTTGGAAATTCACCACGAACGGCGGATCGAGCGGAAGATAAAGAGCCGGTTTAGGCTCTTCCTTTTTCTTCTTATCCTTTTTGCCTTTTTTATCCTTGCCGTTCTTCTTACTGGGTTTCTCGGAATCGGACGCGACATCGGCCTCATCGCCCTCCGCCGCGTCCGCGAACATCGGCAAGTGACCGGTAAAATACAATCCCGCGCCGGTTCCGCCTCCCACCAGCAACAGCCCGGCGAAACTCCAGATAATTATTTTTGTGATGCTGCGTTTCTTAGGCGGCTGTTCCTTTTTCTCGGTATCCAGCTCGACATCATCATCAATAGGCATAACCAGCTCCGCTGTTAGAACATTGAAAAAGTCCGTCCAGGACTTTTTCAACCACGCCAAGCAAAGTAATATTTTTGCTTGGCCTCATTCTCGTGATTGAAGAATGAGGCGGCGCATCCATGCGGCGCCTAGCATGGTGTTGACCGCCACCCCGCTACCTTACCGTCAACAAAGCAAGAGCTATGCCACCGGCTAAGTGTTCGTTTCAGCAGGGATTTTTAAATGCGCAGGACACGCTGCGCGAGGATACGACGGGAGCTTGACAACTGATGCCGCACGGCGCGGCGGAAATATGGCGTTGGGATGAAGCGGTGAGGAGTGAGGCGTTAGGAGTGAAAAGATTTTTACTCCTCACGTCTCACCCCTTACCCCTCACTTTTGCTTTCGCTATATCCTAAACCGCCCCACCAACCCTTGCAGTTGCGCCGCAAGGCCGGCCATTTCGCCGCCGGCCTGGGCGGTCTGCTGGGCGCCGTGGGCAGTCTGGCCGACCACCTGGCTGATGCGCACGATGTTTTTATTGATCTCCTCGGCCACGGCGCTTTGTTCTTCGGCGGCGCTGGCGATTTGGGTGTTCATGTCGGTGATGGTGCCCACTACTTGGGTGATGGTTTCCAGGGAGGCG